>JARLGS010000986.1 GCA_031292695.1 Mycobacterium sp. | reverse complement strand
TGGAGTACGCGCTGGCCGAGGAGCTGACCTCCTTCTCGACGCCGGAGTTCAAGGAGCGGGTCGCCGCCTTCCGCGCGCGCTCCAAGAAGTGACTCCGGCGCGCACACCGTGTCGCGCTGCGAACGAAAGCGGGCCGAAATCGCCGCTCAGCGGTAGGCGGTCAGCCGCGCGGTGATCGCCGCCTTCCCGTCCTCGCCGATCGCGCGGGCATCGCCGACCGCGGAGGTGCGGCCGAGGCGCAGCGGCGTCCCGACGTATCGCGAATCGAGGCCGGCGAGAAACGGGCGCAAAAAGTTCACCCGCAACGAGGCGGTGCGCAGCAGATCACCGCGGTGGTCGGCGTTGATCGCCGCCGACGCGGTCAACTCCAGACTGGCCGCGGCGACACCACCGTGCACGATCCCGATCACGTTGTTCAGATCGGGATCGACCCGCTGGCGCAGTACCGACGTGGCGTCGGCGCAGCTGACATCGATATCGACTGCCAGCAGATCCGACAACTGCCGCGCCGGGGTTCGGTGTGCGCCCGCGCCACGGTCGACCCGCAGGTCGCCCGCCGGGATGAAATACGAACGAACCGTGCCGGCTCCGATCACCGCTCCGCCCCGGCTCAACGTGCACAGGGCCAGGGTCGTGGCGCCGACCGGGCCCAGCGGGCGGGCCCGCGCGAGTACCGGCTCCTCGGCATCGGCCCACTCGGCCGGGCTGAGCTCCAATGTCAGCTCCGTGGTCACCGTCCACTGGTCGGTACGACGACGGTAGTGGTTGGACATGCCGCCGGCGGCGTCGACCAGGACGGCCAGCAGACCCACCGCCGGCGCGCCGGTGAAGGGGTTGCGCAGGCCCGCCATCGGCATCGACATCGACATCGCGATGGTCGCATCGGCGAGATCGGCCTCGAGGAAGTCGATGCCGAACCGCACCCGGATGCTGTCGGGTGTCTCGATGTCGCGCTGGACCTCGTGCTCGTCGACGCGCTTCATTCGACGAGCTCGACCACGGTGGACAACGTGGATCCGGCGAACAGGAACTCCTCTGCCTTCATCAGATGGCGCTGCCAGAGCTCACCGGCCTTATCCGCGTCGCCCGACTTGATCAGTTCCAAGACGATGCGATGTGTCTTGGCCGAACGGCGCAGCGCCTGCTCGGCCTCTGCACCGTGGGTCGGCTGCAACGAGCGGTTGGCCTTTTCGATGATGTGATGCAGCATCGCGCTGACGATCTGCTGGGTCTTGTTGCCCGACAAGCGCGCGATCGCGGCGTGGAAGTCGGTCATCGTGTCGATCGACTCGACACCGGGCTGCAGCCGGGATTCGTGTTCGACGATCCGCTCGAGTTCGGCGATGGCGTCGGGGTCGGCAGCGCCGGCCAGCGCCACCACCATGGGTGTCTCCAGGGCGGCCCGGGCGTCGTAGACGTCTTGCAACGTCACTCCCTCGTACTCCAGGATCAGCCCGGCGTAGCGGGCCAGTGTCTCGCGTCGCGGACGCGTCACCCGCGCGCCGCCGCGCACGCCGCGCTGCACCTCGATCAGCGACTCGGACTCCAGCACCCGAAACGCCTCGCGCAGCGTCGGGCGCGACACCCCGAACCGCTCCATCAGCTCCGACTCCGGGGGCAGCATCGAGCCCTCGGCGATCTCACCGCGAACGAACATCCGGCGCAGCACGGCGGCCACCCGATCGGCCATCTTCGGTTCCCGAAGATTGCTGACCTCCATAATCGCCCTCCGCCTGCAGACTCAAATACTGGTTGTGGCCGATCAACCGACCCGCCGCAGCCCCAACGGCGGCCCGGCGCCGGCCGGCCCGGAACCTTATCCGCCCTAGTAGCCCATCGACCGGCCCATCAGATCCTTCATGATCTCGGTGGTCCCGCCGTAGAGGCGCTGCACCCGGGAATCGCGCCACAGCCGGGCCACCTCGTACTCGTTGATGTACCCGTAGCCCCCGTGCAATTGCAGGCAGCGGTCGATGATCTCCCACTGCACCTCGGTGGTCCACCACTTCAGGCCCGCGGCATCCTCGGCCGTCAGCTCGCCCTCGTTCAGCGCCAGGACGCACTGGTCGAGGTAGGTCTGCGCGGCGTCCAGCTTGGTCTGCATCTCGGCCAGGAAGTGGCGGTTCACCTGGAACTTGCCGACGGGCTGACCGAAGGCGGTGCGCTCGAGTGCGTAGCTCTTCGTCAGCTCCAACGCGCGCCGGGCCATCGGCAGCCCGTAGCAGGCGATACCCAGCCGCTCGCTCGGCAGGTGCGAAAGAAGATGGTAGAAGCCGCGATTGAGCTCGCCCACCAGGTTGTCCTTGGGAACCCGGACGTTGTCGAAGAACAACTCTGCGGTATCAGCGGACCATTGGCCGATCTTGTCGAGCTTGCGGCCGCGGGTGAAGCCCTCCATGCCGTCCTCGATCATCAGCAGGCTGATGCCCTTGCGGCCCGCCGACGGATCGGTTTTGACCGCAGTGAGCACGAGCTTCGACAGCAGGCCGTTGCTGATGAACGTCTTCTGGCCGTTGACCACCCAGTGGTCGCCGGCATCCGTCGCGGTGGTCTTGATGCCCGCCAGGTCAGAGCCGGCGGCCGGCTCAGACATCGCGATCGAGCCGATGTACTCACCGGAGATGAACCTGGGCAGCCAGCGCTCCTTCTGCTCCTCGGTGGTGAGTTCGTCGAGATAGGGCACCAGGATGTCGTTCTGCACGCCCAGACCGATGCCCACCGACCCGGTGGCCATCATCTCCTCGGAGAGAATCTGATTGAAGCGGTAATCGGTCAGTCCCATGCCGCCGAAGCGCTCCGGCAGCGCCCAGCCGATCAAGCCATGCTCACCCGCGGCGCGCCATGCCTCGCGGCTGACTTTGCCTTCGCGTTCCCACTTCTCGCTGTGGGGTGCGCATTCACGTTCGAAGAATGCTCGTGCGCTGGCGCGGAAGTCGTTGTGAACATCCTCGAAAATGTTGCGGCGCATGGTTTTTCCTTCTCCTCAGCTGCAGTCGACGATCACAGGTAACGCGCTTCCCGGGGAATAGCTCTCGATAGTCTCTCGCCGAGCATGGCCTCCAGCTGAAGGTGGGTCGCCAGTTCGGCCAGCATCACCCGATTCAGCGAGTCCGTCTGAACCGGGGAGCGCCCCATGCCCCGCTGCACCTCGCCGTTCCGCCCATGATCGACGCCGCGCGCGAGTACCACCACTCGGCGCGAGCCGTGTCCGCCTCGGCGCCGCTGCGCCCCGCCGGCGATCATCTGCTCGCGTTGTACGTCGAGAATCAGGTCGTTGAGCTCTTTTTCGGCACGACTGAACAACAACGCGACTGATCAACAACTTGTCGACGCTGCTTCCCGGGCCAATGGTCGTGCCGTCGGCAAGCTTACGAACCGTCGTCGCGGTGCGCGCCTGCGCCGACTTGACGTCGACGAAAACCCGCCCGAACCACTCCCGCTGCGCCGGCGAGGAGCCACCGGCCACCATGTCTTTGCGCAGCCGGGCAAGCTCGGTGAGCACCGCGTAGCCATATCTGCCGCGCTCGTACTGCATCAGGTGCATCGCAACGGTCCACCCGCCGTCGATCTCACCGATGACGCGCTCGCGCGGCACCGCGACGTCATCGAAAAGCACCTCGGCCAGTTCGCGGCGCCCGCTGGCCAGCGCGATCGGGCGGACGGTAACGCCAGGCGCCTCGGCGTCAACCATGATCATGGTCAGGCCGCGACGCCGGGTCTCGGGCGCTCCGGTGCGCACCAGCACCAGCAGCCGCGTTGCGGTCGGGCCCTGACTGGTCCAGATCTTCTGGCCGTTGACGACGAAGTTCCCATCGCCGCCGGCAACGGCACGGGTGCGCAGCGTTGCCAGATCGCTCCCCGAGTCCGGCTCGAAGAAGCACTGGCCGCACCACTCACTGCCGTCGAGGAAGCCGGGTAGGTACTGCGCGGCCAAACCAGGCGCGAACTTCAGTAGGGCCGGCCCCGGTGTCTCCAGCGTCCAGTGCTGGGCCGGCACCGCCGACATCGCGTGGCTGAGTTCCTCGTAGTAGACGGCCCGGTGAATCTCGTTCCCGCCCACACCGCCGGCCGACTCTGGCCATCCGTAGCGGTTCCAGCCATCCTCGTGAAGCCGTGCAAGCACCCGAGCGTCGTGGGCCACGCCGTCCTCGGCGCTGTAGAAGGCGGCATTGCGCCATTCGGCCGCCCAGTCCAACTCCCGCAAATAGCGGCGAAAGTCCTGGCGATACTGTGCGATCTGGGTCATATAACCGCGTCGACGACCATTTACCACGTCGCCCACTTCAGTCGACACGAAAACCTTCACCGAATCCGCTAAACAATTTACTATAAATGCCTACACTAGACCACAACGCGCTCGCTCGAAGGAGAGTCGATGCCAACGACAGCTTCACCGCTGCCCCCCCGCCCTTCCAAGGGTTCAGTCCCCGACCGGTGAGAAGGCCCGCACCATGAAGCAAGCCACCGAGGAAGTCCTTCCGGTCACCGAAGAGACCATAGTGCCGGAGTCCCATGCCGCCTTCGAACAGCAGTTCCACAGTTGGATCGGCACAGGTGACACTGACACGATCAACGACGTCATCCGCCGGGCTGCCGAGCAGTGGCCCGATCGGATATATCTGGATTTCTCTGGCGAAACGTGGACCTACCGGCAGGTCTATCAACGCGCCTGTGGCTACGCCGCCGGACTGGCAGAGGCCGGGGTGCGCTGGGGAGATACGGTGGCCACCGTCCTGGACAACCATATTGATGCCGTCACGCTGTGGTTCGGAATCAACTTCCTTGGCGCGATTTCGGTTCCGGTCAACACGGCGAACAGGGGCGAGTTCTTGCGCCACCAGCTCGACGACTCCGACGCGAAGGTCGTTGTGGCCGAATCCGTTTATGCCGAACGGATTTTCGACGTCGCCGATGGCATCGAAAACCTTCAGACATTGCTGTACCGCGGAGACCCGCCGGGCCGCACGATATCTGGCATTCAGCTCGCTCCGGTCACCGACAGTCTTCGAGACGGCACCGATTTCACCCCCCGTGGGGTCCGCCCAGAGGACTTGGCGGTATTGATTTATACGTCGGGTACCACCGGCCCGGCCAAGGGTTGCGTGTCGAGCCACAATTACTACTGCAACGTCGCGCGGCGCAGCAACGTAATGTTCGAGCGCACCGCGGACACGGTGATCTGGTCCCCGATGCCGCTTTTTCATCTGATGGCGACGGCGGTCGTCGTGCTCGCCACTGCTCAAATCGGCGCCCGTGCAGCCCTCTTGGAGCACTTTTCGTTGTCGAAGTTCTGGTTGGAGATCGAACGGACCGGAGCGACTGAGGCCAACTTGATCGGTGCGATGGGGCCACTGGTGGCGACTATGCCCGACTCCCCGGAGATGCAACGCTGTCGCGGACAACTGCGTGTGATGGGGGCCAATCCCGTCACTACCGAGCTCGCGCAGATTTTTCGGGAACGGTTCGGGGTCCAGTTGGTGGCCGGCCAGGTCTACGCACAGTCGGAGGCGACGTTCATCGCGTGCCCGCCGGCCGGTGAGCAGACACCAGTGACGAGCGCGGGCCGGCCCAGCGACGACTTCGAGGTGCGAATTTTCGACGACGACGACCACGACGTCCCCAACGGCGAGGTCGGCGAGATCGTGTGCCGTCCGACGCGGCCCCACGTGATGTTTGAAGGATATTGGCGTCGTCCGGAAGCCACATTGAGGGTGATGCGCAACCTTTGGCTGCATACCGGCGACCTCGGCAGGTTCGACGCCGACGGCTGGTTGCACTTCGTGGACCGCAAGGAGGATTATCTGCGCCGCCGCGGCGAGAACATTTCCAGCCAGGCGGTCGAGGAGGTGTTCCTCACCCATTCATCGATTGCCGAGGCCGCCGTCCATGCCGTGCCGTCCGAACTCAGCGAGGACGAGGTGAAGGTGACCGTCGTGCTCCGCGCCGGCGCCGAGATCATCACACCTAAGGACTTGTTCCAGTGGGCCATCGACAAACTGCCCCGCTTCGCTCTGCCCCGGTTCATCGAGTTTCGCGACGAGTTACCCATGACGCCGACCGGCAAGATCCTGAAACACATTCTCCGCCAGCAAGGCGCCACCGAGGCGACCTGGGACCGAGAGAAGTCCGGCGTGGCGGTGCCGAGGTGACAATCGTGGAGCTCTCGGTGCTGGACGCGTTCGCGTCGCGCGAATCGTTGAGATAGGGGGCCGGTCGCAATGATCCAGCTTTCGGTGGTGGATTCCACCTTCGTCCACCTGGAGAAGATCTCGCCATGGAACGGCGGCGTGGTCCTGGTGTACGACCGGGCGAGCGCCCCTCGCGGCGTCACCTTCCAAGTCGTGCTCGAGCACTTCCGGCAGCGCTTGCATCTCGTCGATGCGCTGCGGCTGAAGCTGCTGCGGGTCCCCGGGGACCTCGATCGCCCCTACTGGGTCGAGGATCCCAACATCGACCTCGAGTACCACATGAGCCACCTCGCCCTACCGCCCCCGGGTGATTGGCGTGAGTTCTGTCGGTTGGTCGCCCGGCTGATCGCCCGGCCCCTCGATCTCAGCCGTCCCCTGTGGGAGCTGTACATGATCGACGGGCTCGACGCCGTCGAGAACTTTCCTAAGGACTCGTTCGCCGTGGTCCTCAAAGCGCACCATTCTGTGCTCGACGGCCAGGCCTACCGGGCGATCATGGGGGTCCTGCACGACACCGATCCCCATGACGTATCGATACCGCCGCCCCCCGACAAGGCCGGCCGCGTCGAGTCCGAGCCATCACCGATCAACCTGCTGGCCCGCGCCGGGCTGCACGCCGCGGCGGCCCCACTGCAGGCTGCCCGCGCCCTCACCAAAGCTGGACCGGGACTGGGCCGTGTGACTTGGTCGCAGCTTCGACGACGCCTGGCGCCACACGCCGAGGCAGGACCGGACCAGCCGCAGACGCCGAAGACCCCGCGCTTCGACGGGCGGGTCGGCCCGCACCGGTCGTGGGGGGCGTGTTTCTTCGACCTCGCGGACGTCGCGCTCATCCGCAAGGCCGTCGAGGGTGCCACCGTCACCGACGTGGCGGCGTCGGTCTTCGGCGGGGCCCTGCGCTACTACCTCGGCGAGCTCGGTGAGCTGCCGAGCCAAGCGATCAAGTCCGCAGTGGTCGTGGGTACCCGTGCCGAAGCCGATCGCACGATGCCCTTCGGCACCGAGCCACCCTCCACCGTGGGGAACCAACTGTCGGCGATGTTCGCCAGCCTGGCCACCGACGTCGAGGACCCGGTTGAGCGGCTCGCCGCCGTGCGGGCATCGACGCGTGGCTCCAAGGAAGGGTTGAGCAGGCTTGGCGCCCATTCGCCGACCGATCTGCTCGAACTCGTGCCCGAGACCGTCCTGACCGCGGCGACCATGGTCATCGGCGCCCTGCCGGGCGGACTGATCGGCGCGCTGCCGATGAGCACCGCGATCACCGGACTGCCCGGGCCACCGGGACCGCACTACCTGTGCGGCGCCAGACTGATCCACCTGTGCGGATTCGGGCCGGTCACCGACGGGATGCGCCTGATGAACATCGTCGCCGGCTACCAGGATGAGCTCGGGCTGTTCTTCACCGCCGACCGCGACGCTCTTCCAGATCCGTGGCACTACGAGGAATTCATCCGTCAGGCGTTCGACGACCTGCGGCGGGCAGTCTCCCCGGGTCGAAAGCTCCGGACATCAGCAAAGACTCAAAGGAGAGTCCATGACAAACAGTGATTCACCGGTAGGACGTGCGCCCGCCCGCGGCCTGGGTCTACGACGGCGGCTGCTGGAGTTGCGCGCACCGCTGGAGGCCGCCGCCTACGTGGTCGCACGGCCGCTACTGCCGAGGCTGCACCCCCCGGGCGAACCCCAGGCGGTGCTCGTGCTGCCCGGGGGCCTGGGTGACGACGGATCCACTGCGGTCCTGCGCTGGGGCATCCGCGGCCAGGGTTACTCGGTGCACGGCTGGAACCAAGGCCGCAACATGGGCCTCGACGAGAAGCAGTTGGCAGGCCTGCTGGCCCGGGTCGACGAGCTTTACAACTTGTACGATGCACCCATCACGGTGATCGGCTGGAGCCTTGGCGGCATCTACGCCCGCATGCTCGCTCGCTTCGTGCCCGAGAAGATCCGCCAGGTCATTACTCTGGGCAGTCCGTTCCGCATGCTGGAGACAGATGAGTTCGCGCACAAGCCGTTCGGAAAGGGCAACTGGGAACGGTTCGTCGCCCGGCACGCCGCGGAACTCGATCTGCTGCGGTTGGAAGAGCATGAGCGCCCGCCGCTCACCGTGCCGGCGACATCGATCTACACCCGCAACGACGGTTTCGCTCCGTGGTATCTGAGCATTGACCAGACCGGACCGAACTCCCCGAACCCTCGCGCCGAGAACGTCGAGGTCCGCGCCAGCCACATCGGTCTGGCGTCGAACCCGGCCGTGTTGGCCGTCATCCTTGATCGCCTCGCGCAACCGCACGGGCAGTGGTGGCCGTTCAAACCGGTCCAGGGCCTGAAGCGCTTCTATCCCACGCCGGCGTCGTGGACCCATCCGGCCGAACGCAATCGTCGCAACGACGAGCGGGACGGAGAAGTCCGGGCTCACACACAGGCCTAGCCGAGCCTGGCAGCCCCGACAGCTCATCACAAGGAGAACACCGTGCCGATCAGCCCACCGCCCCTGCACCTACTGCCTGAGCCGGGCGCTCTCATCGGCGACCGCGTCGTCACCGACGGATCGGGCGGAGAATATGGGCACGTCTACGCCGCCACCGGACAGCTCACCAAACGGATGTCGCTATCCGGAACCCATGAAATCGAGATGGCCGCGCGGGCAGCCCGGGAGGCGCTGCCGGTCTGGAAAGCGATGCCGACCAGCGAACGCCGACGGCTGCTGCTCAGGGCTGCCGAACTGGTCCGCAACGACACCGATGTGCTGGGAAGTCTCACCAGCATTGACACCGGGACACCCAAGACGGCAACTGACGTCGCGGCGGCGTGGTCCGCTGATTTCCTCGAGTACAACGCGGCGTGGATTGACCGCATCGGCGGCGAGATCCGCCCTGCCGACCAGGGCGGCCCGGTGCACGCCTACACGCGCGATGAGCCGTACGGTGTGGTGGGGGCAATGACACCATTCAATGCCCCCATCATCGCCGCCAGCATGGTCCTCGGCGCGGTGCTCGCCGCCGGGAACACCATTGTCATCAAGCCCTCTCAGCTGGCGCCCTATGCAATCCTGCGCCTGGGAAAACTGTTCCTGGAAGCGGGCTTTCCACCCGGGGTGGTGAACATAGCGCCCGGGGCGGGCTCACCGGCGGGGGAGGCTCTCGTCCGCTCGCCGCACATCGACAAGGTGTTCTTCGAAGGAGCCACCAGCACGGCCAGAAAGGTCCTGCTTGCCGCCGCCGAAAGCGGTCCTAAACCGGTCGCGATGGAGCTCGGCGGCAAGTCACCGTCAATCGTGTTCGACGACGCCGACGTCGACGCCGCCGTCGCCAGCACGATCGGCGGTGGTTTCACCATGGGCGGGCAGGGCTGCGTGCTCGGCACCCGGCTGCTGGTACAGGCCTCAGTGTACGACGACTTCGTTGCAAAGGCGGCCGCGCTCACGTCGTCGATTGTCCTGGGCGATCCGTTCGCGAAGGACACGATGATGGGACCCATCGTGAACGCGATTGCGTGCGAACGCGTTCTGGACGTGATCTCCAAAGCGCTCGACGGCGGCCAGGGCAAGCTAGTCGCCGGCGGGCAGCGCATGGGAGGGGAGTTGGCGGACGGGTATTTCATCGCGCCAACACTTTTCGCTGATGTCGACCATTCTGCGCCGATCGCACGGGAGGAGATATTCGGACCGGTGCTGTCCATTCTGCGGTTCGACGACGAAGCAGAAGCATTGCGAATCGCCAACGACTCAGACTACGGGCTGGGCGCCTATGTCTACTCCAACGATGTCGGGCGTGTGCACCGAATGGTAGCGGCGATCGAGAGCGGAATGGTTTATGTCAATGGCTCGCCTGCGGCAGGTCCGACGCCGGGGCTGCCATTCGGCGGCGTCAAGCACAGCGGTTTCGGCCGGCTCGGGGGCATCGAGGGCATCCGCGAGTTCAGCCGGCCGAAGACCGTGATGATGTTCCTGTAAGACAACGCCCACTACATTGTGTCGACCTGCCGGACCCAATTGCTGTCGGCATTGAACCGCGCCATCGGGTGCGTTCCGCGGCGCGTCACCATCAGTGATGCACCGCAACTGTCGTTGCGTGGCCCGCCGCCGGCGCTACCTGATGCGATGTTGCTGCTGATCGGCGGATGGAGGCAAGGGTGAAGGACTATTTCGGCTATGCGAACACCGTGTGTGTAGTCACCGGCGCCGCTTCGGGTATGGGTAAGGCAACAACCGAAATGCTGGTAGATCTCGGCGCGAAGGTGTATGCGCTCGACGCGAACGAGGTCACCGTCCCTGGCATCGCCGGGTTCGTTCAGGTGAATCTGGGCGAGATCTCTGCCATCGACGCGGCCTTCGGCGAGCTTCCCGACCGGATCGACAGATTCTTTGGGGTCGCCGGACTTTCCGGTGTGAAGACGGATTACCACACGACGGTGACGGTGAACTACATCGCCAACAAGTACATGACGGAGGAGTTCCTGGACACGCGAATGGTGCGTGGCGGGGCGATCGCCTACGTCACCTCCACTGGCGGGACTCACTGGAGGGGGTACAGGTGGGAGTACCGGAAGCTACTCGCTGCCCAGGGCTGGGAGGCGATGACCGCCGAGCTGCACAAGATAGCGCCCCGGAACGGGTTCGGGCCATTCGCCTACGTACTGTCCAAACGGTGCATGAACGCGTATGCCGCAAGCAAGATGGTGCACTTCGCCGAGAAGGGCATCAGGATCAACACGGTGTTGCCAGCCAGTACCAACACGGGCATGAGGGATGAGTTCGCGCAACTCGTCGGATCGGAAGAGAACCTCATCAAACAGACCGGGATCGCCGGCAGGCTGGCAGAGCCCCGGGAAATGGCAGAGCCGCTGGTATTCCTGAACAGCGATATGGCGTCGTTCATCACCGGCTGTCGATTGATGGTCGACTACGGTGATGAAACGCTCAAACTCATGAAACTCAAGAAAGACCTGCAGAACATGCCTGTCGCACTTGGTATTTACAACACCAGGTTGGCCAAGAAGCTCATGCGGGCCTACATCGACAAGGCTTAGCCCGGCGAGGGTTGCGAATCAGACCCCGCAGACGATGCTGCGTGCGTTCTGCCCGTATTCGCCGAATCAGCTAAACAGTTAGCTATAATCTGCACAGCGGGTACTACGTGCCCCTCACCACTGACGCCTGCGAGAGGGAGCGCCAATGACGGCTTCACCAGTCGCCGCACCAACCGTCCAGTTCAACCCCGAAGCACGCTTGTACATCGACGGCCGGCTGCGTGCATCGTCGACCGGCAAGACCGCCGACAACATCAATCCGGCCACCGAAGAGCTGCTCGGTGTCGCCACGGATGCCGGCGCACAGGATATGGAAGAGGCGATTGAGGCCGCTCGCCGCGCCTTCGACACCACCGACTGGTCGACCAATCACGAGTTCCGCCAGCACTGTCTGATGCAGCTGCACAATGCGCTGCAGGAAGAGAAAGAAGACATGCGCGCCGAGCTGGTCGCTGAGGCCGGCGCAACGGTAGGCATGACCTACATCGCGCAGCTGGACTGGCCGCTGGCCGACGCGGTCCGTTGGCCGGCGGAGTTCATCTCGACGTTCCCGTGGGAGCGGATGCTCGACCGGGATGCCAAGTTGGGTGTTCCGTACGACCGCGTCGTCGTCAAGGAGCCGATGGGCGTCGTCGGCGCCATTACGCCGTGGAACTTCCCGTTCGAGATCATCAGCAACAAGATGGGCCAGATCCTGGCGACTGGAAACACCTTGGTGCTCAAGCCCGCGATGGAAACGCCGTGGACCGCCCTGCGGTGGGGCCGGCTGATCGCCGAGAAGACCGACATTCCGCCGGGCGTCGTCAACATCGTGCCGACCTCGGACAACAGCATCGCCCAACTGCTGCTCACCGACCCGCGGACCGATATGATCTCCTTCACTGGATCGACGGCGGTCGGCCAGCTGATTCAGCGGCTCTCCGCTGACGCCATGAAACGCAACCTGCTCGAGTTGGGCGGCAAGTCGGCCTACCTCGTGCTCGACGATGCTGACATGGACGCCGCGCTGCCTGGTTGCATCGCTGCCCTGATGCACTCCGGCCAGGGCTGCGCGCTGACCACCCGGATGCTGGTGCCGCGGCAGTTCTACGACCAGGCGGTCGAGGTGGCCACCGCGACGTTCGCTGCGATCGGCTGCGGCGACCCGTCTGATCCGACCAATTTCTGCGGCCCGCTGGTGTCCGCCAAGCAGCGCGACCGGGTGCTCGGCTACATCGAAATCGGTAAGCAACAGGGCGGCCGGGTCACCGTCGGCGGTGGCGCGCCAAAGGGATTGGAGCGCGGATACTTCGTGGCACCGACCGTGATGGCGGACGCCACACCGGATCATCGCCTATTCCAGGAAGAGATCTTCGGTCCCGTCATCACCGTCACGCCGTACGACGGAGGTGATGACGAGGCGGTGGAGCTAGCGAACCACTCGACCTACGGACTGGCCGGTGCGGTGCTGGGTTCGAAAGAACGCGCCATGGCCGTTGCGCGTCGGATCCGGACCGGCTCGGTGATGGTCAACAGCGGCATGTTCTACGGCGCCGACTCACCATTCGGCGGCTACAAGATGAGCGGCATCGGCCGCCAGAACGGCCTCGAAGGCTTCGAACAGCACCTGCAGACCAAGGTAATCGGTTACCCGCTCGACTGAATCCCAACTCCGAAGGAAGACATGACCGACATCCTCAACGGCATCCGTGTCGTCGAACTCGCCGCGTGGACATTCGTGCCGGCGGCCGGAGCCGTGCTGGCGGACTGGGGCGCCGACGTCATCAAGGTCGAGCATCCCGAGACCGGCGACCCCCAGCGTGGCCTGGTCAGTTCCGGCATCGTCACCGGCGCCGGGGGAGTGAACCACTTCGTCGAGCAGCCCAACCGGGGCAAACGCAGCATCGGCCTGGACACCTCGAGTCCCGAGGGGCTGGAGTTGTTGATGAAGCTGCTCGAGACCGCCGACGTCTTCGTCACCAACCTGCTCCCGGATTCGCGCCAGCGGATGGGCATCGACGTCGAGGCGGTCCGGGCCCGCAACCCCAAGATCATCTACGCGCGCGGTCACGGCTACGGCACCAAGGGAGACCTGGCCTCCCAGGGCGGTTTTGATCTGGCCGCTTATTGGGCACGAGGGGGAATCGGCGAGGCGTACGCGGCCGGCGACGGCTCCTACCCGCCGATCCAACGGCCCGCATTCGGCGACTCCTACGGGGGTCTGGCCATCGCCGCAGGCATCGCCGCGGCACTGGTCAAACGCGAACGCACCGGCGAGCCCTCGGTGGTCGACGTCTCGTTGCTCAATGCGGCGATCTGGCAACTCGGACCCGACATCGTCGGCGCCGGGGTGACCGGGCAGGACATTCCGAAGTTCAATCTCGACGAAATGCCCAACCCGCTGGCCAGCATCTACAAGACCCGTGACGGCCGGTTCATCGCCTTCGTGCTGCTGCAGGCGGATCGGTTCTGGGCCGATTTCTGCAACCGCCTGGGCCGGGCGGACCTGATCGACGATGTGCGCTTCGCCAACGCGATGGTGCGCTTCGGTAACCGCACAGCGTGCATCGCCGAACTGCGTGCGACGTTCGAGTCCCAGGACCTCGCCCACTGGGAGAAGGCGTTCGCCGGCTTCGACGGGGTTTGGGACGTCATGCGCACCGCCGATGAGGTCCATGCCGATCCCCAGGCCATCGCCAACGGTTACCTGCCCCGCACCACCGATGCCAACGGCAACCAATTCGCCTTGGCCGCCAGCCCGGTGCAGTTCGACGGTGCGCCGCTCGACCTGACCTGCGCGCCCGGGCACGGCGAGCACACCGACGCGTTGCTGGCTGAATTGGGGTTCAGTGAGGACGACATCATGGACTTCAAGATCAAATCGGTGGTGCTGTAGACGATGGCGGGATCCGAGGAGCTGGCGCGGCGGTTCCTGCACGTCAACCTCAACTGCGAATCGCTGGACGCCACCGAGAAGCTTTACGCCCAACAGCTGGGCCTGTCCG
Source organism: Mycobacterium sp. (assembly GCA_031292695.1). Lineage (GTDB taxonomy): Bacteria > Actinomycetota > Actinomycetes > Mycobacteriales > Mycobacteriaceae > Mycobacterium. Next base: position 21,731 of record JARLGS010000986.1, on the reverse strand, counting down.
CGCGGATGCGGACCGACCCCGCAGCGCCCACCGACGGCAGCATCCTCGGACTTGACGGCGAAACCTACTGCGCCACATCGTTTCTTTATGATGCCCGCGGGGGGCGCGGCGGCTGCGCGCTTGAGGCCATCGAGTACCACACGCCGGCGCTGAAACACGATCCAAGCACCAACCCGGTACGCCCGGGTATCCGGTCGGCGCTGATGACGGTCAGCGACCTGGCCGGCACGGCGACGATGCTGAGTGACCACGGTGTCCAAGTCGGCAACCCGGTCGACGGGCTGATCTCCGGCAGCAGGTCGGTGCTGGTGCTCGATCCCGACGGTGTGGTGATCGAACTGGCCGAGGGGCCTGCCGATCTCGACGCATCGAGGGGAGCGCTGTTCGGCGGGATCCGCATCGCGGCCGTCGACGCGGTTGCGACCGCGGAGTTCTTGACCTCCATCGGCTTCGCCGTGGTTCAGGCGCCGGCGGCCAGGACCATCACCGGGGACCAGCTTTCACCCGGCGGGTCATCGCAACCCGTCGAGTGCGTTGTCGGCCGGTTCGCCCTGCCCGAGGACGGCCACCAATTCAGCCTCACGGTGGTGGAGCATCCCGGCGGCGCCGGTCAGCCGCCGGTGCCCTGGGGCGGCAATCACCAAGGCCTCTACCGGTGCGCGCTGCGGGTGGAAAACGTCGAAAAAGCACTGGTAGCGCTGCCTGATTCCGTTGAGCGGCAAGGCGATCAGGTGTGGTGTCCGCTGCCCGGCACCAAGATAGAGGGCCTCTACATTGCGTTTCTGCGCTCACCCGACGGGGTGGTGTTCGAGTACGTCGAGCGTCCGCTGAAGTACTTCCGGCGTTAGTCCGCCGGTTCAGGTTCCGAACAACTCGTCGATGAGCTCGCGCCGCCGCGCCCAATCGGTGCCGCGCAGATCGGCGTGGCCCGACTCGGTGACGATCATGTCGACGTCATAGGCCGGCGTGGATACCGGGCGGCTGAGCCGTTCCACCAAGGGTGAGCGGCCGCCGAAGGCCGATGGCACCGCGATGATCGACAATCCGTGACGACTCATCGCGGCCGCGGCACAGTAGTCCGGATGTCCGCCGATGCCGCCCACCACGTTGTCGCCGATGCCTTCGACATTCACCTGACCGACCGGATCGATCTCGATGGCCGTGTTGACCGCGATCAGCGGTGCGCCGTCGCGCAGCCGGGTGAAGTCATGGGTATACGAGATGCCGTGCAGGATCGGTCGGCCGTCGGCCCAGTCGAACAGCCGGTCACCGCCGAGCAGGTAGGTGGCCGACGGCGTCCCGGCCAGGAGACCACGCTCGTCGAGGTCGACCACCGCGTCGGTGAGCAGGCCGGTGTCGATGCGCAACGGCGACGACGCTCGCCGAAGCAGGGCGGTGCCCAGCTGGCCCGGGCCGTATTGCAGCCGGGCGCCCTCGGGAACGAAGCGCAGCACGGCGTCGGCGAGCCGGTCGTGCACCGGGTCGGGCTCCTTGTGCGGGAACCGGCTCGGACCGTCGTCGCTGCGGGCGACGACCGTCACCGCGTCCCGGCTCAGCGGCGGACCGGCGTCGGCCGTCGGCGCGTTGCTGTCGAGGACCGCCAGCACCGGAACCTCCGAATCCACCAGTTCGCGCTGCCAGGACACTTCGGTGCCGAAGTGCAGCGCACCGCCGCGTTCGACCAGCCTGGTGACGAGCACATCGGGTCGCAACGCACCGGCCAGCAGCGCGGGAACAGCCGCCAGCCGGGTCGGCACGAACCGCGCGTTGGGGGCGCCCAGCACCCGGCGCATGCCCCAGCCCGGCATCAGGGCAACGACCTCGTCGAACGCCTCGGGTTCTAGACCCTCCAGCGGTGTCGGCAGCCACGCCAGCACCAGCCCAATGTCGCCGACGTCGCGGGCCACCTTCGACAGCACGGTGCCGATCGCGTCACCGGACTCCAGCGTGCGAAGCTGGCCGACGCCGTCCCCGAGCGCCACGCGGCTTCCCGCCCGCAGCATCGACCGTAGCGCCGATTCGAGACCTTTCGGGCCGGCGGTGCTGCGCACCGGGCTTGCCGGCGGCGTCATTGCCCGTCCAGGTAGGCGTCGTACTCACCGCAGACCGATTCCATCGCGTCCAGACGCCGTGCCAGCAACAGGATCTCCGCGTCGTTGGCGGGATCGTCGGCCTGCAGCTGAACCAGCCGGCGCCGGGTGCGCTCGATCTCGGCCACCAGTCGCCCTCTGGCCTCATCCTTGGTGAGCAGGTCCTGATCGGCCCAGTCGTCGACCGGAAGCTGCTTGATGCGCTCGAGATCTGCCACGCTGATCGCCCTTTCGCGGCTCCAGTAACCGGCATCGGGACCATCCGGCGGCGGCCCGGTCGCTGTGTCGGTGCTGTCGACGGTCAGGCCGCCCTGGGGAAGTTGTAGAACCCCCGGGCATTGAGCTCGACGATCTTGTGTGCTTCGTCGTCGGGCACCTTCTCCAGCGCTTGGGCGGCACGTTCGCGGCTCTGCGGCCAGAACGAATCCGAGTGCGGGTAGTCGCACTCCCAGGTGATCTGGTCGATGCCGATCTTGTCGCGGACCTCCATCCCGAAGTCATCCTCGATGAAGCAGCCGTGGAAGTGCTTTTTCCACAAGTAGCTCGGCGGATGGTCCTGGTTGATGTTGTTGTAGAAGCGGTGCTTGCGCCATACACTGTCCGCGCGCTCCAAGATGTAGGGAATCCAGCCGACGCCGCCCTCACTCAAGCCGATCTTCAGCTTGGGGTGCCGGTAGAGGGTGTGGCTGAACAACCAGTCGGTCAATGCGGTCATCGACATGGTGCCCATCAAGGTGATGAACACCGCGAACGGGGCGTCCGGCGCGATCGGCGGTGGGAAGCCACCGGAACCGAAGTGCTGGGCCAGCACCAGGCCGGTATCTTCCATCGCCGACAGCAGCGGATCCCAATGATCGGAATGCACCGAGGGCAGACCCAGCTTGTCGGGCAGGTCCGGGAAGGTGATGCACTTGGCGCCCTTGGCCGCGACGCGGTGGACCTCCTTGACACTGGCCTCGACGTCCCAGAACGGCAGCATCGCGACGGGGATGAATCGGTCGGGCGCTGTGGGGGCCCACTCATCGAGATGAAAGTCGTTCCACGCCTTGGAGCACAACACCGCCAGTTCTTTGTCCTCGCCTTCGGCGAAGACCGCACCGGCGAAGCGCGGGAAGGACGGGAAACAGGTCATCGCCTGCACGCCGTCGATGTCCATATCGGCCACCCGCGCCTTGGGGTCGTAACAGCCGGGGATCATGTCGTTATAGCGCACTGGCTCGATGCCGTACTGCTCGGGCTTCTTGCCGGCCACCGCGTTCAGGCCGATGTAGGGGTAGATGCGCCCCTCGTAATCCCAGACCTGACACACCTGTCCGTTGTCGGGGCGTTCCCACTCGATGATCTTCGGCCCGGCCTCCAGGTAGTTGCGGGGAAGCCTGGCGCTCCACACCTTCGGGTGTTCGATCAGGTGATCGTCGACGGAGATCAACTCCATCCAGGGCTGCAACGGCATCAAGGTCTCCTTGGGCGGGCGAACGTCACACAGCCGTGAAACGTCAAAACATTTAGTTATTTAGTTGTGATGGTAGTCACCACCCCGCTTGCCAGCAAGCAACTCGGGCCATCGCGGCGGGCAGCCGGTGCGGTCATGGGCCGTGGTGCGCAATTTGTCGTGCCAGTTCGGCTTTGGCCACCTTGCCCAGGCCGGTCAGCGGGAAATCGTCGACAATGACCAGTCGCTCGGGCCACTTCTGCTTCATCAGTCCGCGCTCGTCGAGGAAGGCGCACAATTCGTCGAGCGTGGGGTCGCGGTGCCGCGGTGATCGGCGCACCACGGCGCAGACGAGCTCGCCGCGTAGCTCGTCGGGCACCCCGACCACGGCGACCTCGTCGACCATCGGGTGGCGCAGCAGTTCGCTCTCGATCTCGGCGGGCGCGATGTTCTCGCCTTTGCGGATGATGAGTTCCTTGGTGCGGCCGGTCACGACGATGTGGTCGTCTGGCCGCAGCAGCCCGCGGTCACCGGAGCGGAACCACCCGTCGTCGGTGAGCGCTTCGGCCCACTGCTGCTCGTCGCGGTAGCCCAGGGTCATGTTGGCCCCGCGCAGCTCGATCTCACCCTCGGCGTTTGGCGGTAGCACGGTCTGGGTGCCGGCGGCGTCGTAGCGCACGATGCGGATCTGGGAGCCGGGGATCGCGGAGCCGCTGGTGTGGATCTGCTGCTCGGTGGTGTCGTCGACGCGGCTGACGCAGATCATCGCCGCCTCGGTCATGCCGTAGGCGTGGACGACGGGAATACCGAGGTGTTCGCGGACCCGCCGGTGCAACTCGGGTGGGCACGGGGCGCCACCGCCGATCAGCATGCGCAGGCTGGGCATGAGCGGTTCGGCAGCGCCGCTGCCGATCTGCGCCGATACCAGCATCTGGTAGACGACGCTGCCCCCGCCGGCCACGGTGACGTTGTGTTCGGCGAGCAGTGCGGGCAGCTGCTCAGGTGTGAACTTGGGGACCATGAGCAACGGGTATCCCGCCAGCAGGGCACACGACAGGTACACCATCCCACCGATGTGGGCGATCGGAAAACAGATCGTGCCGGTCTCCGCCGGGTGGCTGCCCAGGCCGAGGTATTCGGTGAAACCCTTTGCGGCCGAGAGCAATGTCGCGTCGGTGTGCAGCACACCCTTGGGGCGGCCGGTGGTGCCGGAGGTGAAGTAGATCCACTGCGGCTTGGCTGCGTCGCGGTCGGCTGGGGCAAGCTCTGGGTGCGCGGTGTGCGGCAGACCGCGCAGCATGGCGACGAAATCGTCGGGGACGGTGATGAGGTGCACGCCGGCCGGGGCGTTGGCGGCGGTGGAGCCGTCGACGATGAGCACGTCGGCATCGCCGACCTCGACTGCCTGCGCCACCTCGCGGCCGCGGTAGATTTGAATGATGGGTGCTTGGGTGGCGGCGGACCGAGCCAGCGTCAGCATTAGCAGTGCGGCTGGGACGGTCGAGGGCAGCTGCCAGGCCACCGTCATACCCGGCCGTACGCCCTGATCGTGCAGCCACCTGGTCGCGGCCAGGGACAGCCGTGCGACCTCGCCGACGGTGAGAACGTCGCCGTCGACATCGCGCAGCAGGGGCTGGCCGGGTCGGTCCGCCGCCGTCTCAGCGAGCAGGCCGGCGATCGTGCGGGCGCTCACCCACACCTGCCCGGGTTCACCGGCTGCACTAAGACTTCCTGACGAAATCGGTTACTGCGCGGGCCAATTCGTCGGGGTGGTCCAACATGACGTAGGTCGAGCTGTCGTCTATGGTGCGCAGTTCGCCCTTCGGGAAGCCCTCGGCCAGCCGCTGCGCATGTGCCACCGGGAACATCTTGTCCTCGGTGCCCCACGCCATCAACGCCGGCTTGTTCCACTCGGTGATGGCGCCGGCCGCGGCGAGTGTGTAGCGCGGATTGAGGTCGGCGCTGAACCGGACCGCTTCACGGCGGACCGCCGATGAGGTCAGGAAGCCGCCGAAGATGGCGGGCTGGCGGTCGGCGGCGATGCCGTGCCGGGTGACCGCCGAGGCGAAAAACGATCGGCCGGGGCTGGTGGCCAGCGCCCGCATCACCACCGCGCCGGCGCGCTTACTGGACCCGCACAATTTGACGATCGGCGCGAACGACTTCGGCGGAAAGTGTTCATAGCTGTCGCAATTGGTGAACACCAGCCGAGACACTCGGTCGAAGTCCAGTGCACGGTCGCCCAGCGCTGCCAGCACGATGCCCCCGCCGGTGTCGTTGGCGATCAGTGTGACGTCGCGGAGGTCGAGTACCTCCAGCAGGCCGACGATCCGTCTGCCCGCGGCCGCCACACCCACGTCCGCGGCGCCGACAGGCGTCGACTGCGCGCCGAACGGCCAGGTCGGCGCGATGCACCGGAAGCCGGCAGAGAGCCGAGCGATGACGTCGTCCCACAGCGAGCCGGTCACGTAGGCGCCGTGGACGAAGACCAGCGTTGGGCCGGAGCCGCTTTCGGTGTAGGTGAGATTGACCTCACCGACGGTGACCGAACCGTCTTTCACCATCCTGACCCGCCTACTTGCTCAGGATGGCGACCGCGGCCGTGCCGGGCGCGCCGTAGAGCTGGGCCAGAGCCACCTGCGGGTCATTGGGCACCTGGCGTTCGCCGGCGCTCCCGCGCAATTGGTGCACGAGTTCGTACACCTGCCGCAGACCCGACGCGCCGACCGGCTCACCGTTGGCGAGCAGCCCGCCATCGGTGTTGATCGGGAGCCGGCCGGCGATCTGGGTGGCGCCGTCGTGCAGCAAGGCCTCCTGCGCACCGTCCTTGCAGAGCATGGTTTCGGCCATGTGGATGATCTCCGAGCCGGAATCGGTGTCCTGCAGTTGCGCGACATCGATGTCCTCGGGACCGATACCGGCCTGCTCATAGGCGGCCTGGGCCGCCTCGGCGGTCGTCCCGGGCACGATCGGCAACTCGATAGAGGTGCGCAGCAGCTCATATGCGCCCTCGCGGCGGCTGCGCAGTGCCGAGGCCCGCAGGTAGATCGGGGTGTCGGTGTACTGCTTGGCCTTATCGGCCCGGCAGACCACCACGGCGGCAGCACCCTCGTTGGGATTGCAGTACATGTACTGGCGCAGCGGGGCGTTGACAACCGGGGAGCCCAGGATAGCCTCGACGCTCATCGCCCTGCGTCGCCACGCATGCGGCGCCAGCGCACCGTTGGCGAAGTTTTTGGCCGCGACCAAGGCCAGCGTCTGCTCGCTGATCTCGTGGTCGTGCATGTAGCGCATGATCTTCGTGCCGAAGTAATGCGTGGTCAAGAACATGCCTTGGTCGCCGTACCACTGCGGAAGGCCGGACACCGACGGGTCGGCGCCGAACGCGCCGCGAGGGTGTTTGTCCAGCCCCACACCGACGGCGATCTCGGCCTCGCCGACCAACACATCGCGGGCGGCCAGCGTCAGTAAGGAGTTCCCTGTGGCGCATCCGCTCAGGGTGGCGCGCGCGGGTAACCCGGTCATTCCGACGAGGCCGGTGACAGCCTCGGGGTTGGCCACTTCCAGGCTGCCGGCGTAGAGGCTGTCGACGTCGGTCCAGTCGATCCCAGCGTCCCTGACCGCCCGGTTAATCGCCACCGCACCCAGCTCCAGCGCGGACCGATCTGCATACCGGCCGAAGGGGTGGATTCCGACGCCGATGATGGCGATGTCAGGCCTGCTCATGGGGCTCCTTCGGGGTGTTGCGCGAACGTGGTCAGGCCGACCGGCGGCCGTAGGTGCTGATCCTGCTGGAAGTCTATAACTATATATCGGATTAGAATCGGGTTGGTGGGCTGTGCTCCGGTGACCTGGAGGCGGGCCGGGAGGCCGCCCGGCGTCGTGGTTCGATACGGCGCCGGACCGACAGTGGTAGCGCTACGTCGGATGCGGGTCACGGTCGTAGCAGGCCTTTGTCTGCATCGGCTGCACCCATTCGCGGGCATCGAAGTTGGCCCGACGCACCACCATGGGCGGCCGAGCCTGCTGCCAGCCGGCGACGACCGGAGACAGAGAACGGCCCGAGCTGATGCCCGGGCCGTTCTCGGCTCGACTGTCAGGCGCTGGTGGCTTCCAGCACTGGGGGGTGCACGGCGTCGGGATCGGGGTTGCGGATCGGCAGGCCTATGAACCGGCGGGCGTTATCACCCATGAAGTCATAGGTGCGACGCTTGTCCATGCCTTCGGCGTACTTGAAGTAACCCCTGGGGGTCTCGAGTCCTTCGGGGTGCGGCCAGTCCGAGCCGAACAGCACCCTGTCCCAGCCGACCGTATTCACGACGTCGGACACCCGGCCCTCCCAGAATGGGCTGACCCAGATGTTGCGGCGGAACACCTCGTGCGGATGCTCGGGGAAGTTCTGCGGCATCTTGTTGTACGTCGACTGAAGATCGTCGAACAGCGGGTTGATCCAGGAACTGCCGTTCTCGATGCTGGCGATGCGTAGCTTCGGGAACCGGGTCAGGGTGCCGTGGCAGATCAGGCTGGTCAGCATGTCGGCAATCTCCCGATGGCCGAGAGCCGTCCACTTGAACGCCGACATCTCGAATGCACTGCTGGTCTTCGGTGGCTCCCACTTGTCGATGTACTCCTGCAGCGGAGGTTGGCTCGCATGCAGCACGATGGGGAGTCCGGCCGCCTGGACATCTTTCCAGAATGGGTCAAACTCGGGCAGCGCAGGCGATCGCCAGCCCTTGTAACCGTTGACCGGTGCCGGCTTGATCAGTGCGACCTTGGCCCCGTTGGCCAGGATGTACTCGAGTTCGCGGCGCGCGTTGTCAACAATCCCCAAGGTGAGCACCGGCGTCGAGTAGATCCGGTCGGCGTAGACATAGCTCCAGTGCTCCAGCATCCACTGGTTGAGCGCGTGGATGATCGCCGCGGTCAAATCGGGATCCTCGGCGGCTGAATGCTCGACCAGGTTGGCCAGGGTGGGGTAGTTCAGACATGCCTCCACCCCCTGCCGGTTTATCTCGGCGATGCGGTCCTCGGGGTTACGCGAACCGGCCGGCGCCGCGGTACCCCGGCCAGACATCTCCCGCATCGAAAGTCCCTCGGGATTTTGCCCGGAGTAGAACTTCTCGTGCGCGCCCGGCGCGGCGACCCGCTCGAACGTCGGATTCGGCATGTAGTCGGTGATCTTGTTCAGGATCGCGATCCGGGTGTGCCTGCCGATCTGGACGAACTGCACCTTCGACCGGTACTGCTCAGGCAGGTACTTGGTGAGCGCGTCAGGCGTTTCATACATGTGCTGATCGGCATCGAAGATCGGTGCCTCGGTGAACTGCGTCATCGCTTGCTTCCTCCTCCTCGGCGTGCCGCCGGGCGTGAACTTACTTGACAATAGTGTCAAGTAGAGCCGGTGTAAATACCATATGAGGCACTTTGCGGTGCAGCGATTGCGGGTTGACGTTCCTGTCGTATACGGTTTGGCCATGACCGTGACTTCGGGTTCGGGGCCCGTTGAGGCGCTTGACGCGGGCCGCGGCGTGCGCACGAGGACCGCGATTCTCCAAGCCAGCCGCCACCTGTTCCTCGAGCGCGGCTACGCCGGGACACCGATCAACGCGATCACCGAATCCTGCGGCATCTCGCGGGCCGGGTTCTACACCTACTTTAAGGACAAGCGGGAGGTCTTTAACGTTCTCGGCGAGACCGCGTATCACGATGTGCTCGCCGTACTTTCCGTACTGGAGGGTTTCGGCGGCACCTTGGCGCTCGAGGATCTTCGTACCTGGGTCGGCGACTACTTCGCCTACCTTGATCGCCACGGCGCGTTCGTGACGGCGTCGGCTCACTCTGCCCCGGAGGATGAGGCGTTTCGTCGCTCCCGCAACCGTATGCTCACCCGTGCCGCGTGGAAGCTGGGACAGGCCATCGGCGGCGCCGGCACTCACTCGCCGGAGGTGATCGGTGTCGCCGTGATGGGTCTGCTGGACCGTTCGTGGTATGCGGTGCAGACCCAGACAGTCGCCGTGGACCGCGACGAAATGATCGCTGCGGTCGCCGAGATGATCTATGCCATGACCCGCCCCTGATCGGCGGGCTGCGTCACCACCACCGATCCCACGCTCGGCCGTCCTCTGGTCGAGAGCCGCACCATCTGGTGGGCCACGCCGGGCACGGCGATGTCAGGCCGGGCAGAACGCGTAGGTCAAAAGCGATTGCCCGTCAGCGGTTTCCAGCGTCGTCGTGGTCGACACCATCGGCTGGCCGATGCGTAACGCGTCGGAGGAGGCACCTACGATCAGGGCCTCTACCAGCAGACCCTCGGGCAGTTGGACGAAACCCACCACATAGGGCCGGAATGTCTCGGGTGTGCGGTGGCCCTTGTAAGGCAGCGGCGGCGCGAATTCCTGGGTGGTGTAGGTGTAGAGCGTTCCTTCGGTGGACAGTTCGATCGGCTCGATATCGTCTGTCCCGTCGAATAACTCCGGACGCTCGGCGGGGAACCTCACGACACCCGTGGAGTGTCGGCGCGAACCGAACAGCACCGAACGGTCGCCGTCGACCCGGAACAGTCCCTCTGTGATCAACGCGCTCATCTCAAACCACCTCGATAACCATTGCTGCACCCATCCCGCCGCCGGCGCACATCGACAGCACGCCGATGCCGCCGCCGCGGCGGCGAAGTTCATAGATCGCCGAGGTCACCATCCGCGCACCGGTGGCCGCGATCGGGTGGCCGAGACTGATGCCCGAGCCGTAGACGTTGACGATCTCCTCGTCGAGTTTCAGTTCCCGCGCGCAGGCGACGGCCTGCGCGGCGAAGGCCTCGTTGATCTCGAACAGTGCGACGTCATCGATCGTGCGCCCGGCCAGCTCAAGTGCCTTGGGAATCGCGGTGATCGGCCCGCTGCCCGTGCGGTTGGGTGCCACACCGACCGAGGCCCACGAGAGCACATTGGCCAGCGGAGCGGCCTGCGCGCCGGGGGCTGCCAGAGCGACTATGGCGGCGGCGTCGTTGATGCCCGAGGAGTTGCCCGCGGTGACGGTGAAGCCGTCGATCTCCGGGTGTAGCACCTTCAGCTCTGCCAGCACCTCGACTGTGGTGCCCCGCCGGGGGTGTTCGTCCTCGGCGAACGTGACCGTCGAGCCGTCGGCCTGTGGCACTTCGATGGGCACGATCTCATCGACGAACGAGCCTGCGTCGATCGCCTTGATCGCGCGCTGGTGTGAGCGCAGCGCCCACTCGTCCTGGTCTTGCCGGGTGATGCCGTACTGCACCGCACAGTTGTGCGCCACGGTGATCGACATGTCGAGTGCGGGCGCATCGTCGGTGGGCGGGTGCGAGAGCGGCATCCACGGATCCTGGTAGTCCTCGGCGGACTTGCCGGTGGTGAAGGGCTTGCGCTTACGCAGAAGCGGCGTGGTGGAACAGGATTCCATCCCGCCCGCCAACACGGCACGGCTCATCCCCGAGGCGATCTGACCCGCGCCCACGGCGATGGCAGTCAGGCTGGACGCGCACTGCCGATTGACGGCCATACCGGGAATGTCTGTGAGCCCCAGGTCGACCGCGATATACCGGGCGCTGTCCCCGCCGCCCTGCAAGCTCTCGGCGATCACCAGGTCCTCGAAGTCCGAGGCGGCCAGCCCGGATCGGTCGATGGCCGCAGCGACAACCGGCTTCGCGAGATCTTTGGCGTCCATATTGGCCAATGTGCCCTTGCGTGCTGTGCCGATCGCCGTGCGGGCGGCGGCGACGATCACTGCGCGGGACGGTGCTGTCTCCATGTCTCTCCCTAGGTCGTCGGACGCGAACGGGACGGTGACCCGGCCGGCCCAGCCAGTCTATACCGTTAAATAGATATCGGTATACGGGGTCAGCTGGGTGCGGACCGGGCCACGACGGCCAACGGGTCGGTTGACGAGGCGGTTGAGCCCTTGGGCAGCAACCCGGTTCAGTGCATTTACGTGGATCCCGAGCTCGCGAGGAGCTAAAGGCCGTGCCGCGGTGAGGGTTGCTCTCCCTGGCCAGCGTTGATGACTGCTGCTCGCGATAGGTGTCGCGCCCGCCCGGCCGGACCGGCGCAGGGGTCGGTCTAGTCCTGTTGCCAGGAGCGGCATCGTTCGATCAGGATCCGTGCCAATGCTTCAGGATCGCTGATCATCAGTTCGTGGCACGCGGCCACCGGGATCTCGTAGTGCACGCCACCGAGTGCGTTGATGCTGTCGCGCTGCGCCTGCACCGACAGGGCCCGGTCGCGCGTCGTCAGGATCCAGGTGCGCGTCACGTCCTCGGGCAGAGTGCTGCGGTCGACCGGCTCGGCCGGAATCTGCGCTGATTCCGGGTATAGCCGTGACAGGGTGAACATCCGTTGTTCGCGGGTCATGCCGTTGCAGAACGCGTATCGCGCAGCGAGCTTGGGAACCTTGGTCGGCTTGCCGGTGTTGGCGGCCCGACGTGCGAAGAAGGCCAGCGGACCGCTGAGGGTGTCCACGATCGCCGTCCCTTGCGGCGGGACGAACGCGGTCGCCAGGATCATCTCCCGAACCCGTGCCGACCCCAGCTTGGTGACGACGACGGGCACCGTCACGCCGGCCATCGAGTGGCCGACGATGACAATGTCGCCAAGGCCGGCGTCTTCGATGTCGGCGACGACAGAGTCCGCCCATTCGCCGATGGTGGCCGTCGCGAGATCACCCGGCTTTCGTCCGTGGCCGGGAAGATCCACCGCCAGGATTCGCAGCCGCGGTTCACGCCTGCCCAGCTCAGCGACCGTCAGATCCCAACAGTCTCCGGCATGTTCGCCACCGTGGACGAGGACAAGATCAGGCAGTGCCATGCGTGCGGTCCTTGGTCGATCGCGGCTATCGGCCCGCTATTCTGGCATCAGTGTCACTTCAGTGGCAATACCATCGACAGCTGAACGTTAGAAACGGCTGCGGTGATCCGTCAGCCCCGGACGGAGTGGGCTCACTGTGGTTTAGAGTTCTGACAGTCATGTCTACTTGCAGGAGGTCGGGATGGATCTGCGGGTCGGTGGTAAAGGCTACGTCGTCGTCGGTGGCACCGCGGGGATGGGTCTTGCAGGGGCGCGAGCGCTCGCTGCGGAAGGTGCCGCCCTTGTCGTGGTGGGACGCGACGAGGTCAAGGCCAACACCGCCGCGGCCACGTTGGTCGACGATGGCGCTGCGGCAGCGTACGGGTTGGCCGGGGATGTCAGCCAGGCCGGTGTGGCGATCGCGGTGGTCGAGCAGGCAGTGGGGCTGCTGGGGCGCCTAGACGGCATCGCCGTCACGATGGGCACAGCGGGGATGATGCCGATCGATTCCGACGACAACGCCTGGGAAAACGCCTTTCGCGACGTTCTGTTGGCGACCACCCGGTGTGTGCAGGCGGCGCTGCCTCACCTGACGGCCAGCAGGGGAGCGATCGTGACCACCGCCGCCTACTCGGCGCGGGCTCCCCATGAGCCGCGACTGCCCTACGCCAGCCTCAAGGCCGCGGTCGCGGCGTTCACCCGTGGGATCGCCCGCACACATGGAAAGTCCGGTGTGCGCGCCAACTGCGTCGCCCCCGGTGCGGTCGAAACCGACGCGCTACACGCGCTTCGCGGACTCATCGCCGAAAACAAGGGCTATCCCTACGAAGAGGCACTCGAGCGGGCGCTCGTCGATGACTTCGGTTTCGACGCCGCGCTGCAGCGCCCGGGACAGCCCGAGGAGATCGGCGCGCTGATCGCATTCCTGCTCTCCGATGTCTGTGGTTTCGTGACCGGGCAGACCATCTACGCCGACGGCGGTGCCCCATAGCGGGGCGCCCGCCGGTCGACGGTCAGCGCGCACAGCGGTCGAAACGTCGACCGCCGTTTCGGCGGTGATCCACCTGACCCCTGGCAGCCGCACCTCATCGCAGCAGCGCGCGAGCGACGACGTCACGCTGGACCTCGGTCGCGCCTTCGCCGAGCCGTTTGACGCGTAGATCACGAAACCAGCGCTCCAGCGGTAGTTCGTCGGACAGTCCCAGCGCGCCGTGAATCTGCATGCAGCGGTCCAGGACCTGGTAGGCCGCTTCGGTGGCGCACAACTTGGCCGCTGAGGCATCCACGGCGACGTTTCGGCCCAGGTCGGCGTTGCACGCCGCTTGGTAGGTCAGTAGCCGGGCGGCGCGCAGCTGGACCTCGCTGTCGGCCAGCATCCACCGGATCCCCTGCTTATCGGCGAGCTTGCCGCCGAAAACGTCGCGGTCTTTGGCCCACCGGCACGCCATGTCCAGCGCGGTCTGGGCGATGCCGATCGGGCCGGCGGCGTAGATGATACGGCCGTGGATGAGGAAATCGCTGGCCAGTGAAAGCCCTTGCCCCTCTTCGCCGATCAGCTGGGCGGCCGGGATCCGGACGTCGTCGAAGCACAGCTCGTAGGGGGCAAAAGACGCCATCACCGGGATGCGGCTGAAGGTGAGGCCGGGGGTGTCCTTCTCGACGATGAACGCTGAGATGCCGGTGCGGCCCGCCCCGGTTCGGGCGTAGACGACGCCCCAGTCGGCGCCGGGCGCGTGCGATATCCACATTTTCGACCCGTTGAGCACGTATTCCGACCCGGCGCGAACGGCTTTGAGCCGAATGGCTCGTGCGGGGTCCGATCCGCCCGACGCTTCGGTGATCGCGGTGTAGGCCTTGCTCATGGTGCCCTCGATGATCGGACCCCCATACTTTTCGAACTGCTCGGGTGACGCCTTGAACATGACGTTCGGTGGGTTGCCGCCGAACGCACCGAGTGCCGGAAAGAATGCCCCCATCCTGCATTTCGCTGCTTCCTCGGCCACCACCACCTGGCCCAGCACGCTGAGACCGGCGCCGCCGAATTCCTCAGGTGTCTGCAGCGCCCACAGGCCGATCTCACGCGCCTTGGCCTGCAACTCGACGAGCTGTTCGCGCGGTAGACCGTTGGCGTCGTGTTCGAGCTCGTCCTCGAGTGGATGCACGTGGCTGTGCATGAACCGCCGGACCGTGTCACGTAGCATTAGCAGTTCGTCGGGCAACTCCCAGGCCCCGCTCGCGCCCGCCGGAATTGCGGACACATCAGATCCTGCCGGTGACGGGGGCAAATCCGGGTGTCATGCGTATATCTCCTTGGTGGAAAGCAGTGTCGGCCACCTCAGCCGAGCGTGAATGGGTCACGGGTAGCGCCGGACAACTCCACCCACACCGCCTTGGTCTCGGTGAAGTCCTTCACGGCGTCGATGCCGTTCTCCCGGCCGATGCCGCTGTAGCCCATACCGCCGAACGGAACATGCGGGCCTACAACGCGATACGCGTTGACCCATACGGTTCCCGCCCGCAGTTTGGCCGCTACCCGGTGTGCCCGGTGGATGTTTTTGGTCCACACGGAGCTGGCCAGGCCGAACTTGGTGGCGTTCGCCGCGGCGACGGCCTCATCCTCGTCGCGGAAGGTCATCACCGTCAGCACGGGCCCGAAGATCTCTTCGGTTACCGCCCGCATTGATGGGTTGACGTCGGTAAGCACGGTCGGCTTGACGAACAGCCCGCCGAGGTCGTCTGCCGGTTCACCGCCGTACATGATCGTCGCGCCCTCCTCCCGGGCGGCGGCGAAGTGAGACAACACCTTTTGGTATTGCGGTTCATTGGACACGGGCCCCATTTCGGTCGCCGGATCCTTCGGGTCACCCAGCTTGATGGTGGCCGCACGGGCGACGATCTTGTCCACCAGCGCGTCGGCGACGTCCTGGTGGACCAACAGCCGTGATCCGGCCAGACACGTCTGACCGGTGGCCGCGAAGACGCCGGCGATCACACCGTTGGCCGCCGCGTCGAGGTCGGCGTCGGGAAACACCACCTGAGCGGACTTCCCGCCGAGTTCCAGGCTGAACCGGGTCATGTTCGCGATCGCGGCCTTGCCCACCTGGATTCCGGTGGAAGTCGAGCCGGTGAATGCGATCTTGTCGACCCCCGGATGCGATGCCAGTGCCGCGCCGGTCCGCGGCCCCCAGCCGGTGACGACGTTGATCACGCCGGGCGGGAAACCCGCCTCGGCGAACAGCTTCGCGAACGCCAGCGTCGACGTCGGGGTGTGGTCGCTGGGTTTGACCACGAACGTGCAGCCCGCGGCGAGTCCGGCGGCCAGCTTCCAGGTCAGCAGCAGCAGCGGCGAATTCCAGGGCGTGATCGCCCCGACCACCCCGACCGGCTCGTGGCGGGTGTAGACGAAGTAGTTCGGCTTGTCGGTGGGCACCACCTCGCCCTGTAGCTTGTCCGCCATCCCGGCGTAGTAGAAGTAATAGTCGGGCAGCGAGCGCATCTGACCGACCATCTCTCGCAGCAGCTTTCCGCCGTCCCGCACTTCCAGGTCCGCCAGGGTCTCGGCTTCGCGTGCGATGACCTCGCCGAGCCGGTAGATGAGTCTGCCGCGAGCGGTGGGGGTCAGCTGCCCCCACGTACTCTCCAGAGCAGCCCGGGCCGCTGCCACCGCGAGGTCGACGTCGACGGCCTCACCGTCGGGCACCCGGGCCCAGGGCTTGCCGGTGAACGGGTCCACGCTGTCGTAGGTCGCATCCGAGGCGGCCGCCACCTGCTCGCCCCCGATGAGCAGCTCGAACTCGGTCAACCGATCGATCGCCGCGTCAGTCATGGTTCCTCCAGGTCAGCGAAATCAGGTCACCGAAAGCGTGGCGTGCGCTTGTTGGTCCGTGAGTCGGTCCGCTCGTCGCCCCTGGGGTTGCCAATCTGGGTGTAGGACAGGCCGTGCCGCTGGCGCAGGCTCGGCGACAGGTCCCGCGCCTCCCACATGGCGCGCACGGTGCCCTGGATGGCCAGGGGTCGCCGGGCCGCGATCTCGCCGGCCAATTCGCCGGCACGCGCACGCAACTGGTCATCGGGCACGATTTCGGTGACCAAACCGATCCGCTGCGCGGTCTGCGCGGTCAGCCGTTCCTCGCTGCCCAGCAGCGCCCAGCGCATCACCTCGCCGTAGGGCACACCGAGGGACAGCATTCCCATCGGCTCCAGTGCCGACACCGCGCCCGAGTTGACATGCGGATCGAAGAACGTCGCGCTCTCGGAGCAGATCGCGAAGTCGCATTCATTGACGAAGTACATCGCGCCTCCGGCCACCATGCCGTGCAGCGCGGCGATCACCGGCTTCCATACCAGGTTTGCCTTCGGCCCAAGGCGGGCGCCGGGATCTTCCTGATTGAAGACCGGCAGGTGATACCACCACGCGCCCCTGGACACGTCGATACCGGTACAGAACGCCCGCTCACCATTTGCGCGCACGACCGCGACGAAAATATCATCATCATCGCGGACCCGCCGCCAGGCCGCGGTGAGCTCGGTGGCCATCTGCTCGTTGAAGCTGTTCAACTGGTCAGGACGGTTCAGCGTCACCGTCGCCACGTGATCGGTGACCTCGAACTCGATGGTGGTCGGGTTATCCAGATCGGTCACGGCCGCTCCTTACTCGGTCCCGATGTCATGGACGCTCCCCCATCCCCACCGCTGGCTTCGATAACCTGGTCAGCTATCTCTCGCTTCAGGATCTTGCCCGCCGGTCCGAGCGGAAACTCGTCGCGAAACTCGAAGCGGCGCGGTTGCTTGTAGCCGGCCAGTTCGGCCCGGCACAGCACCGTCAGTTCCGCGGTCAGGCCTTCCAGGTCGACGGCGGTGCCCTTCTTTTTTCTGGGAATCACCACTGCAACGGGCGACTCACCCCACTCGTGATCCGGCACACCGACCACCGCGACCAGTTCAACGCCGTCGTGGTGGGCGATCACCCGCTCGATCTCGGCAGGGTAGACGTTGAACCCGCCGGAGATGATCATGTCCGTTTTCCGGCCGGTGATATGCAGATAGTTCTCGGCGTCGAGGTAACCGAGGTCCCCGGTCCGCAAGCCGTCGGGCCGGAATGTCTCGGCTGTCTGTTCGGGGCGGTTCCAGTACCCGATTGCATTCGCCGGACTCTCGATCACGATCTCGCCGATCTCCCCGGCCGGCAGGGCACCGCCGTCGCCGTCGACGATCCGAATTGAGCACATCGGGGTTTCCTGCCCGCAGGAGGTGGCTGTCGATGTCTTGCCGGCGACGATATAGCGGTGGTCTTGCGGGGTCAGGATGGTGGCCTGGCCTCCGCACTCGGTCAGTCCGTAGCGCTGCTGCAGGTCGCAACCCAGCAGATCCATCGCCTTTTGCGCGAGTCCCGGCGGTACCGGGGCCGAGCCATAGGAGATCCGGCGCAGGCTCGACACGTCGCGGGGCGGACCGTTCTCGAGGATCGCTAACGTCCGTTGCAGCATCGTCTGGATCAACGTCGTGAACGTGATTCTGCTGCGTTCGAACTCGTCGATCACGGCCTGCGGATCGAACCCCTGGTGAATCACCATCGTCTGGCCAAGATAAAGCCACGACACGGTGCGCACCATGCCGCCGGCGGTGAAGAACGGTGTGGTCGCCAGCATTACGTCGGACCGGTTGGCCTCCGTCACCAGATTCGTGTCGGCGGCCTGATAGAGCAATCCCCGATGGGTGTTCATCACGCCCTTGGCGCGGCCGGTGGTGCCGCTGGTATACAGGATGACCGCGATGTCATCGGGGGAGATGTCCAGCCGCGGCCGGGTCGGATCGGCTGCCGCCAGGGCGGTCTCGTAATCCGGCCCGATGGTGGAGACGATCAGGTCGTTGAGCTCGAGAGCGAACTTGTCATGCTGGTCGGCGTGCACGATCGCGGCCCGCGCACCCGAATCGTCCAGAATGTGGGCCACCTCGTCGGGTGCCAACCGGATGTTCACCGGCACCGCGATCAGTCCGGCCTTGGCCAGCCCGAACGAAATCTCGGGCCATTCGATGCAATTGCGCGCAATCACCGCCACCCGGTCGCCCGGCGACAAGCCGCAGTGCCGGAGCAGGCCGGCCACCCGCCGCGCCCGATCATCGACCTGCGACCAGGTGTACACCCGGTCGCCGTCCACCAGCGCCCGCTTGTGCGGGTAGCGGCGGGCGTTGTTGGCCGAGATATCTCCTACCAGCACGTGCTTCTCATATGAGGAAAGCCAGTGTGTCGACCGGGCCGCCGGCGTCGATCAGGTTGACGATCTTGCGCAGCAGCCACAGCTCGCCCGGTTTGCCGGTGCGACGGACAGTGTGACTGACCCGGCCGGCCCAGAACCGTTGCCGGTAACGGTATTCGAACAAAGCGAAATTGGACTCGACGGTCACGGTATCCGAGGTGGTGTCGGCCACCTCGCTGTTGGACAGTACCCGGCGCATCACCGAGGGCGGGACCTGCGAATGGCGGTAGCCGGTATTGAGCTGGGCCACTCGGCTTTTGATGCGCCTGCGGTTATCGTTGATGTAGGCCAGCGTGGTGCGGGGCTCGTCATCGGGGTGCATCGGCGCCCGGTAGAGGACGTCGTCGTCATCGGCCCACAACGCCTCCCACTCCGAGTAGCGGCCCTCATCGGCCAGCCGCGCCTCTAGGTGCAGGAAGGACAGGATCTCAGGATCGGGCACTGGGCGCATCGCCGCCGAGATGATCGCAGACCGGTCAGCAATGTCTGTCTGGATAGTCATGGCAGTCAGGCCTTTCCGCCGACGACAGCCGCCCACTGGGCATAGAAGCCACGCTGGGGTGTCTCGGCGCTCTTGTCGGTATTTATGGTGCCGGTGTCATCGGCGACGTCGCTGTCGACACCGCGGGACAGAACCAGCCACTCGGGTTCTTCAGCGGCCAGGCCGGCCTGGTTGCGCATGCCGATCTCACCGTCGTCGGCGATCAGGAAGCCCGCAGGCCCCATCGCGCCCTCGGCACGACGCAGCGTGCGCTCGTTGAGCTTGTCCTGGCCCGGGATGAGGACGGCGGTGGTGTAGGCGACCGTGCGGTCGACCGCCTGCGGTTCGACGAACATCACGTTCATCTCGGCCAGAAACAGGTTGGGCCAGATCAGCGTGTGCGGCGGGCCGACCACCAACGCGGCGTGCGTCTGCTCGAGGCCATAGGCGCTCTCGAGCGCGCCGACATACTGGTCGAGCTTGGCCCGCGGAATCCGGCCGTACCAGACGAATTCCTCATCGAGCTTGCGGTATTCGTTGCTGTAATCGATCTCGGAGTGCCCGTCGCCGATGTCGCGGACCAGCACGTCGACCTTGGTGGGCACGTGCGAAACCTTGGCGGGGCGAATCGCGTCGTACACCGAGGCGTGGGTGAACAGCGCGTGATAGCCGTCGACATTGTTCTCCACCACCATCTTCCAGTTGGCGTGATGCAGATGCTTCATCCAGTTGGCGCGCAGGTCGATCGAGCGGGTGGGCGACAGGTTGAGCAAGCGGTCGATCGCGTGGATCGCCTTGCCCAGATGCTCGCGCAGCGTGACGCCCTCGGGCGACAGCGACGCGAAGATGAACCCGCCGTAGCTATCCACCCGTGGGGCCTCGGCCAGGGCCAGTTCGGAGCGCACCTGCGCAAACGCCTCACCGTAGGCCTCGCGCATCGGAACACCCGACAGCGCACCGGTATTGGCGAAGGTCCAGCCGTGGTACGGGCAGCGGAAAGAGTTGGCGTTGCCCTTCTCGGCAATGCACAGCTTATTAGCGCGATGCGTGCAGCGGTTCAGCAGCACCCGCACCACATCGTCCTTCCCGCGTGCCACCACCACAGGCTCGCGGCCGATCATCCGGGTCAGGTAGTCGCCGCGTTCGCTGACTTCGCTCTCGTGGGCGACGTACACCCAGCCCTTCTTGAAGATGGTGTCCATCTCGCGGGCGAAAATCTCCGGCGACGTGTAGATCGAGCCGTGCACACGGTCGCGCCGCACGACTGTCGAGACGTCGAAATCATCTGCCGTGGTGAGTCGTTCGATGGTGGTCACGCTGTTTCTCCTGGTCCGGTGGTGTTGGCGGAGTTTGTCACGGCGGGTATGTGGACCAAGCCGAGCCGTCGAAAGGCCACCCGTACCGCGGTACCGATCGCGGGGGCGGTCGGGTCCGGGTGCAAGGTGGTCATGATCAGCCGGTGGCCGCTGGCAAGTTCGACGTCGACTACCGGGTAAGGAGCGTCGGTCAGGACCAGACCCGGCTCGCGTCGGTGCATGACGGTCGAAGAGTGCACGACGCCCTCGGGGGCCACCACCCACCAGTCCCGTTGCTGGCCGCCGCACCCGTCGCACACGTACTGCTCGAGCTCGAGTGTCAGCTTGCACGACGCGCAGAACGGCAGCGCCAGTTCGCCGCGGGCGGCCGCGTCGTAGAGCGGACGCAGCGGATCGTTGTCCACGTCGGGCGCCAGCTCGGCGCCCAGCAGCCAGTCGGACATGACGTTCATGGTGCTCACGCCGCCCGCTCCAGCACCAACGCAGCATGGTGGTCCATCCGGCCGCCGATCCCACCGACCAGCGCAGTGATGGCGCCGGGAACCTGACGCGCCCCACCGGTTCCTCGCAGCTGAACCACGGCCTCGGCCAGCGGCGTCATACCCTGCAGGTAAAAGCCGGACAGTTGACCGCCGCCGGTGTTGGTCGGCAGCGCACCGTGCGGGCCGAGCTGGCCGGCCCGGACGAACTCGCCGACGGGGGCCTCGCCGGTCAACCGGTACTCGTCGAGCAGGATCAATGTCACGACGGTGAACGGGTCGTACAGCTGCGCGACATCGAGGTCACCGCGGCTCATCCCGGCCTGGCCCAGCGCGTCGTCGACGGCGCGGCGGCCGCCTCCGAACCACGACTCCGCGCCGGCACGACGACGCCGCACCGGATGCTCGCGTCCGGTGCCGCGCACCCGCAGCCGCGACGTGCCGATCGCCGGTTCGCCGGTCAGCACGATCGCCACCGCCCCGTTCACCGGCCGCGCGCAGTCCAGCCGCCGCAGCGGCTCGGAAATCATTGGGCTGCGCCGGTATCCGTCCTCATCCAGTGGCTCGCGGTGCACCGCGTCTGGGTTGCCTTCGGCCCACCGCCGCGCCGTCGTCGCGACGGCGCACAGGTCCTCGGCACTGTTGCCGGTGACGTGCAGCCAGCGCCGGGCCAGCAGGGCGTAGGTCGGCACCGACCCGAGCAGGCCCGACGCCCGCTCCAGGCCGCGGACGCCGGCATTGCCGCCGCTTTGCGCGTACGCCGATCCCGACCCCTTGCCGGCTACCAGCGGTGCGTCGGCGAACACGCAGATCACCGTCGACGCCTCGCGGGTGGTGATGGCATGCCGCGCCCGCTGGATCATCGCGAC
>JARLGS010000985.1 GCA_031292695.1 Mycobacterium sp. | reverse complement strand
TCGCCGCCACGCCTCGACGTCGGGTAGGGGGTGACGACGGCTCAGAAGACCTGCACCCCGAGGCGGTCGCAGACGCCGAAGACCTCCTCGAAGATCGATGCCGGCACCGAGAACGGCTGCGTCGCAATGATCTCGTCGAGGTGTGCCACGACGTCCTCGGCAGTCGGCGCATCGCCGTGGCCGGAGAGCCAGCCGTCGCCGAGCCCGATGAACACCCGGGCGTAGCGCCCGGCGCAAGTCGAGTAATTCTGGTGCGTGAGCTCGCAGGTCCGGCTGGCCAGGAACGTGACGATCGGTACCACCAACTCGGGCGCGATCAGCTTCAGAAACCCGGTCTCTTCAAGGACTTTCGGGTCGCCCACCGTCTCGGTGACCATCCGGGAGAAGCCAAAGGGCAACACGGTATTCGAGAGAATGCCATGCGCGGCGCCCTCAATCGCGATGACATTGGACAGGCCGACCAATCCCGCCTTGGCCGCTGCGTAATGTGCCTCAAGCGGCTGGCCGAACATGCCGCCCGACGACGAGATGAAGACGAACCGTCCGTACCCCTGCTTCTTCATCACCTTGTACGCCGGCTGACTCAGGTAGAAGCCGCCATCCAGATGCACCTGCAACATGCGGCGCCACTGGTCGGTGGTCAGGTCGTCGAATGGCACGCTGGTGAAAATTCCGGCATTGCTGATCACCGCATCCACACGGCCGAATGCCTCCACTGCCGTGGCTACGATTGCTTCCCCGCCGTCCGGTGTATCGACGGAATCGTGCGACGCCACCGCCACCCCACCCGCCCGTTCGATCTCGGCCACCACCGACGTGGCAACGGCGGCGTCAGCGCCGTCCCCACCCATGCTGCCGCCGAGGTCGTTGGCCACCACCGACGCGCCGCGGCGGGCCAGTTCAAGCGCGTACAAACGGCCCAGCCCCCGGCCCGCTCCGGTGACGATGACAGCCTGTCCGTCAAAGTCGATCATGTTGTGCTCCTGACGCATTCGGCGCCCGGGTGAACTTGCGAAAGCCGCGCTCGCCGGACTGCCTTGCGATTGACTGTGACTGTTGCGGGACTCTACGGTGGAACAGATATTTGGTCAACTGGGATCGGCGAAACGGGAGTTCGTGGACCACAACGCAGCAACTAGTGGGGTGGGCCGACTGGGGCTGCTCGGCTCCGCGTGGTCAGGACGCCCACTGGACGTCGTGCCGTCCGCCGCGGGGGAGCCGGCGTGGACCGATGGTGCCAAGGTGTACCTGGATCCGACGATGAGCACCGCTGACCAGCGTCGGCGGCTCGCCGTACAGGCGTCGTTGTTGGCGGCCGATAGCCTGCGTGACGACGTGGTCCGCCGATTCAGCCGCCGTCCCGCTTTGGCCCGGCGCTACCTCGCCGTCGAGGGGCATCGGGCGTTGGCCCAGAACGGAGATCTGCTGCCGCCGAGCGTGCGCTCGCTCATCGATCGCGATGAGGCCGCGCGCAGTGATTCTCCTGATACCTCGCTGACGATCGCGCTGGGCCGCGAAGCCGTCGCGGACCCGCCTGCCGACTTCGGCGTGATCCGCGCTCGAAACCTGTTGTCCCGGAGTGCGACTCCGACAGGTGATCGGCATAGTCCACGCGCCCAGTCGGCGAACCTCGCTGAGCTCGATAATGACGTAGATGCCGATGTCGCCGACATCTTCACCAGCCCGGTCGGTGGGGGCGGCGGCCTGGGCCGGTTGCTGCAGAAGATGCTCAGTGCGGTGCGCAAGCTCGATGATGGTGGTGCCCCGGGAGCCGATGCGCCGACGCACCGGAGCCGGAACGGGCCACTCGGCGGTGGCAAAGCGGTGGTCTCGACGGCTTTCGGACCCGCCGAGGACGGAACCCACAGGACGGTAAGCGAATTCACCTACCCCGAGTGGGACATCCGCAGGCGCCGGTACCGGCCGGACTGGTGTGCCGTGCAGGAGGTGACACCAGAGGCCGATGGCGCCGGAGCGCCGCCGATGCCCGACGACCGTGCACTGCGTCGGCCGCTTGCCCGTTTGGGTGTCGGCCTGCAGCGCTGTCGTCGGCAGCCCCAGGGCGACGACCTGGACATCGACGCCGTGGTCGAGGCGCAGGTCGAATTGAAGGCGGGTTCGGCTCCCGACGAAGCTGTCTATCTCGACAGCGTTCGCCGCCGGCGGGATCTCTCGGTGTTGTTGCTACTGGACACCTCGGGCTCGGTTGCCGAGCGCGGCGCGGCCGGCGGCAGCGTCCATGATCTGCAGCGGACTGCTGCGGCAGCGCTCATGGTTGCCCTGCACGACCTGGGGGACCGGGTGGCGCTGTATGCCTTTCAATCCCAAGGACGTTCGGCCGTGCGGATGATGCCGGTGAAGCACTTCGACGACGATGTGACCGCGCTGACCATGCGTCGCCTGCACAGTCTGCGGCCGGGCGCGTACTCCCGCCTCGGCGCGGCCATCCGGCACGGAGCGAACGTGTTGGAGCGCCGTGGCGGCACGTCGCGACGGCTGCTGGTGGTG
>JARLGS010000984.1 GCA_031292695.1 Mycobacterium sp. | reverse complement strand
TCGGTGCGGGCGCGGCGCTGGCAGCTGCCTGCGACCGGGTTGTCGCCGCCAGTGACGCCCGCTTCGCGACGACGTTCACCAACGTCGGGCTGGCCGGCGACATGGGCGCTTTCGCATCATTGCCGCGGCGCGTCGGGGTCGCCCGAGCGCGGCAGATGATGCTCTTGCCGCAGCCGATAACGGCAGAAGTCGCCGAGAGCTGGGGGCTGGTCGATGCCACGACCGACCCCGGGGGTGCTCTTGCGGCGGCGCGCGTCGATGCGCAACGGCTCGCGGCAGGACCTGCGCAGGCCTATGGCGTCATCAAGACCCTGCTCGCCATCAGTCCGACGCTGTCGCCGGTCGAGGTGCTCGACCACGAAGCCGCGCATCAGGCGCGGCTGTTCGGCAGCGACGACTTCGCCGAAGGCATCGCAGCCTTTCAGGAGAAGCGGCGACCCTCGTTCGGCACACCACAAGGAGTTCACTCATGACCTCTGTCATCGACCCCTCAGCGGACACCGGCAGCCGTTATGAGCGGCTGATCCGTCCGGAGAAGGTGCACGGCACGCTCTACACCGACCCCTCGATCTTCGCCGAGGAACTGGAGAAGATCTGGTACCGCACCTGGGTGTTCGTCGGCCACGAAAGCGAGGTCGCCCAGCCCAACGACTACGTGCGCAAGAAGCTCGGACCCCAAGACGTCATCATGACCCGGGACCGAGACGGGCAGATTCATCTCTTGCTGAACCGGTGTGCCCATCGCGGCAACCAGGTGTGCGATGACGCCAAGGGCAACTCCAGCACCTTTCGGTGCCCATATCACGGCTGGACGTTCCGAAACAACGGTGATCTCATAGGGTTTCCGTTCTTCAAGGGGTACGGCGATCGCAAGCTCGACCTGGCGATGGGTCGGGTACCGCGGGTTGACTCCTATGGCGGATTCGTGTTCGGCAGCTTCGCGCCTGACGGCCCATCGTTGGTCGAGCACCTCGGCGCCGCTGCCGGCGAGATCGACCGGCTCACCCGGTTGTCACCTGAGGGGCGAGTCGAACTGACCGCCGGCTGGCTGCAGCACAAAGCCCGAGCCAACTGGAAACTGCTGGCAGAGAACGAGACTGACGGCTATCACCCTCAGTTCGTGCATGGATCGATCTTCGGAGTTACCGGAAGCACCATCGGCCCGCTCTACAGCGACTCCTCGATTGCGGTGACTCGCGATCTTGGCGGTGGACACAGTGAGAATGACTTGCGCCCGGAGTTTCGCAAGTTCGCCGAGCCGATGCGCTGGTTCGGAACGACTGAATCACGGGTACCGGACTACGTCGCCGCCATCCGGGCCAAGCACGGGGAAGCGGCAGAGAAGATCCTGATCGAGGGTGCCCCCCACGTGATGATCTTCCCCAATCTGTTCATCGCCGAGATCCAGGTGTTCAACATCCAGCCTGTCGCGGTCGACGAATGCGTGCAGTACGCGACGGCGGTGCAACTCGCCGGAGCGCCGGAACTGAACCGCCGCATGGTTTCTCAATGCGTCGGGTCTGTCGGTCCGGCGGGAATGCTGCTCGCCGACGACACCGAAATGTACGAGCGCAATCAGCAAGGCATCGCGGCCTTGACGCCGGAATGGCTCGATGTCCGGCGGGGGATGAATCGCGAAAGAATCGATGAAAACGGGTTCAAGATCGGCACCAACACCGATGAGACGGGGATGCGCGGATTTTGGTCGCATTACAAGACCCTCATGGAAAAGGACTGAGCACCGTGACAACCTCTTTGCCTGGCTCGCAGGCACTTTCGGTCGTGCCTGAGGGCTTCGATCGATTCGCCGTGGAGCAGTTTCTCTATCGTGAGGCGCGTTACGCCGACGAGAACGACTACGACGCGTGGGAGGCACTGTGGACCGACGACGCGTTGTACTGGGTGCCAGCCGATTCCGGTGAGTCCGATCCTGATCGGCAGATGTCGATCATCTATGACAACCGCAGCCGCATCTCCACCAGACTCAAGCAGGTGCGCACCGGTCGCCGGTATGCGCAGGCGCCGCCGTCACATCTGCGTCGGCTGATCTCCAACATCGAATTCCTTGGTGGGCGAATGAATCCCGAGGGATCGCAAGATCTTGAGGTGGGCGCGAACTTCGTGGTTGTCGAAGCCCGCCCGCGTGGCAACCACATCTGGGGTGGCCGTGCCATCTACCGTCTACGCCACATCGACGGTGAGCTGCGGCTGGCGTACAAAAAAGTGCAGTTGGTCGACGCCGACAAGCCGATTCCGTCGCTCAGCTTCCTCATCTAAGGAGCATTCATGGACATCCAGTTCGACGAGTCGGCACCGGTGACGATCCCGGGGCTGGGGGCGGTCATCGGCAGCGAGTTCGCTGAGGTAGCCGTCAGCATTGACGACCAGGCCAACTCTCCGCGGCTCAAAGTGCAGGACCTGCGAACGGGCCGGGTGCGGTTCCTCGACGCTCTCGAGCTCGAAGCCATAGTCTGGCTGCCCGACGAACGGCTCAACAGCCTGCTCGACCCGTCGGCCGACCGTTGGCGGGGTGAAGAATGAGGCGCGCGGCGATCGTTGCCCCACTACGCACGCCGGTGGGGACGTTCGGGGGTGGCCTGCGGCCCCTCCGGGCTGAGGACTTGGCCGCTCAGGTAATCAAATCTGTGGTAGATCAAAGTGGTATCGACCCAGAGGTCGTCGAGGACGTCGTTATGGCACAGTCCTACGCGAACTCCGAAGCACCCTGCATCGGGCGGTGGGCAGCACTGCACGCTGGGTTGCCGATCAGTGTGTCCGGCCTGCAGATCGACCGTCGCTGCGGTGGTGGGCTTCAAGCCGTCATCACTGCGGCGATGACCGTTCAGACCGGCGCCGCCGACGTCGTCATAGCCGGTGGCGTGGAATCGATGAGCAATATCGAGCACTACACCACCACCGCCCGCTGGGGCTCGCGGTCGGGTAATCAGGTGCTCTATGACCGCCTTGACCGGGGACGTGAATTATCGCAACCGGTTTGGCGCTTCGGCCCGATCAGCGGAATGATCGAGACCGCGGAGAACCTGGCTTCCGACTACGGCATTGATCGTTTGGCCGCAGACGAATTCGCCGTCCGCAGCCACCGTCGCGCCGCAGCAGCGCAGCAGCGCGGGTTGTTCGACGAGGAACTCGTCGCCGTAGCGGTACCTCAACGGCGAGGGGACCCCGTTACCGTGACCGACGACGAAGGCGTCCGTCCTGACACCACCATTGACACTCTGGCTCGGTTGCGGACGATCCAGTCGGGCGGCACTGTCACCGCGGGTAATGCCGCGCAGCAGAACGACGCCGCCGCGGCGTGCCTGGTGGTCGCCGAAGATCGGCTGGAATCGCTTGGCCTGGAACCGATCGGATTCCTCGAGGGTTGGGCCGCGGTGGGCTGTGACCCGTCGCGTATGGGGATCGGTCCGTTCGGCGCGGTCGAGAAGTTGTTCAGCCGAACGGGATTGACGTTCGATGAGCTGTCTTTGATCGAGGTCAACGAGGCGTTCACCGTTCAGGTGCTGGCGGTGCTGTCTGGGTGGGGACTCAAGCTGGCCGATGTCGAGGACCGACTGAATGTGAACGGGTCAGGTATTTCGCTCGGCCACCCCATCGGCGCGACCGGCGTACGCATCCTGACCACCATGCTTCATGAACTGCGCCGCCGCGGCGGGGGCCTGGCGTTGGAGACGATGTGCATCGGTGGCGGGCAGGGGATAGCTGCGGTGTTCAGGAGCGCCGCATGACGTTTGGATTGCTGGGCTACGGCAGCTATCTGCCACGTCACCGGCTGAGCGGAGCCGACATCGGCCTACGTAACGGCGACCGGGTTGTCGCCTCCTACGACGAAGACTCGACCACCCTGGCCGTCAGCGCCGCCGGCCAGGTGGTTGGGCCGGGTGCCCGCCCTGAGGCGCTGTACCTGGCCACCACCACACCCGCCTACGCCGACAAGACAAACGCGAGTGCCGTGCACGCCGCACTCGGGCTACCCACAGATATGTTGGCGGCCGATCTCGGCGGCACCGCCCGCAGTGCCATCGCCGGATTATTCGCCGCCGCTCGCAGCGGGGGCCTGGTGGTCGCCGCCGATGTGCGAGTCGGTAAGCCGGGGTCAGCCGATGAGAAGACCGGCGGCGACGCTGCGGCGGCCCTGTTGTTCGGTGAGGGTGACCCCATTGCCGAGATCCTCGCGGCGCGCTCGCTGACTGCCGAGTTCCTGGATCGGTGGCGGGACCCGACCTCGGCGACCGGGCATCAATGGGAGGAACGGTTCGGCGCCGAGCGCTACACCGAGTTGATCCGGCGCGCCGCGCGGGACGCGCTCGATGCGGCCGGCGTCGCCGATGCCGATCACGTCGTCGTGACCTGCCCGAACACCGCGGTGATCAAGCGGGCATCGACGTTGGTCAAAGGCCAGAAGTCTGTCATCACATCGCCCGTCGGGCATACCGGTGCTGCCGATCCGCTGATCGCCCTGGCCGGCGCGCTCGATATCGCCGAGCCCGGTGAAACGATACTGCTCTTGTCGGCAGTCGACGGGTGCGATGCCGTTGTGCTCCGTACCGTCGACGCCCTCGCTGATGCTCGGCAGGCCGTACCACTGAGCGAACAGCGGAGTAACGGGCTGCCGGTACCGCACCTGACTTACCTGTCGTGGCGCGGACTGGTCGAGCTCGAAGCCCCGCGCCGTCCCGAACCCGAACGCGCCGCCGCGCCGCCGGCCGCACGGTCGGAGCGCTGGAAGTTCGGCTTCACCGGATCACGTTGCACGAAATGCGGTTTCACCCACCTGCCGCCGGTGCGGGTCTGCCGGTCGTGCGCTGCTGTCGATCAGATGTTTGATATTCCCGCCGGGCGTTTGTCCGGTACCGTCGTCACCTACACGGTGGACCGGTTGGCGTTCTCGCCCTCACCGCCGATGGTGCAAGCGGTGATCGACATCGATGGCGGCGGGCGTTGCACTCTTGAGGTTGCCGATGCCCGCCCGCAGGAACTCAAGGTCGGTACCCGCGTTCGGTTCTCCTTTCGGCGGCTGTTCACCGCCGGCGGCGTTCACGACTATTTCTGGAAGGCGGTGCAGGACAGTGCCGAGTAACGGAATCGCCGGCAAGGTCGCGGTCGTGGCCATGGGGTGCAGCAAGTTCGGTGAACGGTGGGACGCTTCCACCGACGACCTCATTATCGAGGCCTATCAGGAGTGTCTGGCCTCGGCCCCCGGGGTCCGCCGCGAGGACGTAGACGCCTACTGGCTCGGCACGCTGAGCTCCGGGCTGGGCGGCCTCACCTTGAGCCGCGCGATCGGCAGCGATGACAAACCGGTCACCCGCGTCGAAAACTTCTGTGCCACAGGCTCAGAGGCCTTCCGGAACGCCTGCTATGCGGTGGCCGCAGGGGCCTACGACATCGTGATGGCGGTGGGTGTGGAGAAGCTCAAGGATTCCGGGTACTCGGGGCTGCTACGCCAAGACCCGCCGGGCGACGGCACAGCACCCGAGATCTCGATGACCGCACCGGCAGCGTTCTCGCTGCTTGATCCCGCCTATTGCGACCGCTATGGAGTGCACCCTGACGAGATGCGGGCGGCGATGACGCACGTCGCCTGGAAGAATCACGACAACGGGACCCGAAACCCCAAGGCACAGTTCCGCTCTCCGGTAGCGCGCGAGACCATCGACGGCGCACCGAAAGTGGCCGGTCGCCTGGGGGTGTTCGACTGCTCTGGTGTGTCCGACGGAGCAGCGTGCGCGCTCATCGTTTCCGCTGAGCGCGCACACGAGTTCACCGACACCCCGATGTATGTCGAAGCGCTGTCTCTCATTGCCGGTTCGACGCGTGGATCGATGGACTCGGCCTTCGACTACACGACCTTCCCCGAGGTGGTGAAAGCAGCAAAGGACGCCTACGCACAAGCGGGAATCGACCGTCCGGCAGAGCAACTGTCGCTCGCCGAAGTCCACGACTGCTTCACCCCGACCGAGATCGTGCTCATGGAGGATCTCGGATTCTCCGATACCGGGCAAGCGTGGAAGGACGTGTTGGGCGGCGACTTCGACGCTGCCGGGCGTCTGCCGATCAATCCCGACGGCGGGCTGAAGTCGTTCGGCCATCCGGTCGGTGCCAGTGGATTGCGCATGCTCTACGAGGCGTGGCTGCAATTCCGCGGTCAGGCCGGTGAGCGTCAGCTCGCCGATCCGCATACGGCGTTGACTCACAACCTGGGTGGGCGGCCCGGTGGGTGCGTGTCCTTTGTGTCGATCGTGTCGAGAGAACTGCGGCGCCGGGCCTGAGGTGTACCGGCCGCCCGCCACGATCGAGCTGAGGTAATCGAGCTCGCCGCGTAGATGCAGACGATGCCTTGACGTCAGATATTTTTTTAACATAGATTCAACTATTGATAACCGGGAAGTATAGGAGCTCAAGTGTCGGGTGTGGAAGACAAGGTCGTCGTTGTCACGGGTGCAGGGGGTGGCCTGGGCCGCTCGTACGCCCGATTCCTGGCGGCAAACGGGGCGCTCGTGGTCGTCAACGACCTCGGTGGCGCTCGGGACGGCTCGGGCG
Source organism: Mycobacterium sp. (assembly GCA_031292695.1). Lineage (GTDB taxonomy): Bacteria > Actinomycetota > Actinomycetes > Mycobacteriales > Mycobacteriaceae > Mycobacterium. The sequence continues at coordinate 758 of JARLGS010000984.1, read as the reverse complement.
CGGGAACGCAAGCGGCCGACACGGTCGTGGAAGAGATTCGAAGCGCGGGCGGAAGAGCCGTCGCCAACTATGACTCGGTCGCCGAGGAAAGCGGCGCCGCGGCGATCATCGAAACTGCGCTCAACGAATTCGGCGCGGTGCATGGCGTGGTGAGCAATGCCGGCATCCTGCGTGACGGCGCATTCCACAAGATGTCGGCCGACAACTGGGAGGCTGTGCAGAGGGTGCATCTGTATGGCGGGTTCAATGTGATCCGTGCCGCCTGGCCGCATTTCCGCGAGCAGAAGTTCGGCCGCATCGTCGTCGCGACGTCCACCAGTGGCCTGTACGGAAACTTCGGTCAAGCCAACTACTCCGCAGCCAAGGCCGGTCTGGTGGGTCTGATCAACACCCTGGCGATCGAGGGGGCGAAGTACTCGATCACCGCGAACGCCATCGCGCCTCTGGCTGCCACCCGGATGACCGCCGACATCGCCCCGCAGGAAGTACTGGACAAGCTGGATCCCGAACTCGTCGCGCCGGCGATCGGCTACCTGGTGTCGGCGGAGAACGAAGATACCGCGTCGGTCTTCGTCGTCGGCGGTGGCCTGGTGCAACGTGTGGCCCAATTCCAGAATGACGGTGTCACTTTCGCTGCACCTCCGAGCCTGGCAGAGATCACGGCGAAATGGTCGCAGATCAGCGATATGTCTGACGCCAAGCTCGGCAGCAACCCCGTCTGAGCGACGCCGTGAGCTCCGCGCCGGTCCCCGCCCCCG
>JARLGS010000983.1 GCA_031292695.1 Mycobacterium sp. | reverse complement strand
ACCGGGAACACCGCCACCTACCCTGGTGTTATAGGCGTACCGACTCCCGGCAGCAGGCCGCACAGGTACCAGCCTGACGCGAGTCAGATGAAAGGCGGACATGACCACCCCAGACACCGTGCACGACGTGATCATCATCGGGTCCGGGCCGGCCGGCTACACCGCGGCCGTCTACGCCGCCCGGGCCCAGCTGAAACCGCTCGTGTTCGAAGGCATCCAGTTTGGCGGTGCGTTGATGACCACCACCGAGGTCGAGAACTACCCTGGCTTCAAGGAGGGCATCACCGGCCCTGAGCTGATGGAGGAGATGCGCGAGCAGGCGCTGCGGTTCGGTGCCGACCTGCGCATGGAGGACGTCGACTCGGTGTCCCTGGATGGTCCGGTGAAGACGGTCACCGTCGGCGACGAGACGTTCTCCGCCCGCTCGGTCATCCTCGCCATGGGCGCCGCCGCCCGCCACCTGGGCGTGCCCGGTGAAAAGGAACTGATCGGCCAGGGCGTGAGCACCTGCGCCACCTGCGACGGCTTTTTCTTCCGCGACCAGGACATCGCGGTAATCGGCGGCGGCGACTCCGCCATGGAGGAGGCCACGTTCCTCACCCGCTTCGCCCGGTCGGTGACGCTGATCCACCGCCGCGACGAGTTCCGCGCATCGCGGATCATGCTGGAGCGCGCCCAGGCCAATGAGAAGATCACCTTCGTCACCAACACCGAAGTTGTTGAGGTGGAAGGTGATTCGAAGGTCAGCGGGCTGCGGCTGCGCAATCCCGCCACCGGTGAGGAGACCAAGTTGCCAGTCACCGGCGTGTTCGTGGCCATCGGCCACGACCCGCGCTCGAGTCTGGTCAGCGGCCAGGTCGAGGTCGACGGCGAGGGCTACGTCCAGGTGCAGGGGCGTACCACCAACACCTCGCTGGACGGCGTGTTCGCCGCAGGCGATCTGGTCGACCACACCTACCGCCAGGCCGTCACTGCGGCCGGCAGCGGCTGTTCGGCCGCAATCGACGCCGAGCGCTGGCTGGCCGACCACAGCTGACAAGTCCACCGATTTCCCACCGAGTCAACTCGAATTAGGAGCACCACATGAGCGAGGGCAACGCCACGCTGGCCGTCACCGACGGCTCGTTCGACAGCGACGTCATCAAGAGCAGCACGCCGGTTCTGGTCGACTTCTGGGCCACCTGGTGCGCCCCCTGCAAGATGATCGCCCCGGTACTCGAGGAACTGGCCACCGAGAAGGCCGGTGAGCTGACAGTCGCCAAGATCGACGTCGACGCCAACCCGGAGACCGCCCGCAACTTCCAGGTGGTGTCGATCCCGACGCTGATCCTGTTCAAGGACGGTCAGCCGGTGAAGCGTATCGTCGGCGCCAAGGGCAAGGCTGCACTGCTCCGAGAGCTCTCCGAAGAACTCTGACGTTCCGGCGGGCGCGGTTCGTCCGCGGGGCGGCTGCGCCCGCCGCTGCCAGTGAAGTTTCGGGATCCCGCGGGGAGTCTGCGACAATGGGACGCGGCGTCCCGCCAGTGCGCAACCGTCCACCCGCCTGGCGTCCGTGACTGAAAGGCCAGGTATGTCGATTCTGCGTCGCGGTGACCGGGCAAGTGCGGTCACCGAGATTCGGGCGGCGCTGGCGGCCCTCGGACTGCTGGACAGTCCGGACGCGGATCTCACCACCGGGAAGCACGTCGCCCTCGATCTGTTTGACGGTGACCTGGACGAGGCCGTCCGAGCCTTCCAGCAGCAGCGTGGACTGCTTGTCGACGGCATCGTTGGTGAAGCCACTTACCGCGCCCTGAAAGAGGCCTCCTACCGACTCGGGGCCCGCACCCTGGCGCATCAGTTCGGCGCCCCCATGTACGGCGATGACGTCGCCACCCTGCAGGCGCGGCTGCAGGATCTCGGCTTCTACACCGGTCTCGTCGATGGTCACTTCGGCTTGCAGACACACAACGGGCTGATGTCCTACCAGCGCGAGTACGGGATGTTTCCGGACGGCGTCTGTGGCCCGGAGACGTTGCGCTCCCTGTACTTCCTGGGTTCCCGGGTGACGGGCGGCTCACCGCACGCGATCCGCGAAGAAGAGTTGGTTCGACGCAGCGGCCCGCGGCTGTCCGGCAAGCGGATCATCATCGATCCGGGCCGCGGCGGCGACGATCGCGGACTGATCATGACCAGCCGGTCCGGCCCGGTCAGCGAGGCCGACGTGTTGTGGGACCTGGCGAGCCGACTGGAGGGCCGCATGACGGCCATCGGCATGGATACCTTCCTGTCCCGTCCGGTCGGACGCAGCCCGTCCGACGCCGAACGCGCCGCCACCGCCAACGCGGTCGGTGCCGACCTGATGATCAGCCTGCGCTGCGCGAGTCTGCCCAGCCCCGCCGCCAACGGTGTCGCCTCGTTCCACTTCGGCAATTCCCACGGCTCGGTGTCCACCATCGGCCGCAACCTCGCGGACTTCATCCAACGGGAAGTCGTGGCGCGCAGTGGCTTCCGGGACTGCCGGACCCACGGCCGCACCTGGGATCTGCTCCGGCTGACCAGGATGCCCACCGTGCAGGTCGACGTCGGCTACGTGAGCAACCCGCACGACCGCGAACTGCTGACCTCCCCCGGCTCCCGCGACTCCATCGCCGAGGGCATCCTGGCCGCGGTCAAGCGGCTGTACCTGCTGGGCAAGAACGACCGTCCCACCGGCACATTCACCTTCGCCGAGCTGCTGGCGCACGAGATGTCCGTGGAGCAGGCCGGCCAGGCCGGCGCCTAGCCTGTCCTTCCCTCTGAGCGGCCTCTCAGCGCCGACGCTACGGTTCGTGCGGCGACGCGCCATCGGTGGCCGCAGAGTCCGTGCCCTCGGCACAAGCAGCTCGACGCCGAGGGCAGGTGCCCGTCATGGCAGTCCGCGGCCGACGAGCTCCGCGAGGCCGGCTATGCCCTCCTGCACGAAGCCCGATCGGAGCCGTGCGGCCAGACGGTCGCCCGTCTTCAGACGGTCGAGGGCCTCATCGTGGCGTGAACCGTGCTACCGCGGCGGCGACGGCAGCCACCATAGCGGGGCTGCCGGTGTGGCCAGAATCCTCGATGACCACGAGCTCGGCGTCCGACCACACGTCGGCCAGTTCCCACGCGGTCCGTACTGGCGCCGAGAGGTCCAGGCGGCCGTGGATCAGGACTCCCGGAATGCCTTTGAGTCGGTCGGCATTCCGCAGTAGCTGATCGTCATCGAGCCACGCGGCGTGCGCGAAGTAGTGGGTACAGATCCGCACGAAGGCCAGCCGTGCCGCATCGATCTTCGCCGTGTACTGACCGGGCCTGCCCAGGGATTCGTGCGCGATCGCGGCATCCTCCCAGGCGCACCAGTCCTGCGCGGCTGGGTCCGGGCTCTCCATCAGCTGCCGATACGCCTCAACGAGGTTGCCATCTCTGTGCGCTGCGGGCACCCCCTCGCGGAACCGCCGCCATTCGGCAGGCCGGAAGAGCCGCAGACCTCGGTAGAGCCAATCAATCTCGTGCGATCGCGTCATGGTCACCCCGATCAGCACCATGCCGGTCACCCGATCCGAATGCCGTTGCGCGTAGGCCAGGATGAGGGTCGACGCCCACGACCCTCCGAAGAGCAGCCACCGGTCGATATCGAGGTGCCCGCGTAATGCCTCCATGTCGGCGAGCAGATGTTCAGTCGTGTTGCAGGACATGTCGGTTGATGGGTCCGCCGCGCTCGGCACGCTGTCGCCACAGCCACGTTGATCGAACAGCACGATGCGGAACAGGTCCGGATCGAATTGTTTGTGGGCGTTCCGTGACCGGCCACTGCCCGGACCCCCGTGAACGATCACCACGGGCTGCCCTGCCGGATTACCCCGGCTCTCCCAGTACACCTTGTTGCCGTCACCGACATCGAGAAATCCGGAGCCGTGCGGATTCATCTGAGCCGGGTCGTCAGCCATACCCTGCGGCGCCGTTCACCGTGACTCGCCTTCCCCGGCCAGGGTCCCGGCTACTTGCCGCAGTCCGGCGTCCACAGCACCAGGCTGGGCACCGCCCCTACCGGCTGTTGCAACGGCGTGGTGTCCAAGAGCCGCTCAAGTGCTGCCTCGACGTCGGCCTTCCACCCGAGCCCCTGCTCCAGCTCAAGGCGCAGCCGCGGGAAGTACGGATGCGGTGCGACGATCTCGAAGCCGTTGTCCTGAAGGAAGTCCGCTTCGATCACGCACTGCTCGGCGGTGCACTCGCCGAACGACTCGACGGTCGCCGCCAGTTCGGCCGGACAGACGGTCGGATCAACCAGCCGCAGTACCTCGTCGGTCCGTCCGAAGGCCTCGAGGGCGCGGACACCGCGGCGGACCAGATCGGCGACCACGGCGGCGATCAGAAGGCGCGGTAGTGCTTGTGCGCAATCCGTTGCTTCGACGCCGATCGACGTCAACAGAACTGCGTCGGCGCTCACCGGCCCAGTGGGAAAACGTTGGGCGCGGGGCACCGCGCGGGGCGGCGCGTAGAAGGCGTAGCCGCGACACGGCGTATCGTCGTCCGGATCCTCAGCCCGATCCGGGTCACAGGCCACCGCGAGTTGTCCGCACGATCCCCACTCCAGCATGACCATGGACAGCCACGCTTCCTTCTCGAACTCGGGGTCGCTCAGGTGATCACTATCGCCAAGCGTCGACGGATCGACTTCCCAGAACACGCAGCGCCGCGCATGCTTCGGCAACCGCTCGAAAGACTCGAGGCGCAGCGGTGTGATTCGTGTCGTCACCAAGTTCCCGTCCTCCGCCCGATACGACCAGGCTCCCCCACCAGGATAAGAGAACCCGGCGCCGTCCACCCGGCTTGTTCAGCCGAAGCCGACGGCATCCCAGCGTTGCGCTGTTTCACGTGAAACACGGCTGCTCTCCCCCTTCGCTACCGGGCTGCCGGCAAGCCGTCACTGTGACGTAACGGGTCGGTGTCGCCGGTCAAGCCGTCGCAGGCCGAAAAAAGTGTGCTTTTAGTCTTGCTCAGTCTTCATCAATTCGACGATGCGCTGCAGATCTTCCACCGAACCGAACTCGACAACGATCTTGCCCTTGCGCTTGCCGAGACTCACGGTCACCTTGGTATCGAACGCGGTCGACAGTTGTTCGGCCACATCCTGCAATCCGGGCATCTGGATCGGCTTGCGCCTCTGCGCTGGAGCCGGCTTATCGCCGTCCCGGTTGGCGAGCGTGACGGCTTCCTCGGTGGCCCGGACGGACAGTCCTTCGGCCACGATCCGGGCGGCCAGCTCTTCCTGCTTCTCCGCTCCCCCTTCGAGAGCCAGCAGGGCGCGAGCATGACCAGCCGACAGCACGCCGGCGGCGACCCGACGCTGCACCGCGATGGGCAGCTTCAACAACCGGATCATGTTGGTGATCACCGGGCGCGACCGACCGATTCGGGTAGCCAGTTCATCGTGGGTGACGTCGAACTCTTCCAGCAGCTGCTGGTACGCCGACGCCTCTTCGAGCGGATTGAGCTGCACCCGGTGGATGTTCTCCAGCAGCGCGTCTCGCAGCATGTTGTCGTCGGCGGTCTCACGGACGATCGCCGGGATGGTGGCCAGGCCGGCCTCCTGCGACGCCCGCCACCGCCGCTCGCCCATGATCAGCTGGTACCGATGTGGCCCGGACGGTTCGGTAAGCTCGCGCACCACAATCGGCTGCATGAGGCCGAACTCGCGGATCGAGTGCACCAGCTCGGCCAGTGCCTCGTTGTCGAAGACCTGCCGCGGCTGGCGCGGGTTCGGCTGAATCGCCGACGGCTCGATCTCACGGTAAACGGCGCCAATGGCTTCGGCTTCGGCCCGAGCGGACGACATCCCATTCGTCGGCACCGGAGGTAGCCCACCGATCACCACATCGGCGGCGGCCGATCCCATCCGCAGCGAGGTGTCCTGCTCGTCGCCTTCAGGTGCACCGGTCGGGATGAGTGCTGCCAACCCGCGACCGAGTCCGCTGCGCTTGCGTGGCTGCGTCATCGTGACGTCCTCACTCCCCGCTCGCCGCGTTCGGCGAGCTCCCGGCTGGCATCCAAATAGCTCAGTGCTCCACGTGATCCGGGGTCGTAGTCCAGGATCGTCATGCCGTACCCCGGAGCCTCGGAAACCTTGACGCTGCGCGGAATGACGGTCCGCAAAACCTTATCGCCAAAGTGATCGCGGACGTCCATCGCCACCTGATCGGCCAGCTTGGTTCGGCCGTCGTACATGGTGAGGACGACGGTGGTCACCTCGAGTTGCGGATTCAGATGCGCTTTCACCATCTCGATATTGCGCAGCAACTGCCCCACACCCTCCAGCGCGTAGTACTCGCACTGGATCGGGATGAGCACCTCGGGTGCCGCTACTAGCGCATTGATAGTCAACAGGCCCAGCGACGGCGGGCAATCGATGAAGACGTAATCGAAGTTGTGATCCTTCAACGTGGCGAGCGCATTCCGGAGTCTGGTTTCGCGTGCCACCATGCTGACCAATTCGATCTCGGCACCGGCCAGATCGATGGTCGCCGGCACGCAGTACAGCCGCTCGTTGTGCGGACTGCGCTGTAGCGCCGCCTCCAGCGTGATCTCGCCGATCAATACCTCGTACGACGACGCCGTGCCGGGACGGTGTTCGATGCCCAGAGCCGTACTGGCGTTGCCCTGTGGGTCGAGATCGATGACCAGAACGTTGAGTCCCTGGAGCGCCAGCGCCGCAGCCAGATTGACCGCCGTCGTAGTCTTGCCGACGCCGCCCTTCTGATTGGCGATTGTGAACACTCGCTGGTGCTCCGGGTGCGGCAGTTGCTCGCCGGCTGCCCGATGGATGATCCGCACCGCTTGTTCGGCTTCAGCCCCGATGGGCGTATCCATGGTCACGTTGCTTGGCCACGTTTCACGTGAAACATCGGCATCGCTGACAGCCTTTCCTGATGCGGCGACCGGACTGGCCGCTCCTGACTCACTGGCGTTGGGCATGCCGCTCCGCTGACCCGACGATGTCATCGTTTGTTCCGGACCGCTCGTCCGGTCCCCGTTCGTTTGGCTCCGCGCTTCGCCACGACCACGGTTGCGGGCGGAGTCAAATAGTTCACGCCACATTTCACCACCCTTACGTCCACTGCACCGAGTGAATTCAACGACCGCCGATGTTCGACGATTTCGTCGGCAGCGCGCTCACCCTTCAGGGCCAACATCCGGCCGTCGACCCGCAACAGCGGCAGGCTCCATTTGGTCAGCTTGTCGAGTGCCGCCACCGCCCGGGAGGTGACGACGTCCAATTCCCCCGCCTCAGCGCGCACAGTCCGCTCCTCGGCGCGGCCGCGGATGACCGTCACGTCGATACCCAACTCCTCGACCACTTCCCGGAGGAACTCCGCGCGGCGCAGCAACGGCTCGATCAAGACCACGTGTGCGCCGGGTCGGGCAAGCGCCAGCGGAATCCCGGGAAGGCCGGCCCCGCTTCCGATATCGCCGACTCGTTCGCCGTCAACGACCAACTCACCTATAGCGGCGCAATTCATCACGTGACGGTCCCACAGCCGGCCCACTTCTGAAGGTCCGATCAGCCCACGCTCGATCCCATCGCCGGCCAGAATCTCGGCGTAGCGCTGAGCCAGTTCGACTCGGTCTCCGAAAACGTCGGCGGCGGCGGCTGGTGGGGTTGGGGCTTCACCATGTTTCACGTGAAACATCCTCCGCATTCCCCGCCAGCTCGCCGCCGACGAACCACATCGATGTAATTAGAGTGCTCAATCGAGCAGGACGACCACCCGGCGGGACGGCTCCACGCCTTCGCTCTCGCTGTGCACGCCGTCGATTGCCGCCACCGCATCATGCACGATCTTGCGCTCGAACGGAGTCATCGGCGACAGTTCCTCGCGCTCACCCGACGCCAGCACCCGCTCGGCCACCTTCTGGCCCAGCGCGGCCAGCTCGTCCCGCCGCTGCCGCCGCCACCGCGCGACGTCCAGCATCAAACGGCTGCGCTCACCGGTCTTCTGATGAACAGCCAGCCGGGTCAGCTCCTGCAGCGCGTCCAGCACCTCGCCCTTACGACCGACCAACTTGGTCAGATCGTTGCCGCCGTCGATGCTCACGATCGCGCGGTCGCCTTCGACGTCCAGATCGATGTCGCCGTCGAAGTCCAACAGATCGAGGAGTTCCTCCAGGTAGTCGCCGGCGATCTCGCCTTCGGCCACCAGACGCTCTTCGAGATCCTCGCCCTTGGTGGCCGGGGCTGCCGCGGTCTCCGACGGCGCCTCGGTCGGCGTCTCCGTCGGTTGCGTTTCTGTGTCTGTCATATTCCTGCCTTCTCCCTCTTGCACCGGCTCTGACTCAGGTCGTTACCCGAGACCGGTCAACGTCTCTTCTTGTTGGGCTTCGCGCCGGGCGCCGGCTTCGACGCCGCGGAGCTACCAGCGCCGTCCTCAGCCGCGGTACTGCCGTCCTTGTCGGAAGCCTCCGCATCGGTGCCAGCACTCTCCTTGCCAGCCGCGGCCGACGACTTCTTGGCCCGGTTCGGCTTGACGCCCGGAGCCGGGGCGTTGGCCGCCCGTCGCGCCAGCGTCTGTTCCTTCTCTTCGGCCTCACGCTTCTCGATTCGGCCGAACACGACGTGCTGCTGGCCGTAGGTCCAGATGTTGTTGGCCACCCAGTAGACGAGGATGGCGAGCGGTAGGAACGGACCACTGACCACGACGCCGAGCGGGAACACGTACAGCGCCAGCTTGTTCATGAGGGCGGTCTGCGGGTTGCTGGCCGCTTCAGGACTCTGCCGGGCCACGGAGGCTCGGCTGTTCATGTGCGTCGCGATGCCCGAGATGATCATCAGCGGGATGCCGACCATGATCACCGAAGGACGATCGAAGTTGGCGAACGCCTTGAGGCTGTTACCGCTTTGAATCATGGTGGCGCCCAACGGCGCACCAAACAGGTCGGTGTTGAGAAAGTGGCTGACGTCCGTGCCGCTGAAGAAGTAGTTACCGATCGTCCGGTTCTGCTCGATGGTCAGCTGCGTCTGACCAAAACCGCCCTGAGTGCGGTTGAACGACCGCAGAACATGGAACAGGCCCAGGAACACCGGAATCTGAGCCAGCATCGGCAGACAGCCCAGCAGCGGGTTGAAACCGTGCTCGCTCTGCAGCTTCTGCATCTCCAGGGCCAGGCGCTGGCGGTCCTTGCCGTACTTCTTCTGCAGCTCCTTGATCTGAGGCTGCAATTCCTGCATCTGCCGGGTGGTCTCGATCTGCCGGACGAACGGCCGGTACAGAATCGCGCGCAGGGTGAACACCAGGAACATCACCGAAAGCGCCCAGGCGAAGAAGTTTTCCGCGCCGAACACCAGGCCGAACAACTTGTACCAGAGCCACATGATCCCGGATACCGGGTAGTAGATGTAGTCCAGACTGAACCAGTTAAAAGACAAGCGAATCGCTCCTTGACTGCGCGGCCTCTACCGCGGACCGTCGTTCGGGAATGGGGTCCCATCCCCCGTGATGCCACGGGCCACACTTGGCCAGTCGGATCGTCGTCAACCAACTCCCGCGCAGCAGGCCGTGCTCTGTCAGCGCGTCGACCGCGTACTGACTACAGGTGGGGCTGAACCGGCAGCTGGGCAACCTCATCGGGGAAACCATGTTGCGGTACAGGTCGATGAGAAAGATCACCCCGCGGGTCAGCCGCCCTGGCATCAGCGGTGCCCGGATTTCGCGTGGGCGCGTTGTACGGCCGTACGCAGTTCTTCGTGCAACCGGGACGTCGCCGCATCACTACTGCCGGGCAGGGCACGGATCACGATCCGCTCGCCGGCAGTCAGATCCGGCAGCAAGTCCCGACTGGCATGACGCAATTGTCGCGAAACCCGGTGCCGCTGTACCGCGTTACCCACCGACTTACCGACGACGAGCCCCACCTTCGGGGCAGCGTCGACCGTCGATTCGGGTGTGTCGCCAACGACCCCGAGCGCCAATGAATGCACCACGAGATTTCGTTGTGCCGCGCGCACACCGCGGCTCATTGTGACTCGAAAGTCTATTGAGCGCGTCATCCGGTTACGAGCCGGAAGCACGGTGTTTCAGTCCTGCGTCAGATCACGCAGTGAGCGAACGACGGCCCTTGCCGCGACGGGCCGACACGATGGCACGGCCGGCACGGGTGCGCATACGCAGCCGAAAGCCGTGCACACGAGCCCGACGCCGGTTGTTCGGCTGGAAAGTCCGCTTGCCCTTGGCCACGGCTGTATCTCCTCAACTATGTGACGCCCGCACTCACCACCGACATGAACGCGTCATGCCGGTGGGCACGGTCGTCGCTGGTAAGCTCGCGCATCTTGCTTGCTAGCCGGCGCGGTACCGGTAGATATTCGTGGCAGAACATCCGCGGTCGCAGCCGTATCGCCACGTGTGGGCGACTGTTCGAGGGTACTGATCTGAATTCCCTGGGTCAAACCTCGCTGCACCACGTCACCAACCGTTACCGCTTCGTCACAGTTGCCCCTCGCGACACGTGGCAAGCCGACACGCCCAGGAACCTCGCACCAATGTTGCCGAACGGTTGGCGGACGGGGAGAAAACTTGTTAGCTTCTGCCAATGCCGTTGAACGACGGCGCCAGACAACCAAGTCAGAGAGGTCCCGGACGCTACGAGCCCACAGACGTAACTGTGACGAGCCTCAGCGCGCGGGTCCCCTGCATGCAACCGACACGACGGCATTCTTCTACTTTGTCCACAGTCTGTGGATAACTATGTGGACAGATTGTCGTCGTTTTATTGGGCCGCTAGTCAAACCGGCTCCGAGGGGGGTAGTCGTCGTTGACCGCGAACCCCAGCACTTCGTTCGCCGACATCTGGAAGAGCGTTGTCGCTGAACTCAACGGTGACCACGGCGGCACCACGACCCTGACCGCACAGCAGCGGGCCTGGCTCCGGATGGTTCAGCCACTGGTCCTCACCGAGGGATTTGCCCTGCTGTCGGTGCCGACACAGTTCGTCCAGAACGAGATCGAACGGCACCTCCGGGAGCCGATCATCGCTGCGCTGAGCCGTCACCTCGGACAACGCGTCGACTTGGGCGTTCGGATCGCCGTTCCCGACACCGACGACCGGCCGGCACCCGGCGAACCCGTGGAAGCACCCGAACAGTCCTCGCTGGTTGCCGATCCCGACGACGTCGACGAGGACGCCGAAGAGATGTCCGGCGCCGAGGAGACCTGGCCGCGGTACTTCAACCGGCCGCCGGTCGACGAAACCGCCGATCTCAGCCTCAATCGCCGGTACACGTTCGACACCTTCGTCATCGGCGCCTCGAACCGGTTCGCGCACGCCGCCACCCTGGCCATCGCCGAAGCGCCGGCCCGGGCATACAACCCCCTGTTCATCTGGGGCGAATCCGGCCTGGGCAAGACCCATCTGCTGCACGCTGCCGGTAACTACGCGCAGAAGCTGTTCCCGGGAATGCGGGTCAAGTACGTCTCGACCGAGCAGTTCACCAACGACTTCATCAACTCCCTGCGGGACGACCGCACCGCGTCGTTCAAGCGCAGCTTCCGCGACATCGACGTGCTACTGGTGGACGACATCCAGTT
>JARLGS010000982.1 GCA_031292695.1 Mycobacterium sp. | reverse complement strand
TGCCGGCCCATCGTGGCCCAGGGCGCATCGGCGATCCCGTCGGCACCGGCAGCATCAGCCGCTTCGCCGGCAGTGGCAGCATCAGCCGCTTCGCCGGCAGTGGCCCCGGCCGCAGCCAAAGTCAAGAAGAGCACCGCCAAGTCGGGTAGTTGACGTCGGGTAGTTGAAGCCGGGTAGTTGACGCCGGGCCGCCGGTCGTGCGCCCGGTCGACCGCTCTACTACCCCGTCTCGATCTGGAGGCGTCAGCTTGTGTTGACATTGTCATCACAAGCTGACACCTCCCGATCGCAAGTGCCACAGGACAAGGCGACACGCCGAGGCCGAGACACGCTCAGCCACCGCGCCGCCTGGCCTCCCGCAGCCCGGCCGGCCCGGAGCAAACACTCTCCGGCCTGCAGACCATCCCGCTGATGGCCCGCCTCACACGTGGGGTAGGTCACATCGAGCCGACGGAATCGCAGCTCACGCGTCCTGCTTATAGCAGGCAACTGGTACTCAAAGGGACGGGGAAAACATCATGAGCTCGAGCACCATGCGAAGCTTCGCAGGCAAGGTGGCCATGGCCGCGGTTGCAGCGTTCACAATCATCGTGGGCGCATCTGTCGACCCGGCCGCGACCGCCAGTGCCGCCGACGACTCCTGTGCCAACGTCGAAGTGGTCTTCGCCCGCGGCACCTTCGAAGCCCCCGGCGTCGGCGCCACCGGACAGGCCTTCGTCGACGCGCTCAATGCCCGCATGCCCGGCAAGAACATCGACGCCTACGCCGTCAACTACCCCGCTTCCCTGGACTTCGGCCAGGCCGCCGACGGTGTCACTGACGCCACCAACCGGATTGAGTCGATCGCAGCCAGCTGCCCCGCCACCAAAATCGTCATCGGCGGCTACTCGCAAGGCGCCGCCGTTGCCGGCTACAGCACCATGAGCAGCGTGCCCGCCGGATTCGTCCTGCCCGCCGGCATCACCGGCCCCATGCCCGCCTCAGTCGCCTCCCACGTCGCCGCCGTCGTCCTGTTCGGCACCCCCAGCCCGTGGGTGCTGAGCGTCGCCAACCACGACGCACCGGCGATCACCATCGGCGGCCCCTACGCCGGCAAGACCCTACAGCTGTGCGCCCCCGGTGACCCGATCTGCGCGCCCGGCGGCTTGGATCGATCCGCACACAGCTCCTACAAGAGCAACGGAATGGCCAACCAGGCTGCCGACTTCGTCGCCCGTCAGCTGGGCGTCCCGACCCCGGCCGCGACCCTGGTTCAGACTTCCGACAGCACAGGCGACTCCGCCAACTGAGTAATCACGACGACGGCCGGAGGCCGGTCCCAGTGGACCGCCTCCGGCCGTCGCCGTATCTGCCGATGCCCTTCACCCGACCCCGCTACCGAACTATGGTGAGGTAGTCATATCTCGATAAGCCGAGAACAACAGGGGTGAACAGTAATGCGAGTTTCAGCGGTCAAGGCTCAGTCAACCTGCGGCTGTCAGTGCAACGCGTGCCGGGGCGGCCACCACTGCGGCAACCGGCCGAACTGCAAGGTCTAGCCACAACTAGTTCCGCCGACGCTACGGTTTCTGCCGCGCACTCCAGGCGGGCGCGCCAAAACCCGTAGCTCCGGCGCAAGCGGCGCAAGGGCTCAGACGGACAGCGCGATGCCGTCCAGGATGTCGTGCTCGCTGACCACCAGCTCCGTGATCCCCGCCCGCTGCCCGAATTCGCGGGCCAATTCTTCGACGACGATCGACCCGCCGCCGATCACCTTCACACGGCCTTCGTGCATCGGGCCGAGTTCGGCACGCTGGGACCGCGGCATGGCGATCACTTCGTCACACACCTTGACCACATCCGGAATCCCGATGCGCGACAGGTGAATTACTTCCGAATCGTAGGTCGGTAGCCCCATCGCCAATGCCGCCAGCGTGGTGAACGTCCCGGCCACGCCGACCCAGGTTCGGGCACCCTCGACCGGAACTGCGGCCAGCGCCTCGGCCAGTCCCTCCCGAACCACGGCACGCGCCGCCGCCACCTCGGCGGCAGTGGGCGGGTCCGAGTGCAGGCACCGCTCGGTGAGGCGCACGCAGCCGATGTTGGCCGAGAAACTCGCCACCACGTCGCCGGCCGCGGCGCCGGTCCCGCCGAGCACCACCTCAGTCGAACCACCGCCCAGGTCGACCACCACGAAAGGCCCTGCAGCCGCGTCCAATTCACCCACCGCGCCGCGGAACGACAACGCCGCTTCCTCGGTGCCGGTGATCACCTCGGCCACCGCACCGGGCATGACCCGGCCCAGTTGGCGGGCCGTCATCGCGAAGAACTCGTCGCGGTTTCCGGCGTCGCGGGCCGCAGAGGTCGCCACCATCCGGACCTTGGACACGTCGTGCGCCAGCATCACCTCGATGTAGTCGGCCAGCGCCGCCTCGGTCCGGGCCAGCGCGGCAGGCGCGAATTGCCCTGTGGCATCGACACCTTCACCCAACGTCACGATGCGCATCTCGCGGCGCACGTCCCGCAGCCGACCATCCGAGACGTCGGCGATCAGCAACCGAATCGAGTTGGTACCGCAATCAACAGCAGCGACTCGCGTCGTCACACCCACACCTTCGGATCCAGAATCCCGGCCATCGCGGGTTCGACTGCCAGCAAGGCCAACGCCTCGTCGCCAAATGGGTTGACGCCCGGGCCTTTCGCCAACGAATGCGCCATCACGACATGCAGACACTTCACCCGGTCCGGCATCCCCCCGCCGGAGAATGTCGTACCCAGCGACTCGATGGAGTCGCGCTCCGCCAGGAAGGACTCGTGCGCGCGCCGGTACGCCGCGGCCAGCTCGTCAGAGGCCTGCAACCGTTCGGTCATGTCCCGCATCAGACCCGACGACTCCAGCCGGCTGGCCGCGGCAGTCAGCGCCGGATGGGTGAGGTAGTACAGCGTGGGAAACGGGGTGCCGTCGGGCAGCCGGGGCGAGGTCTTGACCACACCGGGCTCGCCGTTGGGGCAGCGGTAGGCGATCTCGAGGACGCCTCGCGGTTCCCGTCCCAGTTGGGCCGCAACAGCTTCCAGGTCAGCAATGTCAACCACCGGGCGGCGCCTGAGGTGCGGGACTGACGGCACCGTCAGTGGGAGTTGGGGCATCGTTCGGGGTGACTCCGTCCGGCCCGGGCGGCACGACAGCCGGTGCCGGCGTAAGGCCATGGGGCTGATCGGCAATGGTGTGCCACAGCGAGGTGTACCAGGGCTGGTTGCTCTTGGCGGTGGGCGGCGGCGCGGGCGCCGCCGGCGGTGTCACCGCTCCGGGCGGCAACTGCACCTGATACGGGATGTCGCCCGGCATGACGAAGCCCAGCCGCTCGCGGGCCTGCGCGGCGATGTACACCGGGTCGGCCAGCTTGGCCTTCTGCTGCTCCAGATTCTTGATCTGCGAACGCAATTGGGACTCGGCAGTGGAGAGCTGCTGCATCTCCGTGCGCTGCGCGAAGTAGGTGCGCACCGGCCCTGCGATGGTCAGCGTCAGCACGCACACCACCACGGCGAGAATGGCGGCCCGGCGGGCAGCCGACCCGAGCCGCTGTTCGGATTGATGCTCGACCGACTCGACATACGCCTGCCGGATCGGCTCGGTGACCGGTGCCGGCAGGTTCTCCGGGCTGCGCCGGGGCTCGGCCTTGGGACGGCCGCCCGCCTTGGCCGCGGTGGGCGCACCCCCGGTACGCCCCCGCTTGGCCTCGCCGGGTTTGGCGGGCCGGGAGGCGGGGGTGCGCCGCTTCGGGTCGGGCATGTCGGTAGGTCAGAACCCGCGAAACTACTTGGACTCCACCGCAAAACGCGGGAAGGCCAGGTCTCCGGCGAAGCGCCCGGCGTCACCGAGGGTCTCCTCGATGCGCAACAGCTGGTTGTACTTGGCGACGCGCTCACTGCGGGCCGGGGCACCGGTCTTGATCTGGCCGCAGCTGCAGGCCACGGCCAGGTCGGCGATGATGGTGTCCTCGGTCTCGCCGCTGCGGTGGCTCATCATCGACTTGTAGCCGGCGTTGTGCGCCAGCGCCACGGCGTCCAAAGTCTCGGTGAGCGTGCCGATCTGGTTGACCTTGACCAGCAGCGCGTTGGCCGCGCCCCGCTCGATGCCCTCTTCGAGGCGCTCCGGGTTGGTGACGAAGAGGTCGTCGCCGACGATCTGGACGCGGTCACCGATCGCGGTGGTCAGCGACACCCAGCCATCCCAGTCGTCTTCGGACAGCGGGTCCTCGATGGACACCAGCGGGTAGGCATCCAGCAGCGAGGCGTAGAACTCGCTCATCTGCTCGGCGGTGCGGGTCTGCTTCTCGAACGCGTAACCCGTTCCGTCCGTGTAGAACTCGGTCGCGGCCACATCGAGCGCCAGGGCCACGTCGCGGCCCAGCTTCAGGCCGGTGGCCTCGATGGCCGAGCTGATGAGATCCAGCGCGGCCTTGGTGCCGGCCACGTCCGGGGCGAAGCCACCCTCGTCGCCGAGACCGGTGGACAGGCCCTGCTTCTTGAGCACCGCCTTGAGCGAGTGGTAGACCTCGGCACCCCAGCGCAGCGCCTCTTTGAAGGTCGGGGCGCCGATCGGCGCGACCATGAACTCCTGGACGTCGACGCCGGTGTCGGCGTGCGCGCCGCCGTTGAGGATGTTCATCATCGGCACCGGCAGGATGTGGGCGTTCGGGCCACCGATGTAGCGGAACAGGGGCAGGCCGGCCGAGTCCGCGGCGGCCTTGGCGACGGCCAGGGACGCACCCAGGATGGCGTTGGCACCGAGACGCGACTTGTCCGGCGTGCCATCCAGATCGAGCAGCGCCTGGTCGATGATGCGCTGATCGTCCGCGGCCTGGCCGATGATCGCGGGAGCGATCTCGTCGAGCACGGCCTCCACGGCCTTCTCGACGCCCTTGCCGCCGTAGCGGGCCCCGCCGTCGCGCAGCTCGACTGCCTCGTGCTCACCGGTGGACGCACCCGACGGCACCGCCGCGCGGGCGAACGTCCCATCGGTCAGCGCAATCTCAACCTCGACCGTCGGATTACCCCTGGAGTCGAGAATCTCGCGGGCTCCGACCTGCTCGATGATTGGCACTTGGGTCTCCCTTGCGTCACGGACTCGTGCGAACGCCCATCAGCCTAAACGGTGCCCGGCGCAGAAGTTCGCGAGCGTGAACCCAGAGCGAGATTTCGCGTCGGATGCGACTGTGAATTCCCGCCCGCGGAACTAGCGCTGCCGCCCGTTGGCGTACGCCGTCGCCCAATCGCGCACGGCGCGGGCGTAGTCGTCGGACATGTTGTAGGCGTGCAGCGCGTCCATCCAACCGCGCGGGGTGGACAGGTCCTTGCCGCGGTAGCAGAGGTAGCCGGCGGCCGACAGCGTCGCGTCGTCGATGTTGTCCGGGCTGGCGAATCCGGTGTTGTTGGCGTCGACCCCGTACAACCGCCAGGTGTCCGAGATGAACTGCATGGGCCCCATGGCCCGGTCGACCGAGGCGTCGTTGTCCAGCCGGCCGTCGTCCGAGTCCGGAATGCGCAGGTTGTTCATGGTGCCGTCCAGCGGCACCCCGCGAATCGGCGGCGTGACGTCACCGTTCGCCGCGATGACCGCGCCGCGGTACGTGCCGTGATGGCTCTCGACCATGCCGATGCCGGCCAGCGTGGTCCAGGCGATGTGGCACTTGGGGTTCTCCACCTCAGCGACCCGGGCCGCGTACCCGTACGCCTCCAGCGCGATGACCGGAATGCCCAACGACGGCGCGAGATTCGCGGCCCAGTCGTGCAGTTGGTCGGCGCCCCGGCCCTTGACGTGGGTGCTGATCTTGGGCACCGCGGGCCCCGCCGGGGGCGGCACTCCGCGGAGGTAGCCGGGCTGAAACGAGCAGCTGGAAGCCATCAGGAGGGCCGTCGCGATGACGACTGCTCCTGCCCGCAGCCAGCGCACTCGCAACACCCGCACTCCCCATGCACAAAGACTCTCGACGTTTTCGCGTTCCAGCAATCGTCGCATGCCGAGCTGAGTGCTCCCGGTAGCGAGACCTTTCTGCGGTGGAGCTACAAGTCTGCTGCCGATCCGCTGTTAAGGTGGGCTTACCTTGCTTTGGCAAGGCAACCCTGTGTTACAGAATTAGCCTACCTAAGGACTGCGGATGACCACACCTTTCGAGGTCTCGTCAACGCTGATCGCCGCGGGCCCCGACATTTCTTCACAGCTGTTCGGCAGCTTGCTGATCGGCTTGCGCGAGGGACTCGAGACGGCGATCGTCGTCACAATCCTGATCGCGTTCCTGGTGAAGTCCGAGCGGCGCGACGCCCTGAAATGGGTCTGGCTCGGCGTCGCCGGCGCGCTCGCGGTGACTGCCGGTGTATTCCTGTCCATCCAGCTCAGCGAAAACACCATCTCCGGGCTGGCCGCCGAAGCCATCGCTGGGGTGGCGTCGCTGGTGGCGGTGATCATCGTCACCACCATGGTGCTGTGGATGAAGAAGGCCGCCGCCTCCATCTCGGGTGAATTGCGCAGCGACATGGCCCGCGCGCTACAGACCGGCGGCTGGGCCGTCGCCAGCCTGGCCTTCCTCGCGGTCGGCCGCGAAGGCGTCGAGACGGCACTGTTCATGGTCGGGTATGCCGAAGCCGAGACGGCCTGGCCGTTGACCGGTCTGTTGATCGGCGTGCTGCTCGCCGCCGCCATCGCCTACGGCATGTATGCCGGCGCGGTGCGGATCAACCTGGCCAAGTTCTTCAAGTACACCGGCGCGTTCCTGGTCGTCGTCGCCGCAGGCATCCTGTCGTACGCCATCGGCGCGCTGCAGACCGTCGGCTGGCTGCCGGGGCTGGGCACCAAGGCCTTCGACTTCACCGCCGACGTGAACTGGTCGGCGTGGTACTGGCAGGTGATCCAAGGCGTCTTCAACATCACCCCGAACCCGACCGTCCTGCAGTTCAGCGCCTGGGCCGGCTACCTGCTGGTCGTCCTGACGCTGTTCCTGCGACCCGTCGCCGCCAAGCCCAAGGCTGACGACTCCACCCTCGAAAGGTCCGCCTCGTGAATCTCGCCGCCCTGAACGCCAGAACCGGTCGGGTCGCCGCCGCCGCTGTGCTGGCCGGCCTCACCGCGGTCTCGGCGTGCACCGCCAAGTCGGCCGAGAACGGCAAGTCCGCCACCGGCGAGATCACCGTGACCGCCTCCGACGATTCCTGCAAGCTGTCGCAGACCTCGGCCGGCACCGGCCCGAGCACCTTCGTCATCACCAACAACGGCAGCAAGGTCACCGAGTTCTACGTCTATGGCGCCGGTGACCGCGTGATGGGTGAAATCGAGAACGTCTCCCCCGGCCTGCAGCGCAAGCTGATCGTGCAGCTGCCCGAGCCCGGCACCTACCGGACCGCGTGCAAGCCCGGCATGGTCGGCGACGGCATCCGCGGCGACTTCACCGTCACCGGCAACGCCGTCAAGGTCGATGACCAGGGCAAGTTCAAGGAAGCCGCGGACGGCTACAAGACGTACGTCACCAGCCAGACGACTAGCCTGGTGACGACCACCGAGGAGTTCGTCGCGGCGATCAAGAAGGGTGACGTGGCCGGCGCAAAGGCCCTCTACCCCAAGGCGCGCACGTACTACGAACGCATCGAACCGGTGGGCGAATCGTTCCCCAACGACCTCGACCCGCGGATCGACCTGCGCGAGGCCGACCTGCGTCCGGGTGACAAGTGGACCGGTTTCCACCGGCTGGAGAAGGAACTGTGGCTCAGCGGCCTGCAGCCCGACACCACCGCCGTGGCCGACCAGTTACTGGCCGACGTCAAGGAACTCGACGCCGGGGTCAAGGACCCGAAGTGGATCGTCGACTCCACCAAGATCGCCGGCGGAGCCCAGAGCCTGCTGGACGAGATCGGCAAGAGCAAGATCACCGGCGAGGAAGACATCTTCAGCCACACCGACCTGTGGGACTTCCAGGCCAACGTCGAAGGCTCCCGCACCGCGGTGGGCTCGGTCCGTCCGATCCTCGACGAGCGCAACGCCGACCTCGGCAAGCGCGTCGATGCGGCGTTCGTCAACGTGCAGAAGCTGCTGGA
>JARLGS010000981.1 GCA_031292695.1 Mycobacterium sp. | reverse complement strand
GCGAACTTGATCGCGTCGGCCGACATCGCGAATAACCCGCCGACCGCCTCCATGGGCTTGGATCCCCGCCCCAACGAGATACCCGCGGTCCATCGCTCGCGGCCCACGTTCTTAATCGCCATCGGCCCGAGCTCCTTCCGCCACCAGCGGGGCTGACGCCCCGGTAAATAATCCGCCCGAACCAGCCAGGCCGTGCGCCAAGTCGATCCGGCCGACTGAGCCTAGCGACCGATTCCCGGACGGCGTCTGCGCGCCGGCGGCGAGGGCTACCGTGGCTACCATCCTCACGCCAGTCCTCCGTTCAGTCGCGCGAGTTGGCGCTTCAGAACTGGACTGACCGAAAGAGGCCCCGTGTCTTGAAGCGTCCGGCGATTATGACTCATGTCACATCCAGGTGCACCAAGAAATGCATAACCGTTATCACCAGAGACCGCCGGGCAAGGTGGGCAAGTCGCAACGGAAGCGACGGTCGGCTCAAATATTTCAGACACCCCGATCCCTAGGTGACGGCGCCGGCCGTCTTGAGTTCGATGATGCGGTCCCAGTCGAGCCCGATCTCCATGAGGATTTCGTCGGTCTGCTCGGCGAATCCGGGCGCCGGCCCCGTGTGCGGCGCCGTGACATCGAACTGCACCGGGTTGGCGACCAGGTCGAGTTCGCCTGCGCGTACCAGGTACTCATTGGCCCGAACCTGTGCGTCGTCGACCGCCTGCAGGGTGTCCTGCACGGGCGCCCACGGCCCGGCGAGCGTGGCAAACCGTTCGCTCCACTCGGCAAGCGTGCGGGTTGCGATGACCTTGGTCAAGAGTTCCACCGCGTCGGCAGTGTTGGCGGCGATGCTCTCCACCGTGGCGAAGCGCGGGTCGTCGGCCAGCTCCGGCAGGTCGACGTGCCGGCACACGTTGGCCCAGAACTTGGTCGGCTGCATCATCACGAAGGAGATGTAGCGGCCGTCGGACGTGGTGTAGAGCCCCACCAGAGGGTTGTTGGGCGCGCCGTGCACACCGGGCGGCGGCGCTTCCATCCGCTGGCCCAGATGCTTCGTCAGCGCGACAGTGTGGCCCATCGACCACAGGCCGCTGCCCAGCAGGGACACATCCACGACGGACGGTTCGCCGGTGCGCTCCCGCTTGAGCAGGGCCGCCGCGATGCCTCCGGCGAGATTGGTGCCGGAGATGGTGTCGCCATACGCCGGTCCGGGTGGCGCAATCATGCCGGGCATCCCCGCCGGGGTGATCGTGGCGGCGGTTCCGGCGCGACACCAGAAGGCGGTCATGTCGTAGCCGCCTTTGCTCGCCTCTTCCCCGCGCGGGCCGAGCGCGCTTCCGCGCGCGTAGATGATCTGGGGGTTCACCGCTCGGATGTCGTCGACGTCGATACCGAACTTCTGCCTGGCATCAGGCAGGAAACTGGTCAGGAACACATCGGAGCGGCGGGCCAGCTCGTAGAGCACGTCCTTGCCCTCGGGGACCGACATGTCCAGTCCGATGCTGCGCTTGCCGCGGTTGGCGTGCTCGATGTTGGGGTTGGGGTCGCCTTCGACGCGAAGCATGCCGGTTTGCCGCAGTCCGCGCTGGGGGTCCCCCGTCACGGCGTGCTCCACCTTGACCACGTCGGCGCCCCATTCGGCGAGCACGGCACCCGCCGACGGGACGAACCCGTACATGGCGACTTCCAGAACGCGGATGCCCTCCAACGGCCTCATGCCGACGCCCCGGGAACGGGTTCGGCTGGGATTGCAATGGTCTTGCGCTCCAGGAACTCCTCGAACCCGGCCACACCCATCTCGCGGCCGATCCCTGACTGCTTGAAACCCCCGAACGGGCTGTCGGCGCCGAAGTAGTTGCCGCCGTTGATGGAGAACGATCCGGCCCGGATCCGGCGCGCGACCGCCCGCGCCCGGTCCGGATCGCGGCTGAAGACCGCGCCCGCCAACCCGTAGATGGAGTTGTTGGCGATGCGCACCGCGTCGTCGTCATCGTCGAAACCGATCACCACGAGCACCGGCCCGAACACCTCCTCCTGAGCGATCTCGCTGTCGGGATCCACGTTGGTGAGCAAGGTGGGCGCATAGAAGTAGCCGGGATCCAACCGCTTGCCACCGGTGACCAGGGTCGCTCCCGCGGCGACGGCGCGCTGGACCATGCCGTCCACCTTGTCGCGCTGGCGTTCGTTGATCAGCGGTCCCATCAACGTTTTCGGGTCGGCCGGATCACCGTGGCGCACCTTGGCGAAGTTCTGCGCGATCAACGCGACGATTTCGTCATGGTGCGACTTGGGCACCAGCAGTCGGGACGTCAGCGCGCAGCCCTGGCCGGCGTGGGTGACCATGCTGAAGGCGGCGAACAGGCTCGCGCCGGCAAAGTCAGCGTCGTCGAGCATGATCACCGCCGACTTGCCACCCAATTCCAGGAAGACACGCTTTACCGTTTCGCTCGCCGCGGCCATGATCTGGCGGCCGACCGCGGTCGACCCGGTGAAGGTGACCACGTCGACGTCGGGGCTCTTGGTCAGCACGGGTCCGACCGCGGGATCCGACGAGCTGAGCACGTTCACCACGCCGTCCGGAATGTCGGTGTATTTGGCGATCACCTCACCGAGCGCCAGCGTGACCAGCGGCGTGTCCGGAGCGCCCTTGAGCACCACGGTGCATCCGGCGGCCAGCGCCGGGGCCAGCTTGGCCAGCGCGAGCTGATTCGGATAGTTGTAGGCGATGATCGCCGCCACCACCCCTGCGGCTTCCTTCTCCACCCAGCGGTGATGCCGCATGCCACGCGATTCGGTCTCACCGAGGTCTTCGTGGAACTGGTAGGTGCGGAGCAAGTCGGCGTAAAACCGGACGATCCTGATCGGATCGTCCAGCTGAGCGCCCTGCGTGAGCGCTCGGGTGGCGCCGACTTCGGCGATGGTCAGCTCACGCAGCTCGTCGGCATGGTCGACAAGCGCCCGGTGCAGCTGGTCAAGGCAGCGGATCCGCAACTCCACATCGGTGGGCCAGCCGGTGGTGTCGAACGCGCGCCGGGCCGCAGCGATCGCCGCTTCGGCCTCCTTGACGCCGGCATCCGGGGCGTGGCCGATGACTTCCCCGGTGGCGGGGTTGATCGACGGGAAGGACTTGTCGTTCGTGACAAGCCGGCCGTCGATCAAGAGTCGGCGGTCGGTGCGTGACTCAGGAGCGGCATCCGCGGTGGCCTCTGCCGTGTCCTGCACTGGCATTCCTACGCCCCTAAGGTGGTGTCGATACGATAATTTCATTCTCTTACCCGGCGAATCTTACCGTCGGGTATCGAGAATTCAAGAAAGCCCGAGAAACGAGACCAACGTGCTCACTAGGCCGCGCATCCGCTCGGTTAGGCCTCTCTTTGCAGGCCAATGCGGTTTCACCCGCCGGTTGCAACGCGCTTCAGCCGGAGAGTAAGGTTCTCATAATTGCAAGGGAGATTCTTTGTGACTGAGATGACCGCCTTCGGACCAGAGGCCTCGACGTGAAGACAGCGGTGGTTACCGGCGGCGGCTCCGGCATCGGGCATGCCGTCGCCAATCGCCTGCGGGCCGACGGTCTCGAGGTGGCGACCATCGACGTCAGACCCTCGGACACCGATCTCGCTTTCACCGCCGATGTCACCGACCGGTCGCAGGTGGATGCGGCGCTGTCGGCGATCCGCGCCCGGTTGGGGCCGGTGACGGTTCTGGTCAACGCCGCGGGACTGGACGGGTTCAAGCGCTTCAACAACATCACGTTTCAAGACTGGCAGCGGGTGATCGACGTCAACCTCAACGGGGTCTTCCACATGACTCAGGCGGTGCTGCCCGACATGGTGGAGGCCGGGTGGGGACGGATCGTCAATATCTCCTCGTCCAGCACGCATTCCGGTGTTCCTTATATGAGTCACTATGTAGCGGCCAAGTCCGCGGTCAACGGGCTCACCAAGTCGCTGGCGCTCGAGTACGGGCCCAGCGGCATCACGGTCAACGCCGTGCCGCCGGGATTCATCGACACCCCGATGCTGCGTGCCGCCCAGAAGAACGGGTTCCTCGGCGACATCGAGGAGAACATCGCCCGGACCCCGGTGCGCCGGATGGGCAAACCGGAAGACATCGCGGCGGCGTGCGCCTTCCTGATATCCGAGGAGGCCGGCTACATCACCGGTCAGATCCTGGGCGTCAACGGCGGGCGCAACACCTGAGAAGCGTGCTCGACAACCAACTGGAGGGAAAAGCGGTGGGAGACGGCGCAACAGGGCGCGTCAAAGGAAAGGTCGCCTTCGTCACCGGCGCGGCTCGCGGCCAGGGCCGCAGTCACGCGGTGCGACTGGCCGAAGAGGGCGCCGACATCATCGCCGTCGACTTCTGCCGTGACATCGACACCATCGGTTACCCGATGGCCGCGCCCGAGGATCTCGACGAAACCGCCCGGCTCATCGAAAAAACGGGTCAGAGCGCCGTGGTCGCCCAGTCCGATGTGCGCGACGCCGCGCAACTGCAAGCCGCGCTGGACAGCGGGCTCGCCGAGTTCGGCAGGCTCGACATCGTGGTCGGCCAGGCCGGCATAGCCGGCATGAAGGGCCAGCCGCCGCTACAAGCCTGGTGCGACGTGATCAACACCAACCTGATCGGCACCATCAACGCCATCCAGGTCGCGCTGCCGCACCTGAGCGAGGGCGCCTCGATCATCGCCACCGGATCCACCGCCGCGCTGATGGACACCGCCAAAAAGGACAACCCCGGCAACGACCCCGGCGGGATGGCCTACATCCATTCCAAGCGGGGGATCGCGCATTTTGTGCACGACCTGGCAACCGAACTGGCACCCTTGGGAATTCGCGCCAACGCCGTCCACCCGACGAACACCAACACCCCGATGCTGCAGAGCGAGCCGATGTACCGATCCTTCCGGCCGGACCTCGAACGCCCGACAAGAGCGGACGCCGAACCGGTTTTCGGCGTCCAGCAGGCGATGAAGATCCCCTACGTCGAGCCCGAGGACATCAGCAACGCCGTCCTGTGGTTGGCCTCCGACGAAGCCCGTTACGTGACCGGCATGCAGTTGCGCGTCGACGCCGGCGGCTACCTCAAGTGGTACGACTACCAGAGTTGAAAACCTCAATAACCTGAGCCGCAAGAAGCCTCGCAAGGAGACACCGTGAAGGTCTGGGTTGATCCCGAACGCTGCCAGGGCCACACCCTGTGCTCCATGATCGCTCCGGATTCGTTCCAGCTCAGCGACATCGACGGCAGTTCGTCGGCAATCGACGAAGTGGTGCCGGCCGATCGCGAGGACCAGGTGCGCGAAGCCGCGCAATCGTGTCCCGAGCAGGCCATCATCATCACCGAGTGAAAGAGACAGTACTTTGAGTGTCGACGACGTCGTCAGCGACAGCGATCGCAAGAAAAACCGGTATCACTTCGAACGGCACTCCCCGGAGTACCGCGCGCGGTTCGACGCGATCACCCAGGAGATGCACGCCAAGTGCCCGATGGCCTGGAGTGATACCTACGGTGGGCACTGGGTGGCGGCGGGCAGCCACGAGGTGTTCGAACTCGCCCGCTGCCCCGCGGTGTCCAACGACCACGATGTCAACAACGAACGTCGCGGCTACAAAGGGATTTCGATCCCGACGGCAAGCCGCATCAACGGCGTGCGGGGCGGCATCCTGGAGATGGACAACCCCGAGCACCACATCTACCGCTCCGTCCTCAACCCCTACTTGTCACCCGCCGCGGTCAAACGCTGGGAGCCGTTCGTCAACGACGTGACGCGCGCCTGCCTCGACGAGAGGATCGAGAAAGGCAGCATCGACTTCGTCGACGATCTGGCCAACGTCGTTCCCGCCGTGCTGACGCTGGCGATGATGGGCATCCCGCTGAAGAACTGGCAGATGTACAGCGAGCCAACGCATGCGGCGGTGTACACCCCCGAGCATTCCCCGGACATCCAGCGGGTCACCGAGATGCACCGCCGGATGGGAATCGACCTGATCAACAACATGATCGAGATCCGCAACAATCCGCGGCCCGGCCTGGTCAACGCCCTGCTCGAGATGCGGATCGACGGTAAGCCCGCTCCCGACCTGGAAATCATCGGAAATCTCGGATTGATCATCGGCGGCGGCTTCGACACCACCACGGCGCTGACCGCCCATTCCCTGGAATGGCTTTCGCGACACCCCGATGAGCGGGAACTGCTCAGCAAGCAACGCGATACCCTCCTCGACCCCGCGACCGAGGAGTTCCTGCGCTACTTCACCCCCGCACCGGGTGACGGCAGGACGTTCTCCGACGACGTCGAACTCGACGGCACCCACTTCAAAGAGGGTGAGCGGCTGTGGATTTCGTGGGCCATGGCCAACCGCGACCCCGCCGTGTTCCATTACCCTGACGAGGTCATTCTGGACCGTAAAGGCAACCGTCACTTCAGCTTTGGACTCGGCCTTCACCGCTGCGCCGGATCCAACGTGGCACGCACGGTGTTCAAGTCCATGCTGACCGCGGTGCTCGACCGGATGCCCGACTACGAGTGCGACCCGGACGGCACCGTCCACTACGAGACCATCGGCGTCATCCAGGGCATGCGGAAGCTGCCGGCCAGCTTCACACCCGGTAGCCGCGTCGGAGCCGGCTTGGACGAGACCCTGGACAAGCTGCAGCGCATCTGCGACGAGCAGGAGCTTGCGAGACCCATCACCGAGCGCAAGGAAGCCGCCGTCATCGACTGAGGTCTTCCATTGCCCCTCCGAGTGTAAAGATGGCTGCACACTCGGAGTCGAGCGTGAAGCTGGACGCACACTCGGCGTGAGAGGGGCCGTTAGCCGCGCGGTAGGCCGAGCACTCGCTGGGCGATGATGTTGCGCTGGATCTCGGAGGTGCCGCCGGCGATCGTGCCGGAGAAGCTGCGGGCGTACCGCTCGAACCAGCTGGCGAAATAGTGGTCCAGGTTCATCGGCGCGTAGGGGCCGGTCTGCCCCGGGTGGACGAGGCCGTCGGCTCCGGCCGAAGACAGGGCGTATTCGCTCCCACGCAGTTCTGCCTCGGAACCCAGCAGCTTGAGCACGGATATCGCGGCCACATCGTCTTCGCCACGGGCTGCGCGAGCCAAGGCCACCGAACCCAAGAGCCGCAACGCTTGTTTGTCCATGACCGCAGTGGCGTAGTGGTCACGATCGAGCGCCGTGGTGGGATGGAAATCGGCGATCATGTTGTCCAGCCGATCGGCGAAGCCAAGCCACATCATCGTGCG
>JARLGS010000112.1 GCA_031292695.1 Mycobacterium sp. | reverse complement strand
CGGCTTTGTGTCCTACGACAAGGTGACCCAGCCTGAGCGGCAAGAACTTTCGCGCGCCATCGATGCGTTGAGCGCCGAAGTCAGCGAGGTCCAGGGTGTCATCGCCCAGCACTGAGTCCGGGCCGGACTCGACCCCCGAAGCCGAGCCAAGTCACGGCGGCATCAGCCGGCGCAGACTGTTCGGCGCGGCAGGGGTGACGGCCGCGGTGGTCGGTGCGGCCGCCACGGGTGCGATGGCGGCACGCTCGTCCGCAGCAGCGGTCGACGACGGGCTGCACAAGCCCGTCCCCTTCCGCGGCAACCACCAGGCCGGGATCGTCACGGCGGCGCAGGACCGGATGCACTTCGCCACCTTCGACATCACCACCGAACGGCTTGCGGACGTCGTGGCGATGCTGAAGCAGTGGACCCAGATGGCCGAGCGGATGACGCTCGGCCAGGAGGCCGTCGCCAACGGGGCCATCGGCCTCAACGAGTACGCGCCGCCCGCGGATACCGGTGAGGCACTTGGCCTTTCCGCCTCCGCACTGACCCTGACCATCGGCTTCGGTCCGAGCTTCTTCCGCAAGGACGGCAAGGACCGATTCGGTATCGCGGGCCGCGCACCGGCCCACCTGGTCGACCTGCCCAAGTTCCGCAACGAGAAACTGGACCCGGCACGCTGTGGCGGCGACATCGTCGTGCAGGCCTGTGCCAATGACCCGCAGGTCGCCGTGCACGCGATCCGCAACCTGGCCCGGGTGGGCTTCGGCACGGTCGCGGTCCGCTACTCCCAGCTCGGCTTCGGCCGCACCTCCTCCACCACGCGGAACCAGGCCACGCCGCGAAACCTGTTCGGCTTCAAGGACGGAACGGCCAACCTGAAGGCCGAGGACACCGGCGCGATCGACAAGCACGTCTGGGTCGGAGCGGGTGACGGGCCGGACTGGATGACCGGCGGGTCCTACCTGGTCAGCCGGCGCATCCGGATGCTGATCGAATCCTGGGACCGCACCACGCTGATCGAGCAGGAGCGGGTCATCGGCCGGCAGAAGGGCAACGGTGCCCCCAACGGGTACACCGACGAGTTCACGCCGTTGGATTTCGACAGCAAGGGCGCCGACGGTGCGCCGATGATCGACGTCGACGCCCACGTGCGGTTGGCCTCCCCGGAGGCCAACAACGGCGCGCAGATTCTGCGCCGGGGCTACAACTTCACCGACGGCTCAGACGGTTTCGGGCATCTGGATGCAGGGTTGTTCTTCATCGCCTTCGTCCGCAACCCGGCCGAGTCGTTCATTCCGATGCAGACGTCACTGTCCATGAACGATGCGCTGAACGAATACATCACGCACACCGGCAGCGGCATCTTCGCCTGCCCGCCGGGTGTGCGTGACGGTTCATCGGACTACTGGGGATCGACGCTGCTCGCCTGAGACGCTCCCGAACCCACTTTCCGCCCAAACGGACAAACGGGCCGGAAAGTGCGAGTGCGAGCGGCCCTTTCGTCGATCTCGGCGAAAGAGCCACTCGCGTCTGCCACTATCCGGTGCTACTGAGACCCCGTCGAAGCATCCCGGTAGCGGATGTAGAAGGCCAGCGACGCCACGGCGGCCGCGACACCGATGACTCCCCACAGGGCGATCTGGAAGACCAGCGACCCGAACAGGAAGTCGTAGGCGAAGGTCAGGTAGAGCGACCAGGCGACGCGGTAGCCCGACCAGAAGGCCAGCAGGCCGGTGCTGATCGCGATGATCAGGCTCTGCTGACGATCGAAGCGGTTCACGTGCTGTTCGATGACGGCGGGCACGATCTTCACGGTGGTTCCTTTCCTCGGACACCGGTTGGTCGGCGTCGTTGGAGCAATCACACCGGCAGGCCGCGGCTACCGATCCCAAAGTTTCGGGCCGCGGGCCGCGAGCCGCTACGGCGAGGCAGCGCCACGAGCGTGCACCGAGATCGCAGATCCGGCGGTCGAGACGCTCTGGCTGCACATTCGCGGCGGCGGATAGCCATTGAACTTGCCGCTCAGTCGGCCTGAGCCGGCCAGTGCTCCCGCCACTCGTCTTCGGACACCACACCCAATGGGGCGGCATCCAGTTCGGCCGCAGTCTCATCGCCGCGGCGTGCCGCGGCGACTCGGCGTTCGGTCGCACGCACCGTGTCCATGAACTCGAGAGCCGACGTCCGCAAGGAACTTTCAGCATCGAAGTCGGCGGACACCATCACCGAGGTCAGTGCGGCCGGCACCAGGTCGGCGGGTAATCCGGCCGTGCTTACCCGTTCAATCAGCTTCTGCGCCAAGGCGAGTGCCGGCAACGCGGTCGGCACCTCGTCCATGCACGAAGTGCGCGCGGACTTCTCCTGCGCCTTGCGTTCTTCCCACTGGGCGATCTGGTCTTCCAGCGAAATCTCTTGTCCGGCAAGCACAGCCGGCACCCGGTTGCCGAGTTTACGGATCAGGGTGTCGGCCACGTCGTCGATGCCGAACGGGTGCACCGGCGCATCCTCGGCGATGCGGGCATGAAAGAGCACCTGCAGCAACACATCGCCGAGTTCCTCTCGGACGTCATCGGCGTTGCCGCCCCGGACCGCGTCGAACAGCTCGTAGGTCTCCTCGAGGAGGTAGCGGCGCAGCGAGTCGTGGGTCTGCTCGCTCTCCCACGGGCCGTTGGTGCGCAGTTTGTCCATCATGGTGACGGCGTCGATCAGCCGTTCCCCCGGCTGCGAACCGGACGCCGTGATCAGCCGCTCGCCCGCGGCGAGCCGGGCCCGGACCTGCGGATGTTCCGGGTCCGACGACAGCAGCACCGGCGCGGGATTGTCGGCATCGCCGTAGGACGGCCGGCCCGACGGCAGCGACCACGGCACCTTGACCGGCAGCTCCTCGGTGTACTGCACATCACCGGTGAGCAGGACCAACGCGTCGATCGGCATCAGCGACGGGCGACGTGGATCGACCAGGACCACCGTCATCGCGATTGCCCCGACTCACCCACAGCGCTACCTCCCAGGTCGGTTATATCAACGTCACCGGCCGGTCGCCCATCGAGCACGAGCAGCAATCCGGCCACCGCGCGTGCCAAATCCAGGTCCCGGATGCGCGGGGCACCCACCCCGGCGCCGGCGCGGGGAATCGGGATTTGCACCGTAGACGTGGTTGCTCGGTACGTCGCGCCCGGATACATCCGCTTGAGCCGCAGCTGCCCGGAATCCATCAAAGTCAGCGGCGTCAACCGGATGGTCGAGTCCGATATCGCGCTCACCTCGGTGACGCCGTACTGGCGGCACAGCAGCCGCAGCCGGGCCACGGCGACCAGCCGCTGCGCCGGTTCGGGCAGCGGCCCGTAGCGGTCCACCAACTCCTCCACGACCGAGGCGATCGCCAAATCGTCGCTGGCCGCGGCCAACCGGCGGTAGGCCTCGAGCCGCAGGCGGTCGCTGCCGATGTAGTCCGGCGGCAGGTGCGCATCGATCGGTAGGTCGACCCGAACATCCTTCGGTTCTTCAACGGACACAACGGTTTTACCGTCGACAGCCGCGCGGTATGCCTCGACGGCCTCACCGACCAGCCGGACGTACAGGTCGAAGCCCACCCCGGCGACGTGCCCGGACTGCTCGGCGCCGAGCACGTTGCCGGCGCCGCGAATCTCCAGGTCCTTCATCGCGACCGCCATACCGGCGCCCAGATCGTTGTTCTGGGCGATGGTCGCCAGCCGGTCATGAGCGGTCTCGGTGAGCGGAACCTCTGGCGGATAAAGGAAATACGCGTAACCGCGTTCCCGGCTCCGGCCGACCCGGCCCCGCAGCTGGTGCAGCTGCGACAGGCCGAACGTGTCGGCCCGCTCCACGATCAGTGTGTTGGCGTTGGAGATGTCCAGGCCGGTCTCGACGATGGTGGTACACACCAGGATGTCGAATTCACGGTTCCAGAAGCCCTCGACGGTGCGCTCCAGGAGCTCTTCGGGCATCTGCCCGTGGGCCACGACCACCCGCGCTTCCGGGACCAGCGCTCGCACCCGCGCCGCTGCGTTGTCGATCGACTTCACCCGGTTGTGGATGTAGAACGCCTGCCCGTCGCGCAGCAGCTCGCGCCGCAGCGCTGCCGCGATCTGCTTGTCATCTTGCGGCCCAACGTAAGTCAGCACCGGGAAGCGTTCCTCAGGCGGCGTCAGGATAGTCGACATCTCCCGGATCCCGGCCAGGCTCATCTCCAGGGTGCGCGGGATCGGGGTGGCGCTCATGGTCAGCACGTCGACGTGGGTGCGCATCGACTTGATGTGCTCCTTGTGCTCGACGCCGAACCGCTGCTCCTCATCGACGATCACCAGGCCCAGGTCTTTCCAGGTGACACCGGTCTGCAGCAGCCGGTGGGTGCCGATCACCACGTCGACCGAGCCGTCCTTGAGACCTTCTATGACAGCCCGGGATTCGGTGGGATCGGTGAACCGCGACAGCCCCTTGACCGTCACCGGGAACCCGGACATCCGGGCGGCGAAGGTCTGCAGGTGCTGGTCGGCCAACAGCGTCGTGGGCACCAGTACCGCGACCTGCTTACCGTCCTGCACGGCCTTGAACGCCGCCCGCACCGCGATCTCGGTCTTGCCGTAGCCCACGTCGCCGCAGATCACCCGGTCCATCGGAACCGGCTTCTCCATGTCGGATTTGACCTCGGTGATCGCGGTCAGCTGGTCGATGGTCTCGGTAAAGCCGAACGCGTCCTCCATCTCGTTCTGCCATGGAGTGTCCGGCCCGAACGCGTGCCCGGGCGCGGACTGCCGTTTGGCGTACAACGACACCAGCTCGCCGGCGATCTCCCGAACCGCCTTGCGCGCCTTGGTCTTCGTGTTGGTCCAGTCGCTACCGCCCAGCCGGCTCAGCGTGGGTTCCTGGCCACCGACGTAGCGCGACAGTTGGTCCAGCGAGTCCATCGGCACGTACAGCCGGTCGGACCCGCCACCGCGTTTCGACGATGCGTACTCCAGCACCAGGTACTCGCGGCGGGCCCCGCCGACCACCCGCTCGGTCATCTCGACGAACTTGCCGATGCCATGCTGGTCGTGCACCACCAGGTCACCGGCGGTGAGTGCCAGCGGGTCCACGACGTTACGTCGTTTGGCAGCAAGCTTTTTGCCCTCGGTGACCGCAGCGCGGTTGCCCGTCAGGTCGGTCTCGGTGACGATGACCAGGTTGGTGCTCGGCAGAATCATGCCGTCGTGTAGCGGACCCTTGAGCACCCCGACGACACCGGGCTTCGGTGCCGCACCGGGCTCCAACATCGTTGCGGGGACATCGGATTCGGCGAGTTGCTCGACCACGCGGTGCGCGGTACCGGTGCCCGGGGTGACCACCGCGGCCAGCCCGCCCGTGGCGATGTGCGCGCGCAGCATCGCGAAGATCTCTTCGAGGCTCTGCTGGCTGCGGGCCGAGGGCGCCGGCCGGATGTCGAGTTCGGGAGCCGATTCGGCTACTTCCCCATCGCTCCTCACGTGCGCCGAGAACTGACTCAGCGTCCACCACGGGTGCCCACCGGCGGCTGCGGCTTCCCGGACCTCCACGAAGTCCCGGAAGCCCGAACCCCCAAGCTGCTCAACATCAATCGGGGCGTCGCCACCCACGGCGGCGACTGACCACGAGGCCTCCAAGAACTCCCGGCCGGTCTTGATCAGGTCGGCCGACCGGGTGCGGACCTTCTCCGGATCGCAGATCAGCAGCGGCGCTCCGGCGGGCAGCCGGTCGGTGAGCAGTGCGAGTTCGCCGGGGCGCAGCACCGGCAGCAGCGCCTCCATGCCGTCGACCGGGATGCCCTCGGCCAGCTTCGCCATCATGTCGGCGACGCTGCCGGTGACCTGGTTCTCCGCACTGGGCAGGTTCGCCCCGATTTCAGCGGCGCGGTCGCGGACGTCGGCGGTCAGCAGCAGTTCACGACACGGCACGGCGATCAGGGTGTCGATGGCGATCTCGGGGATCGAGCGCTGGTCAGCCACCGCGAACATGCGCATCTCGGAGACCTCGTCGCCCCAGAACTCGACGCGTACCGGGTGCTCGGCGGTCGGGGTGAAGACGTCGAGAATGCCACCGCGGACGGCGAATTCGCCGCGCTTGCCGACCATGTCGACCCGGGAGTACGCCAGCTCCACCAGCCGGGTCACCGTGTCGTCGAAGTCGGCGTCGACGCCGACGGTCAACGTCACCGGTTCGGCATCGGTCAGCCCGCCGGCCAGCGGCTGCAGCAGCGAGCGGGCGGTGGTGACGACAACTCGCAGCGGCGGGCCGAGCCGGGCGTCGTCGGGCAGCGCCAGCCGGCGCAGCACGGTCAGGCGGGCACCGACGGTGTCCACCCCCGGCGACAGCCGTTCGTGCGGCAGGGTCTCCCACGAAGGGAACAGCGCGACCGAGTCCCCGTACACGGCCCGCAGTTCGGCGGTCAGGTCGTCGGCTTCACGACCGGTGGCCGTGACCACCAGCACCGGACCGGCCTCGGCCAGCGCGGCCGCGACCGGCAACCGTGCGCTGACGGGGCCCACCACGGCCTGCTCGGCGGCGCCATCGGCTGCGCGACGGGTCAATTCCTGCAGGCCAGGATCGGTGAGAGCGAGTTGGACGAGCCCCGCCAACGGGGTCTGGACTGATAGCTGCCCCGGGGAGGTCATGATGCCTGCAGATTGTAGTTCGCGGAACTTCATCAAGATTGGGCACCGTCCCGTCAAGGGATCGTCAACGCGACGGTCACCCGGCCCATCCGGGCGCAGGGTGAAGTCATGACATTGCTCGACATCCTGCCGTCGCTGCGGTCCGCCATGCACCCCCGCATCGACACAGCGATTTGGCCGCTGACCACCCAGGTCGACGCACTGGGACGGCTCTGCGTCGGATCGGTGGCCCTCACCGACATCGCCGACGAATTCGGCACGCCCGCCTACGTTCTCGATGAGGCGGACTTCCGCCGGCGGGCCCAGCACTACCGGTCCACCCTGCGTGGCGTCGAAGTGGTCTACGCCGCCCAGTCGCTGCTGACCAGGACCGTCGCCGGCTGGGTACACGAGGCCGGACTAGGGATGGCGGTTTGCTCGACCGCCGAACTGGCCACTGCCCTGGCCGGCGGTATGGAACCCGGCCGCATCGTGGTGCACGGCAGTGGCAAGTCGGCCGACGAGTTGGCCACCGCAGCCGCGGCCGGGGTCGGCCGCATCGTCATCGACTCCCCGATCGAGATCGCGTACCTGTCCGGCGTCGCGTGCCACCCGCAGGCGGTGTTGCTGCAGGTATTACCCGGTGTCGACGTGCTGCCCACAGTCGGCCGGGCACTGGCCACGCCGCAATTGCCGGTGGCCGGGTTGTACTGCCACCTGGGCGCGCAGATCGCCGAGCCGGAGGTCTACGTCGAGGCAGTCCGAGAGTTGGTCGCGACCATGGCCGAGGTGCGGGCCACCCACGGCGTGGTGCTCACCGAACTGAACATCGGCGGCGGGCACGCCATCGCCTACCAGACCGGGGAACCCCATCTCGACGTGGCGGCGCTGGCCGACTTCCTGGAGGACGCCCTCGATGCGGCCTGCGCCGCCAACCGGTTCCCGCGGCCACGGCTGGTCGTCGAACCGGGCCGCGCGATCAGCGGCCGCGCCGGAGTGACGCTGCACCGCGTGCAGTCGGTGGTGACCCGAACCGACGGGCGCGCCGTGGTGGCCGTGGACGGCAGCCATCCGAAGCCCGCGCCCGTCGCGAATTACACTGTCGCCCTTGCCAATCGACACCCCATCGGGCCGTCCAGCCCGACCACCGTGGTGTGCCGCGGGGGCGGTGCGATCGCAACCGACATCGAACTGCCCACCGACATCCACCCCGGCGACCTGCTCGCCACGGCCTGCACCGGCGCCTACCACCACAGCACGGCGTCGAACTTCACCATGG
>JARLGS010000980.1 GCA_031292695.1 Mycobacterium sp. | reverse complement strand
TCGGGCTCCGCCGCTCGTACACCATCACGTAGGTGATGGGCGCGATCTTCGTCGCCGGCCAGGCCTACGAGTACACGATGCTGGTCAGCGAGGGCACCACGATCCCGAGCAGCTCCTACGGCTCGGTGTTCTACCTCGCCACCGGCTTCCACGGCCTCCACGTCATCGGTGGCCTGATCGCGTTCATCTTCCTGCTCGCCCGCACGAAGATGAGCAAGTTCACGCCCGCGCAGGCCACCGCTGCCATCGTCGTGTCGTACTACTGGCACTTCGTCGACATCGTGTGGATCGCCCTGTTCGCCACCATCTACTTCGTCCGATGATCGGCTCGCCGATGCGTCGGATGCTCAACTCGTCGATCAGAAGGGGTTCGATGACCAGCAAGTCCCGTCGTCGGTTACACCGGCGCCTCTCAGCAGCGATGCTGCTGCTGCTCGGACTTCTAGTCGCTGGTGGCCTGGCGGCCACTCTGACTCCGCGACCCCAGGTCGCGAAAGCCGATGACTCGCAGCTGGCCTTGCTACGCACGGGCAAGCAATTGTTCGAAACGTCCTGCGTCAGCTGCCACGGCGCCAACCTGCAGGGTGTACAGGACCGCGGCCCCAGCCTGATCGGCGTCGGCGACGCGGCGGTGTACTTCCAGGTCTCCACCGGCCGCATGCCGGCGATGCGTGGCGAGGCTCAGGCCGCCCGCAAGGAAGCCGCGTTCGACGAGCACCAGATCGACGCCCTCGGCGCATACATCCAGGCCAACGGCGGCGGCCCAGAAGTTCCGCGCGACGCCAACGGCAAGATCGACCAGCACTCGTTCCTCGGCGAGAACGTGGCCCGCGGTGGCGACCTGTTCCGCCTGAACTGCGCGTCCTGCCACAACTTCACCGGCAAGGGTGGCGCCCTGTCCTCGGGCAAGTACGCCCCTGACCTGGGCAAGGCCGCTGAGGTTCCGGCGCAGGTCTACACCGCCATGCTCACCGGCCCGCAGAACATGCCCAAGTTCTCGGACCGCCAGCTGAGCCCGGAAGAGAAGCGCGACATCGTCGCCTACGTCCATGAGTCGGCGAATGCCCGCAGCCAGGGCGGCTACGGCCTCGGTGGCTTCGGCCCCGCGCCGGAGGGCATGGCGATGTGGATTATCGGGATGGTCGCCGTGATCGGCGCGGCTATGTGGATCGGATCGCGAGCATGAGCGACAACCTGAAGGACGTGCCCAGCGACGACGAGCTGCGCGAGATGTCGCGCGAGGAGCTCGTCGAACTCGGTGGGCGGATCGACGGCGTCGAAACCGTCTACAAAGAGCCGCGCTGGCCCGTCGAGGGCACCAAGGCGGAGAAGCGCGCTGAGCGTCAGGTCGCGACCTGGCTGATGCTCGGTGGCGTGTTCGGCCTGGCGCTGCTGTTGGTCTTCCTGTTCTGGCCGTGGGAGTACCAGCCCTTCGGCTCGGAGGGTGAGTTCATCTACTCGCTGGCCACCCCGCTGTACGGTCTGACGTTCGGCCTGTCGGTCCTGGCGATCGGCATCGGTGCGGTGCTGTTCCAGAAGAAGTTCATCCCCGAAGAGATCTCGATCCAGGACCGCCACGACGGTGCGTCCCCGGAGATCCACCGGGCCACCATCGCGGCCAACCTGAGCGATGCGCTCGAGACCTCAACTCTCAAGCGGCGCAAGCTGATCGGGCTGTCGCTCGGAGTCGGCCTGGGCGCCTTCGGCCTGGGTACCGCGGTCGCCTTCATCGGTGGTCTGATCAAGAACCCGTGGAAGCCGGTCGTCCCGACCGCCGACGGCAAGAAGGCCGTGCTGTGGACCTCGGGCTGGACCCCGCGCTACCACGGCGAGACCATCTACCTGGCCCGGGCCACCGGCCTGCCGGGTGAGTCGCCCTACGTCAAGATGCGTCCGGAGGACCTGGACGCCGGCGGCATGGAGACCGTGTTCCCGTGGCGCGAGTCCGACGGCGACGGCACCACCGTCGAGTCGCACGAGAAGCTGTCGGAGATCGCCCTCGGCGTGCGTAACCCGGTGATGCTCATCCGCATCAAGCCCGAAGACATGTCTCGCGTGGTGAAGCGTCAGGGCCAGGAGAGCTTCAACTTCGGTGACTTCTTCGCATTCACCAAGGTGTGCTCGCATCTGGGCTGCCCCTCGTCGCTGTACGAGCAGCAGAGCTACCGCATTCTGTGCCCCTGCCATCAGTCGCAGTTCGACGCGCTGCACTTCGCGCGGCCGATCTTCGGTCCGGCGGCCCGCGCCCTGGCGCAGCTGCCGATCACGATTGACAAAGAGGGCCACCTGGTCGCCAACGGCGACTTCATCGAACCCGTCGGACCGGCATTCTGGGAGCGCAAATCATGAGTCCCAAGCTCGCTGACATCGCTGCCGCACAAGGCAATGCGATCGACTCGCGGTACCACCCGTCGGCCGCCGTACGCCGCCAGCTGAACAAGGTCTTCCCCACGCACTGGTCATTCCTGCTCGGTGAGATCGCGCTGTACAGCTTCATCATTCTGTTGCTCACCGGCGTGTACCTGACCTTGTTCTTCGACCCGTCGATGACCGACGTCATCTACCACGGCGTCTACCAGCCGCTGCGCGGTGTGGAGATGTCGCGCGCCTACGAATCGGCACTGGACATCACCTTCGAGGTGCGCGGCGGCTTGTTCGTGCGGCAGATCCACCACTGGGCAGCGCTGATGTTCTCCGCATCGATCATGGTGCACCTGGCCCGCATCTTCTTCACCGGTGCGTTCCGCCGCCCGCGTGAGGCCAACTGGATGATCGGCTCGCTGCTGCTGATCCTGTCCATGTTCGAGGGCTACTTCGGTTACTCGCTGCCCGACGACCTGCTCTCGGGTATCGGTCTGCGGGCCGCGCTCTCCTCGATCACCCTGGGTATCCCGGTGATCGGCACCTGGATGCACTGGGCGCTGTTCGGTGGGGACTTCCCCGGCTCCATCATCATCCCGCGCATGTACGCGCTGCACATCCTGCTGATCCCGGGCGTCATCCTGGCGCTGATCGGCGCGCACCTGGCGCTGGTGTGGTTCCAGAAGCACACGCAGTTCCCCGGTGCCGGCCGCACCGAGAAGAACGTCGTCGGCGTTCGCGTCATGCCGGTGTTCGCGGTCAAGTCGGGTGCGTTCTTCGCCATGACGACCGGCGTGCTCGGCATCATGGGCGGCGTGCTGCAGATCAACCCGATCTGGGAGCTCGGCCCCTACAAGCCGTCGCAGGTGTCGGCCGGTAGCCAGCCCGACTTCTACATGATGTGGACCGAAGGCCTGGCCCGTATCTGGCCGGCCTGGGAGTTCTACCCGTTCGGCCACACCATCCCGGCAGTCATGGGCGTGGCACTGATCATGGGCGTGGTCTTCGGCCTGCTCATCGCCTGGCCCTTCATCGAGAAGAAGGTCACCGGCGACGACGCCCACCACAACCTGCTGCAGCGTCCGCGTGACGTGCCGGTGCGCACCGCGATCGGTGCCATGGCCATCGCGTTCTACATGGTGCTGACTCTGGCCGCGATGAACGACATCATCGCGCTGAAGTTCGACATCTCGCTGAACGCGACGACCTGGATCGGCCGCATCGGCATGATCGTGCTGCCGGCGTTCGTCTACTACATCACCTACCGGTGGTGTGTGGGTCTGCAGCGCAGCGACCGCGCGGTGCTCGAGCACGGTATCGAGACCGGCATCATCAAGCGGCTGCCGCACGGCGCGTACGTCGAGCTGCACCAGCCGCTGGGACCGGTCGACGACCACGGCCACCCGCTGCCGCTGGAGTACCAGGGTGGCGCGCTGCCGAAGCGCAGGAACAAGCTCGGATCGGCGGGCTCGCCCGGCACCGGCAGCTTCCTGTTCGCTGACTCGGCCGCCGAGCAGGCTGCGCTGGCCGACGCCGAGCATGCCGCCGAGCACAAGGCGCTCACCGCGCTCAAG
Organism: Mycobacterium sp.; assembly: GCA_031292695.1. Lineage (GTDB taxonomy): Bacteria > Actinomycetota > Actinomycetes > Mycobacteriales > Mycobacteriaceae > Mycobacterium. The sequence goes on along the minus strand of JARLGS010000980.1, from coordinate 5,282 downwards.
GAGTACCAGGACGGCGTCTCGCCCAACGGCTCCAACGGCCACCACTAGTTGATCCGCTCAAACGGCCCGGTCTGGTTCACCAGACCGGGCCGTTTGTTTTTGCACCACTCCCCAAACCCACCGGGCGAGAGTCGCGCGTGGAAACCCTTAGCCTCGTCGCGGAACTCGTGCCGGACACCGCCGATGGCCAGGCCGCGGTCGGTGCGGGCCTTGCCGGGGGGTTGGATGGCGAAGGCCGGGTTGTGAGGAGTCACGAGCGACGAGGTGTCGTTGTGGTCGACGAACTCTCCGGCGTTGCCACCGCCGAAATACAGATCCGCACACGCTCGTCGCGCGCGCCCGACGGACAGCCTCGTCGAGTCGGGGGCGACGGAACGGAATCGGCCGACCGGATGTCGCGGGCCCGTCGGCCCAGGATCTCGTCGACGCCGAGCCGAATAGGCGAAGTCAGGCGGCGCGGGACGATTCGGCCGTGGACTGCAGCACGTCACGCAACCCACGCAGGCAGTACCAGGGGATGGCCACCATCCCGACGGTGATGATCAACGCCAGGCCGTACAGCATCCAGGCCAACTCATCGTGTCGGTCGGCCATCATGTACGTGCCCAGGAAGACGAACAGCGTCGCAGCGCCAATCGCGGCTGCGATGCCCACGGTGCTCCGCAGCCAGAGCTGATCCACCGCCACCACCGGAAAGCCCACCATGCTCGTCGCCGGCGATGCCGAATAGCGGCGCACCACCGGATCGTCGAAAGATCGCAACGCATTCTGCGGGACCTCACCGGAAGCGGTACGGCTATCCGCGTCAGCCGGTCCGCCCCCGATCAGCGGCAGCGCCGGGCGCCCGCCGCGGCGGGCCCTCAACAGCAGCGGAACAGCACCGAGGATCACCGCCGCCGACACTGCGATGACGCTGTACAGCAGCCATGGCGTAGGCGGCGACTGGGCGCCGTTCGGATGCTTGGCACCGAGGTCCACGAGCGCGACGACGGCGGCCACTCCGGCGCCGAGTGCGGCCAGCCAGATGCCGGCACACGCGCCCAGCAGGACACGGCCCACCTGGTCGGCGTTGCCACCGGTGACTCGCGGTCGGCCTGGATCTTCAGCGTCGTAGGGCATTAACAGCTCGTCTGCCAATCATCGTTTGTTTGCGAGGCCAGGGTCTGGCCGTCGCTGGTGACAATCGAACAATTCAGGTGACTCAGCCGCAGCAGGCTGGACGCCTGAACCGAACCGACGTCAGACATCGAGATCGGTGTCAGGGTGATCATCCACGGGATGTACACGTTCTGCTGGGTGCGCTGCCGCCCCGCGGCGTCGGTGTACGTCACGGAAATGCGGTCCAGCGGCGCTTTGGTACCCCAGATGCGGTACGTGACATACCGCGGGCCGGTCGGCGTCGTCGTGGTTGGCGGCGGTGGCGCGGCGGCCGGGGTGCTGGCCGGCGGTGGCGGCGCCTCGCTCGTGGGCGGCGGCTGCGTCACGGTCACGGTCGACGGTGGCGGCGGAGGAGGCGCCTCCGTCGTCGTGGGTGGAGGTGGCGGCGGTGTCGTCGTGGTGGTGAATTCGTCCTGGAACGGCGGCGCCGACGTGGTGGTGCTGGTCGCCGGCGTCGCCACGTTCTCCGAGCTGGAGTTGCGGGTCACCAGGATGGCGACCGACGCCACCAGCGAAATGGCGGCGATGATGGCGACGACGCCGACCACCCACGGCCAGCGCGGCGGCGGCACGTCGCCGGTCTCGGGTTTGGCGTCGTAGCTGTCGTAGTCGTACAGCCCTGGTTCGGGCGGCATGTACGGCCCACTGCTGAAGTGTTCGGACTCAGGCGCAGAGTAGGCCTGCGAATAGATCTCCGTCTCGCCGGTGCCCTCGCCACCACTCGATGCCTCCCGGGCCGCATCATCCGAGCCCGGGGAATTCGACCCGCTCACGTACGCCTATCCCTCTCGACCACTACATCGCCGCAGCTACGGAACACCGTGCTGCGGCAACAGTACCCAACATGGGCCCGGCATGGCCGTGAGGACGCCGGTAGAGGACCATCTGACGCACGGTTGTGACCTGACCGGAGACCCGGTCAGGTACCGGTGTCAGTGCTTTTCCGGGCCGGTGTAGTACTCGAACACCAGACCGGCGACGGTGGCCAGCACGAAGCACACGCCGGCAACGATCAGCCAGGGCAGCCACAGGGCAATACCGACCGCAGTGGTCGAGGCCGACAGCGCGATCAGCAACGGCCACCAGCTGTGCGGGCTGAAGAAGCCGAGCTCGCCGGCACCATCGGAGACCTCGGCGTCTTCGTAGTCCTCAGGCCGGGTGTCGAGGCGACGTGCCACGAACCGGAAGAACGTACCGATGATCAGCGACAACCCCGTGGTCAGCACCAGCGCGGTGACGCCGGCCCACTCCACGCCGCCCTTGGCATACAGCGCGGTGAGCGTGGCGTAGCCGACGGACGCCAGCGCGAAGAAGGCGGTCAGAATCTCGAAAAGTCTGGCTTCGATGTGCATTGTGCAATCCCCTACTTGCTCGCCTGAGCCGGTGGCACACCGACCTGCTCGCCTCGGCGGGAGTCGAACGGATGAGTCGTCTGGGCAACCGGCGGCAGACCGATCGACACCAACGCGTCGGCGTTGGTCGCCTTCGGGTGATCGACGCGGTACTGCAGGTAGGCCTTGAACTGGTCAGGTTCCACCACACGCACCTCGAAGTTCATCATCGAGTGGTACGTGCCGCACATCTCGGTGCAGCGGCCGACGAACGGACCGGTCTTCTCGATCTCGGTGACCTGGAAGATGTTGTCCGAGTGGTTGGCCTCGGGGTTCGGGATGACGTCCCGCTTGAACAGGAACTCCGGCACCCAGAAGCCGTGGATCACGTCAGCCGACGCGATCTGGAACTCGATGCGCTTGCCCTTCGGCAACACCAGGATCGGAATCTCGGTGCTGGTACCGATGGTCTCGACCTTGTCGAAGTTCAAGTAGGTGCGGTCTTCGGGGTTCAGCCCGCGGATGGCGCCGACCTTCTCCTCGCCATGCTCGTTGAGGCCCTCGGGCTTGGACGCCATGGCCGCCTTGCGGGCCTCGTCCGCGCCGTCGTACGAGAAGGTGTTGTCCTTGAACGCGACCTTCTGGTAGCCGAACTTCCAGTTCCACTGGAACGCGGTGACGTCGATGGTGACCTCAGGCGTCTTGCTGTGGTCCGTCATCTTTTCCTGCACCACGACGGTGAAGTAGAAGAGCACCGAGATGATGAGGAACGGCACGACGGTGAGCACCAGCTCGAGCGGCATGTTGTAGCCGAACTGACGGGGCAGCTCGGTGTCCGTCTTCTTCTTGCGGTGGAACGCAATCGCCCAGAAGATCAGGGCCCACACAATGGCACCGACCACGAAGGAGGCGATGACCGACCAGACCCACAGGTCACGGTTTGCGTGGGCTTCCGGGGTGATGCCGTCAGGCCATCCCAAGCCAAATACCTGTTGCCAGCTGCATCCGCTGAGCAGCAGCGTCGACGCACCGAGAATGGCGGACAACGCCACCAACCGGAGCCCGCGAGCGGTCACGTTGAGGCCCTCCTAGAAGTCGGTCAAGCCGGTCGAATACTACGCAGCGTAGACCACGCCCGCCATGCCGAACGAAGCGACCGGCCAATCGCCACCGCCGGTTCTGAGTTCACCTGCCTGAACAGGCATACTGGCGCCGTGTGCGGACTGCTGGCCTATCTGGCCGACCCTGTTGCCGACCCGTCGACTGAGCTGGTGAACGCCGTTTCCGACGCCACTCATCCGATGCGGCACCGCGGCCCGGACGAGTCTGGCACCTGGGCCGACGAACTGGGCGGGCAGCCCGCTGTCGTATTCGGCTTCAACCGGCTGTCGATCATCGACATCGCCCACAGCCATCAGCCGTTGCGCTGGGGCCCGCCCGAGGCGCCCGACCGGTATGCGCTGGTGTTCAACGGCGAGATCTACAACTACGTGGAACTGCGGGCGGAGCTCCGCAATGAGTTCGGCGCCCAGTTCGCCACCGAGGGCGACAGCGAGACGATCGTCGTGGCCTTCCACTATTGGGGCACCGCGGCGCTGCACCGGCTGCGCGGCATGTTCGCGTTCGCCCTGTGGGACACCGAAACACGCGAGTTGTTCTGTGCGCGTGACCCGTTCGGCATCAAGCCGCTTTACCTGGCGACCGGTACCGGCGGCACCATCGTCGGCAGCGAGAAGAAGTGCGTGCTGGACCTGGCCGCCCGGGCCGGCGTCGACCTGAGCATCGACGAGCGCGCCGTCCAGCACTACACAGTGCTGCAGTACGTGCCCGAACCCGAGACGCTGCAACGCGGTATCCGCCGGCTGGAGTCCGGCAGCTACGCCCGAATCCGCCCCGGGCAACGGCCTGAGGTGACGCGGTACTTCAAGCCAACTTTCGCCGCGGTGCCGTTCATCACAGGCCAGGAGCAGAGTCGGTACGACGAGATCACCGCAGTGCTGGAGGACTCGGTCGCCAAGCACATGCGTGCCGACGTCACTGTGGGCGCGTTCCTGTCCGGCGGCATCGACTCCACCGCGATCGCCGCGCTGGCCATGCGGCACAACCCCAAGCTGATCACGTTCACCACAGGTTTCGAGCGGGAAGGCTTCTCCGAGGTCGACGTGGCGGTGGCCTCGGCGGAGGCGATCGGAGCACGGCACGTGACAAAGGTGGTCAGCCAGGCCGAGTTCGTCGAGGCACTGCCCGAGATCGTCTGGTACCTGGACGAACCAGTGGCCGACCCGGCACTGGTGCCGCTGTTCTTCATCGCCCGGGAAGCCCGCAAGCACGTCAAGGTGGTGCTCTCCGGCGAGGGCGCCGACGAGCTGTTCGGCGGCTACACCATCTACCGGGAGCCGTTGTCACTCAAGGCTTTCGACAGGGTCCCCAGGGGGTTGCGCCGGTCCATCGGCAAGGCCTCCAAGACACTGCCCGACGGCATGCGGGGCAAAAGCCTGCTGCATCGGGGTTCGCTGACCCTCGAAGAGCGCTACTACGGCAACGCCCGCAGCTTCTCCGACGATCAGCTGCGTGCGACGCTGGCCCGGTTCAACCCGGACTGGACCCACACCGATGTGACCGCTCCGATCTACGCCGAATCGGCCGGCTGGGATCCGGTGGCCCGCATGCAGCACCTGGACCTGTTCACCTGGTTGCGCGGCGACATCCTGGTCAAGGCCGACAAGATGACGATGGCCAACTCGCTGGAGCTGCGGGTGCCGTTCCTGGATCCGGAGGTGTTCGCCGTCGCCT
>JARLGS010000979.1 GCA_031292695.1 Mycobacterium sp. | reverse complement strand
CATCGTCGGCGCCGGTCAGCGCAGGCACCGCGTCGAGGTCCTCGGCCCGGGACAACGTCATGGCCCACCAACCGTCGCGCGCCGCGATCATGCGGGTCGCCCCGCCGGCGGACGTCTGTCCCCGGCGGGTCAAGCCCAGCAGGGCGGCCCTGCCGGTCAACAACATTGGTACGTCGATGCCGGCGTCGACCGCGTCTGCGACCTCGCGGGCCGCCGCCAGCACCGCGGTTCGGGAGAAGTCCGGGGGACCGTCTCGGTAGCCGGTCAGTGCGGCCAACCGCCCGGCGCCCGGGATCACTCGCCGACCTCGTCGATCAATCCCCAGTCCAGCGCGGTGGCCGCGTCAATCGCCTGGCCGGTCAGTACCAGGTATGCGGTACGCCATCGGCCGATGCGGCGCGTGACGCTGACGGTGCCGCCTGCGCCGGGGATCAGCCCCAGGCTCAACTCGGGCAGCCGGAACACGGAATCGGGGCTGGCGCGCACCCATCCGCAGAACGACGCCAATTCCAGTCCGCTGCCGGCGACGTGGCCGTGGACCTCGGCGACACAGCGCCGGCCGAGGCGCGCGGCCAGGACGTCGAGTTTCAGTGCGGGGTGGTGGCGGGTCCGGGCCAGGTGCGCTTCGGCGGGGTTCGCGAAGGTGCCGAACTCCGCGAGGTCACCACCACTGCAGAACGATGGCCCGGCCCCATCGAGCGTGAAGTGCTCGACCGACGGGTCGAGCAGCGCGACGTCAAGTACGTCCAGGAGCGCGGCCCGCATGTCGTTGTTGAGCGCGTTGTGCCGATGTGGTCGGTTCAAGGTGACCCGCAGGCTGTTACCGGACCGCGCGCTGAGTGCCGGATCGGTGCTGGGTTGCGGTGTGGCGGGGCCCCGCTCGGCGAGCCAGCGGCCGAACTCGGGGCCTGACTGCAGCGTCGAATACGCCAGCGATTCGGTAATCGTGCCGTGGACTGCGGGGGCCGCCGGGTCGACGCAGCGCAGCACATCGTCGCACACGGCCGCGGCCTGTGGCCATCGTCGTCCTCGGGAGATCAGGTCGGCGACGGCCTGCTCGAGGGAAGCGACGCGGATCGTCCTGCGATCGTCGCAGTCGCTTTCTGTCAGGGTGAACGACGCGCGGTCCAGCCAATACCGGGCCAGCGGCGGGTCAAAGTGTCGGCCGGTTGCGACCACTGGCGACGATGGAGCCTGCGCCGGTAGGTCGGCATCCGGCTCGTCGTCGACGTCGACGATGTGTATCAACTGCAACGGCTTTCACGGTCGATGGTAGATGGGGTCATTCTCGTATGTCTGGCCGAGGCAGACCGCCGGGATCTGGAGTGGAGTGGACCGATTTCTTGGCTGCTGTCAGCGCGGTTTGCACTTCGGTGCGGCGTTCGTCGATGAGGCGGCCGAATTCGCGGGACAGCTGTGGTCGATCGGTGAGCAGTTGCTGAATCTCGTCGTGCTTGATCTGCAGCAGCGTGACTTCGTTGAGCGCATGCGCGTTGGCGAGGTTGGCCTGGTGTGTGAAGGCGGCGATACCCAGGACGGCCCCCTTGTCGAGGGTGCGCACCGTTATCAGCGAACCGTCGGTGGCCGGTGCGGTCAACAGCACGCTGCCGGAGACCACGAGCGCGATGGTGGCGGGAATGTCCCCGGGCGCGTGGACCAGTTCGCCGGTTCCGTACCGGAGCAGGCGGGAATAGGGCGCCAGCGCCTGTTGGTCGGTGCGGCTCAGGCGCAGTGCGGGGGCGGCGACGGTGTGGAGTGCCTTCTCGACGCGCTCCGGGGTGGAGTAGTCGTCGGAAACACCGTCGAGATGCAGCTTTTCGCGGCGGGCCGCGTACCAAATCCAGCGAAGGAACACGGCCTGCACGTCACTGTCGTCCGCGGGGGATTTCAGCCCGATGGTGGTGCGGTATTTATTGGTGCCGAGCGGCACCGTGGTGGGTTCGACATCTGTGCTGCGCTGCGGCAGCGTGGCGGCGACCTGAGTGAGGGTCGCGCACACCTGATCCGGTGGATCCGACGGCGCGAATGTGGTGGTGATGGTCGTCTGCGTCCTGGCCAGTCGGCTCAGGTTGGTGAAGGACGTGCCGGCCAGCACCGAGTTGGGGGTGATCTGCACGCCGGTGCTGGACTCGATGTGAACGGCGCGCCAGTTCACCTCCACGACGCGGCCCCGCGCCGCAGCCGTGTCCAGCCAGTCGCCCATCCGGAACGGCTGCTCGAAGAGCATGAACAAGCCCGACACGATCTGGCCGACGGAGTTTTGCAGCATGAGGCCGATGACGACAGAGCTCACCCCGACCGCGGTGAACACGCCCTTGGTGTTGGTGCCCCAGATGTAGCGACTGATCACCGCCAAGCCGATGACGATGAACACCAGCCGGGCCACGTCGATGAAGATGCGTGGTACCCGGCTGCGCCAGCTGCCTTCTGGGGCGCTGCCGAACACGGTGTTGCTCAGACCGGACAACACCAGCAGCAGCACGACGAACACCAGCACGGTGGCCACGAGCCGGATGGGAACGTCGTGGGCCGGGACGATCGCGACCTTGAGCATGAGCAACATCAGGGCGATGAGCGGCAGCAGATACGTGCGCAGCAGACCCACCGGCTGGACCAGGGGACTGCGCCGACGTATCAAGGCCCGGCGCCATTCGGTCACCGCGATCAACGCGGCCGGCAGACCGATAGCGATGCCGACCACCCATAAGAACCACGACGAACCGGAGGCGTTCACGGTTACCGCCGCCCCGATAGCTGCCAGATGGGCTCCTGGGTGTCGCCGACGGTCAGCTGGCCGGCCGGGGTGAATCGATGGGTATCGCCGGCAGCTTCGTGCACTCGGTCGGTGATGTAGATCCCTAAGTGAGCGCCACCGGCCTGCACTTGATAGGCCAAATCAACTGCGCTGCCCCACATGTCGTAGATCATGCTGGAGGTGCCGACCAGCCCGCTGGTGACCGTGCCGGTGTCGATGCCCGCCCGGAAACCCAGCTGCAGATTGTGCTCGGCGTTGAAGCCGGCCACGATGCGTTGCATTTCGATGGCGAAGGTGAGGGTGCGGTCCACGTTGTCCAGGCGGGGCACGTTCAGTCCGCAGCTGGCCGTGTAGCCATTGCGCAGAATCCGTACCGCCTCGACCCCGTTGCGCTCGGCGGCGTCGTCGAATTGGCGGACCAATTCGTTGACAATGGTGAGGAATTCGTCGGAGGGCAGCTCTTCGGACAAGGTGTCCAGGCCGTCGATGTCGGCGAAGATCACCGCGACGTTCTGGTGATCCTGGCTGATGGTCTCCTCACCTCGGCGGTACCGCTCGGCGACCGACTCGGGCATCAGCGAACGCAGCAGCTGCGCGTTCTCTCGGCGCTCCCGACGCAGCAGGTCGTCCTTGATCCCGAGCAGCTGGCTCATGTCGTTGAAAGTCTTGGTCAGATCACCGAATTCGTCCCGGGTACGCACCGGTATGACGGCGTCGTAGTCGCCTCGGCTGACCCTTTGGGCGCCGTCTTCCAACCGGCGGATGGGACGCACGAACAGCTGGGCCAGCGCCATCGCGGCCAGGCAGTCGAGGATGACGATTGCCGTGACCGCCACGCCCATGGTTCTGGTGAAGACTCGTTCCGGCGCCAAGGCCTCGGCGGTGTCGATCTTGGCCACGATCGACCAGGACACGTCCCCGCCGACGGTCACCGGTGCGTAGGCCTGCAGCGTTTCGTGCCCGAGATAGTCGGTCGTGATCTGCACACCGGACTGGCCGCGCTGCGTCGCGTGGGTGATTTCGCTGTCGATCGGCTGCACCAGCGTCGTGCCGCCGAGGCGGATCGCCTTCTCAGCCACTGCTACGGGCGTTCCAGCGGCAGTGACATCGCGCAGATAGGACTGCGGGTTCTCCACGAACAGCCGCGAGTCCGACCGCATCAGATTGTCGTGCCCCGCGAGGAAGGTCTCTCCAGTGGCGCCCAGGCCGTTGGCCTTCCAGTCGCCGCTGAACGTCATCAGCTTGTTCAGCCCCGTGATGGGGAACTGCAGTGCCAGCACCCCCAATGTGCGACCGTTGGCCACCACCGGCGCGGCCATCCACGCGGCGGGCCGGTCTCCTGCGGGGTGATAGGCCTGGAAGTCGGTGACGGCGACATACCCGACGCGATCCGCACCCATCGCCTTCGCGTACGCGTCGTGCAGATTGCCTTGTTGGTACGGTCCGGACAGGACATTCGTTCCGAGGTCGGCACCCTTTTGCTCGGAGTAGACGACGTTGCCCGCAGTGTCGATCAGCAGTGCATCACCGTAGCCGAACAGGCCCACGATCTGATGAAACAACCCGTCGTAGCGGTCTGCGGCAGCCCCCCACGGACTGGTATCCGGCGGCGGGACCGGTCCCTTGGATCCGTTCGGCCGCGGCGCCGCGACGGTGTAGTGGGCTTGCAGATACCTCGCCGAATTGGATGTCGGCAACAGCACGTCGAGGTTGAGCTTGGCTCCGGTCGAGTGTTCGATCGGGGCGATCAGAGCTTCGTTGTAATAGTCGACGACTGCCTGCTGCTCGGCCGGATCGACTGGAGCGGTGGACAATTCGTTGAACGCCGCGCTGAAGGACTGGAGCACATCGGCCATCAACGGT
>JARLGS010000978.1 GCA_031292695.1 Mycobacterium sp. | reverse complement strand
GACCCGGGGCGGCCCCGCGGCCCGGTGCCCACCGACGGCCTGCTGATCGGCAGATGACCGGCACCCTGCATGCGTCAGTGCTGGCCGCGCTGCGCGACTGGCCGGCCCCCGACCCGGATCAGGACACCCTGCGACATGCCGTGGCCGCGTTCGTCGCCGCCCGTCCGGACGCTTGTCAACGAGCCTGCGAGCCCGGGCACATCACCGCCTCGGCGCTGGTGCTCGACCACACCCGCACCCGGGCACTGCTCACTCTGCACCCCCGGCTGGGACGCTGGGTGCAACTCGGCGGCCACTGCGAGGACGTCGACGCCGACATCCGGGCCGCCGCGCTGCGCGAGGCCACCGAGGAATCCGGCATCAGCGGTCTGAGCATCGGCGCGCTGCCGGTGGCACTACACGTGCACGCACTGACCTGTTCCCTGGGCGCCCCCACCCGGCACCTCGACGTGCAATACCTGGCCGTCGCGCCAGAGCATGCCGAAATCCATTGCAGCGATGAATCACTGGACCTGCAATGGTGGCCGCTGGGCGCGCTGCCCGACCCGGACCCCGGCCTGGACCGACTGGCCCGGGCCGCGCGGAACGCCGCTCAGACGTCCGTCGAGTAGCGAATACCGCCGTCCGGGATGGTCACACCGGGCCACACGCGCGCACCGCGCAGCAGTTCGCACCGGGCGCCGATGTTGGCGCCGTCGCCGATCACCCCATCGCGGATCAACGCCCGCGGACCGATCCGGGCACCGAACCCGACGATGGACCGCTCGATCACCGACCCGGCCTCGATCTTCACGCCGTCGAAGATCACCGCGCCGTCCAGGCGGGCGCCCGCGCCGATCTCGGCGCCCCGGCCCACCACGGTGCCGCCGATCAGCAATGCGCCCGGCGCCACTGCGGCACCCTCGTGCACCAGGCTCTCGCCGCGGTGCCCGTCCAGGACCGGCGACGGCGCGATGCCGCGCACCAGATCCGCTGAGCCACGGACGAAGTCGTCGGGCGTACCCATGTCGCGCCAATAGCTGGCGTCGACGTAGCCGCACACCTTGAGACCGTCGGACAACAGCTTGGGAAACACCTCGCGTTCCACCGACACCTCACGGCCGGTGGGGATGCGGTCGATCACCTGACGCTGGAACAGGTAGCAGCCGGCGTTGATCTGGTCGGTCGGCGGGTCCTGCGTCTTCTCCAGGAAGGCCGTCACCACGCCGTCGGAATCGGTTGGCACACAACCGAAGGCGCGTGGGTCACTGACGCGCACGAGGTGCAGCGTGACGTCGGCCTGCCGCTCCCGGTGGCTCGCCAGCATGGCGCCCAGATCCAGCCCGGAGAGCACATCGCCGTTGAACACCATGACGGTCGAGTACCGCAGTTTCGATGCCACATTGGCGATACCGCCACCGGTACCGCGGGCCTCTTCCTCCACTACGTACTCGATCTCGAGCCCCAGCTTGGAACCGTCGCCGAATTCCTGTTCGAACACCTCGGCCTTGTACGACGTGCCAAGCACCACGTGGCGAATGCCCGCAGCGGCGATCCGCGCCAACAGATGGGCCAGGAACGGCACACCCGCGGTCGGCAGCATCGGCTTGGGCGCCGACAGGGTCAGCGGACGCAGCCGAGTTCCCTGCCCACCCACCAGGATGACCGCGTCGACCTCAACCGGATTCACCGCGTCGTCGCTCAACTCGCGTCCTTTCGCCATTCTCAATCCATGCCCAGAGATGTCTCGAAAACCCTGATCGCACCGACTCGGTCCCCAATGACGGTCGGTCGTCGCAGGTAGCCTAATTCGCCCGGCCGCGCTTGCGCCGGGAATTGCCGACCACCGCGCGTTC
>JARLGS010000977.1 GCA_031292695.1 Mycobacterium sp. | reverse complement strand
GTCCCGGCACACTGACGCTCGGCGCGACCAACAGTTTCATCGGCGGCGTGCTGCTCAACGCCGGCACGCTGGCACTCGGCGCGCAGGGGGCGGCAGGCAGCGGCGCGATCACTTTCGGCTACGGCTCGACCGCCGAACTCATCGTCGGCACCGGGGAGACGCTGACGAACATCGTGGCCGGCTTCCTGCCCGGCGACACGATCGATCTGCGCGGCGTTGGTCTGGAAACCACGCCGACCCTCGGTGCCTCGAACGGCCTGACGCTGACCGGCGGGACCACCCCGGTCACCCTGTACCTCGATCCCAACCAGATCTTCACCAACGAGACGTTCGTGCTGACGACGGACGGTGCGGGCGGGACTCTGCTCACCGCCACGACGCCGAGCAACGATCATGCGCCGCATGTGACCTGGGCGCCCACAATCGTCGGCGACGACCACACCGCGCTGCATCCGCTGGCGGCCATGAAGGTGGCCGATCTCGACATCGGGCAGACCGAGACGGCAACGGTCACGCTGTCGGCCCTGGGCAACGGCCTCTTGTCGAACTTCGGCACCGGCAGCTTCAACGCCGCGAGCAGCGTCTACACAGTCATCGGTAGCGCCGCCGCGGTGACCACGGCACTGGACGGGCTGGTGTTTACGCCGAAGGACCACGAGGTCGCGCCCGGCCAGACGGTGCAGACCGGCTTCTCCGTGTCGGTGACCGACGGCATTCTGTCGGCCAAGGCCGCAACGACGCTGACGGTCACGGCGCTCAACGATCCGCCGGTCATTGCCGGCATCACCAGCGGCATTGTCGACGCCTACTGGACCGAACCATTCAAGCCGTTCCCCACGGTCACCATCGCCGATCCGGATTTCGCCGCCACTGAGACCGTGACCATCGGCATCTCACTTCCCGGCACGCTGACGCTGACGACGCCGGGGTTCACGCTGACGAGCACCGCCGCCGGTTACGTCCTGTCGGCGGGCAGCCCTGCCGCGGTCACCGCCGCGCTGCGGGGGCTACAATTCACCCCGGCGGAACCGGCCAACCCGGCCCTTGGGTTCACCATCACCTACCTGACGCTGTCGGTCACGGACGGCATCGCGCCTGCCGTGGTCTCTCCCTGGACCGAGGTTGCGGCCGGGCTGCCGATTTTCACCAACACCAACGCCCATGAAACCGTTGCCGACAACGCGACGATCAAGCCGTTCGCCGGCGTCGGTGTGACCGACTCGCCAGGCCTAGCGATCCAGAGCCTCAGCATCAGCACCATCGATCCGGTCACCGACCAGCCGCTGGCCGGCAGCTACGGCGTGCTCAGCGGCGCCGGCCTGACCAATCTGGGCGGTGGCAAATACAGCCTGCTGGTCAATCCGGGCGACAGCTTCGCCACCCTCACCGCTCGGCTCGACGCGCTGGTGTTCACGCCTATCGCCGTCGCCACCCCGGTTGCGATCGGCTTCGCGCTGACCGGGTTCGACGGCGGCACAACGGCATCCAACTACAACACGGCGCTGACCATCGAGCCGGTGGCGCCTTATGTCGGGACCGGCGCT
>JARLGS010000976.1 GCA_031292695.1 Mycobacterium sp. | reverse complement strand
GCCGGCCGAGAGGTTCACCAGATCGCCGTGGCTGCGCTGCCGCTCGGCCGCGGCCAGCCACACGTCCATGACATAGAACGGCGGGATGCCCGCGCGCAGCGCTACCGGATTGGTCATAGTCCGACGTTAGAGCACTTCGGCTTCGAGGCGCCGCAGGTGCTCCCGCGCCGGCCCGAGCAGCTGGGCGCTGCCGTGCGCCCGCTTGAAGTAGAACTGGATGTCGCTCTCCCAGGTGATGGCGATACCGCCGTGCATCTGGATCGCTTCGCCGGCAACGGCATTGAACGCTTCGGTGGCCAGGTACCGGGCCAGTGACGCATTCGTCGGTGTCGGATCGGCGATGGCGTCGTTGACGATCGACCGGGCGGCGGACACCTTGACGTACAGGTCCGACATCCGGTGCTTGAGTGCCTGGAAGCTGCCGATCGGCCGGCCGAACTGCACGCGGTCCTTGGAGTAGGCCACGGTCAAGTCCAGGCAGCGGCTGGCGGCACCGACCTGCTCGACGGCCATCAGGATCGCTGCGGTGTCGGCCAGACCAGGGTCGGCGCCCAGGGCAGCGGTGCCGCCCGGGGTCAGTGCAGCGAGACGACGGGTCGGGTCCATCGAGGTGGCCGGGGTGGCGGTGACGTCGGTCCAGCGGGTCAGCTGACCGCTCTGCGCCGCGATAACCACGTCGGCGACGTCGCCGTTGATCACATAGTCGGCGTCGAAAACCACGGTGCCGATGGCAGTCCCCTCGGCCAAGCCCTCCAGCGGCTCTTCCTCGCCGACGGCCAGCAGGGCCAGTTCGGCCAGGGTGGTGCCGAGCAGCGGGGTCGGCACCAGCGCCTTCGCCAGCTCCTCGAGAACCACTGCGGCATCGCCCAATTCACCGCCGGCGCCGCCGAGCTCCTCGGGCACGATCAGCGCGGCCGCGCCGACCTGCTCGCACAGCAGCTGCCAGAGGTTCTCGTCGTAGCCCTTCTCGGAGTCGATGGCGGCCCGGACGGCCTCGGGGCCGGCGTGCTTCTCGACCAGCGCTGCGACGGTGGCGCGCAGCATCTCCCGTTCTTCGCTCATTACTTGCTCAATCCTCGATTCTTCGCGCAAGCGCTCATCACAGGCCTGCCAATACGCGGTGCCGGTGCCATGTCGGATCGCCCCACGCCGAGTGCAGCGCCTGGGTGCGCAGCAACAGCAGGGACAGATCGTGCTCTTGAGTGAACCCGATTGCGCCGTGGGTCTGCAGCGACGACCGGGCGGACAGCAGTGCGGCATCGGCCGCGGCCACCTTGGCGGCGCTGATGTCGCGGGCCGTGGTCGGCGAACCGTCTGCCAACGCCAGCGCGGCGCCGTAGACCAGCGGGCGGGCGAGCTCGACGGCGATGTGCACGTCGGCCAGCTTGTGCTTGATCGCCTGGTACGACCCGATCACGGTGCCGAACTGGGTGCGCTGCTTGGCGTACTCGACGGCCATGTCGAGCATCGCCTGGCCGGCGCCGACCAGCTGCGCCGCGGTGGCCAGCACGCCGAATTCGAAAGCCTTTGCAGTATCGGCTGATCGGGTATCGCCACTGGCTGTCACGTCGAAGATCCGGCGGGCCGGGTCGACGGACGCATGCTGAGCACCGGCCTCAGCTATTACGGCGTCCTGCACCTGACCATCACCGGCCAGCAGGATCAGGCCGGCGGTGTCGGCGTCGAGGGCACGTGGGGTCAGCGGCGGATGGGCCACCGTAGCGATGAGCTCGCCGGCGGCCAGCTGCTCACTCCGAGAATCCGAAGCCAGCAGAACCGGGGCCACCGCAATGGATTCGGCGATGGGACCGGGCACCGCCCAGTAACCGAGCCGCTCCAGAGCGACCACCAGGTCCACCGGGTGTGCGCCGATGCCGTCGAATTCCTCCGGCACGTTCAGTGCGGTGACGCCCAGGTCGGCCAGGGTCGACCAGATCTTGCGGCCGGGCGCGGTGTCGGCGACCCTTTCAACCCCGCCCCACGCCCGAACGGCCGCGGGCACGTCCGCCGCGCCCAGCGCGGCGTCGATGCTGGCAGCGAAATCACGCTGCTGCTCGTCCAATTCAAAGAACACGTCTGAATCTCTCTTATTTGCGGGGCAGGCCCAGCAGGCGCTCGGCGATGATGTTGCGCTGAATCTCGTTGGTACCGGCGTAGATCGGGCCGCCCAGGGCGAACAGCAATCCTTCGGTCCAGTGGTCGAACAGCTCGGCGTCGGCGCCGCGCAGCTCCAGCGCGGTCTGGTGCAGGGCGACGTCGAGGTCGGACCAGAACACCTTGGTCACCGACGACTCGGCGCCCAGCTCGCCACCGCTGGCCAGCCGGGTGACGGTGCCGAAGGTGTGCAGGCGGTAGGCCTGGGCCTTGATCCACGCGTCGGCGACGCGCTCGGCGAATGCCGGGTTCTGATCGACCTTCCATTGCGCGACAAGGCGTTCGGCCGGGGCGACGAAGCGGGCCGGGCTGCGCAGCGACATGCCGCGCTCGTTGCTCGACGTGCTCATGGCGGCGGTCCAGCCGTTGTGCACCCCGCCGATGACATCCTCGTCGGGGACGAAGACGTCGTCCAGAAAGATCTCGCCGAAGCCGGTGTCGCCGCCGAGCTGGGCGATCGGGCGGACGGTGATGCCCTCGGCCTTCAGATCGAACATGAAGTAGGTCAGGCCCTTGTGCCGCTGAGCTTCGGGGTCCGACCGGAACAGGCCGAAGCCGCGGTCGCCGAACGGGGCGCGCGAGCTCCAGATCTTCTGGCCGTTGAGCTTCCAGCCGCCGTCGACCTTGGTGGCCGTCGAGCGCAGCGACGCCAGGTCGCTACCGGACTCGGGCTCGGACCAGGCCTGAGCCCAAATCTCCTCGCCGGAAGCCATTTTCGGCAGCACGCGCTGCAGCTGCTCCGGCGTGCCGTGCGCGAACAGAGTCGGCGCCAGCATAGCGGTGCCGTTGGCGGAGGCCCGGCCGGGCGCACCGGCGTGGAAGTACTCCTCCTCATACACCACCCACTGCAGCAGGGTGGCGTCGCGGCCGCCGTACTCCTTGGGCCAGGCGATCACCGACAGGCCGGCGTCGAACAGCACCTTGTCCCAGACCCGATGCTGCTCGAAGCCTTCGAGCGTGTCATACGACTTGGTGGGGAACTTGCCGGAGTTGGCGGCCAGGAAATCGCGGACCTCAGCCCGGAATTCCTCGGTTTCGTCGTCGAATGTCAGGTCCATGCGTTACCGATTCATCTCTCGCAGTTGCGGTTTGACCACTTTGCCTCCAGGGTTACGCGGCAGGGTGTCCAGGAACGCCACCGACCGGGGAGCTTTGAAGTTGGCCAGGTGTTCGCGGGTATAGGCGATGACGTCCTGCTCAGTGAGCGTCACTCCTGGTCGCAGCACGATGAACGCCTTGCCGACTTCGCCCATGCGCTCATCTGGGACACCGATCACCGCGCAGTCCGCGACGCCGTCCAGCCGCGCCAGCGTCTGCTCGATCTCGGCCGGGTAGACGTTGAACCCGCCGGAGATGTACATGTCCTTGAGCCGGTCGGTGATGCGCAGATTGCCTGCGGCGTCGAGGGTTCCGACATCACCGGTGTGCAACCAGCCGTCGGTGTCGATGGCCGCCGCGGTGGCCTCGGGGTCGTCGAGGTAGCCCAACATGATGTTCGGTCCGCGCAGCAACACCTCGCCGGCGCCACCCTCTTCGGGGGAGTCGATCCGCAGCTCGTAGTTGGGCAGCGCGCGGCCGCAGGTGGTGGCGACCGTGACGGCATCGTCGTCGGCCTGGCACATGGTGGCGAACCCGGCGGATTCGGTCAGGCCGTAGGCGGTCAGCACGATGTCGATGTCGAGCTCACGCTGCATGCGCTCGATCAGGACCACCGGGACCACTGCGGCGCCGGTGACCGAAAAGCGCAGTGACGACAGGTCGTACTTTCGGCGGGCCGGGTGATCGAGCAGAGTCTGGAAGATGGTCGGCGGCCCCGGCAGCACGGTGATCTTCTGATCCTGCACTGCTTTCAGCGCTTGTTCCGGGTCGAAGGTGAGCTGCGGGATCAGCGTCGCGCCGCGCTGCAGCACCGCGAGAATGCCTGCCTTGTAACCGAAATTATGGAAGAACGGGTTGATGCACAGGTACCGGTCGGCGCTCGTCACCTGACCGTTGTCCGCCCAGGCCGAGGAACCGGAGAGCGACTGACGGTGCGCGGACAACACGCCCTTGCTACGTCCGGTGGTGCCGGAGGTGAACAGGATGTCGGAGATGTCGTCGGGTTGCACTGCGGCGGCGCGGGCATCGGCCTCGGCCCGGACACCGGGGTTGTCACCGCGGGCGACGAACTCGTCCCACGACACGGCCGACGCCGTGTCCTCGTCCTCCACCGGGATGCGCACGATGTGCGCAAGCGCCGGCAGTTCGGTGCGATCCAGGCCGGCGCTGCGGTCCGCGCCGAGAAACCGGCCGGCGGTGATCAGCAGCGGGGCCTGGGTGCGGGCCAGGATGTCGGCCGCCTCGCTCGCGGTGTAGCGGGTGTTCAGCGGCACCAGGACCGCGCCCGCATGATGGATTGCCAAGCACGCGACCACCCAGTGCCAGGTGTTCGGCGACCACAGCGCGACCCGGTCACCGGCCTGCACACCCAGGTCGACCATGGCCGCCGCGGTGCGCCGAACTTCCTCGCGCAACTGCGCGTAGGTCAGCGTCACCGGTGCCTGATTGCCGGCACCGCCGGCGGGCACGACCAGCGCATCCTGGCCGGGGAACTGGGCGGCAATCTGGTCCAGAACCGCGGGGACGGTCTGCGGTGAGGTCTCTGGACCGGTCTGCGGAGGCCCGTAGGACCCACTCATCGGAACTCCCTCTAACAAAGCAAGTGCTTGGTAGGTTAGCCTACAGGGGTGATAGAGGTCCAGACGTTCCGGGCCGAGGTCCGGCAATGGCTTGCCGACAACCTGGTCGGTGAATTCGCAGCGCTCAAAGGCCTTGGTGGCCCCGGTCGCGAGCACGAGGCTTTCGAAGAACGACGCGCGTGGAACCAGCATTTGGCGGCGGCGGGACTGACCTGCCTGGGCTGGCCGGAAGAGCATGGTGGCCGCGGTCTGTCGGTCGCGCACCGCGTCGCCTTCTACGAGGAGTACGCCAAGGCGGACGCCCCGGACAAGGTCAACCACTTCGGTGAGGAGCTGCTTGGGCCGACGCTCATCGCGTACGGCACCGAGGAGCAGAAGAAGCGCTTCCTGCCGAACATCCTCAAGGTCACCGAGCTGTGGAGTCAGGGCTATTCCGAGCCCGGCGCCGGCAGCGACCTGGCCAACGTCTCGACGTCGGCCGAGCTGGTCGGCGATGAGTGGGTGATCAACGGTCAGAAGGTGTGGACCTCGCTGGCGCACTGGGCCCAGTGGTGCTTCGTGGTGTGCCGCACCGAGAAGGGCTCCAAGCGCCACAACGGCCTCTCGTATCTGCTGGTGCCGCTGGACCAGCCGGGTGTCGAGGTCAGGCCGATCGTCCAGCTGACCGGCGACTCCGAGTTCAACGAGGTGTTCTTCGACGACGCCCGTACCGAGGCCTCGCTGGTGGTTGGTCAGCCCGGCGACGGCTGGCGGGTGGCCATGGGCACCCTGACCTTCGAGCGTGGCGTCTCCACGCTGGGCCAGCAGATCCGTTACAAGCGTGAGCTTTCCGGCGTGGTCGAGCTGGCCAAGCGCACCGGGGCCATCGACGATCCACTGATCCGCGAGAAGCTGACCCGATCCTGGACCGGCCTGCAGGCCATGCGGTCCTACGCGCTGGCGACCATGGACGTCGAGCAGCCCGGCCAGGACAACGTGTCAAAGCTGTTGTGGGCCAACTGGCACCGTGAACTCGGCGAGATCGCCATGGACGTACAGGGTATGGCCGGTCTGGTGCTGCCGGACGGCGAGTTCGACGAGTGGCAGCGGCTGTTCCTGTTCTCCCGTTCGGACACCATCTATGGCGGGTCCAACGAAATCCAGCGCAACATCATCGCCGAGCGGGTGCTCGGCCTACCCCGAGAGGCCAAAGGCTGATGGACTTGTCGGTTGCTCCTACCGAGGTTGAGGGCCACGGCCTATTGGCGCGCAAGGTCGTGCTGGTCACCGCTGCCGCCGGCACCGGCATCGGTTCGTCCACCGCGCGTCGCGCGCTGCTGGAGGGCGCCGACGTCGTGGTGTCCGACTATCACGAGCGGCGCCTGAACGAGACCCGCGACCAATTGGCCGAGCTCGGCCTGGGCCGGGTCGAGGCCGTGGTGTGCGACGTGACGTCCACTGAAGCGGTCGACGCCATGATCACGGCGGCGGTCGAGAAGATGGGCCGTCTGGACGTGCTGGTGAACAACGCCGGCCTGGGCGGCGAGACGCCGCTGGTCGACATGACCGACGACGAGTGGGACCGGGTCCTGAACGTCACCCTGAATTCGGTGATGCGGGCGACCCGCGCGGCGCTGCGCTACTTCCGTGGCGTCGAGCACGGCGGCGTGATCGTCAACAACGCCAGCGTGCTGGGCTGGCGCGCGCAGCACTCGCAGTCGCACTATGCCGCGGCCAAGGCCGGCGTGATGGCGCTGACCCGTTGCAGCGCTATCGAAGCCGTCGAGTACGGGGTTCGGATCAACGCCGTGTCGCCGAGCATCGCGCGGCACAAGTTCCTGGAGAAGTCGGCATCTGCGGATCTGTTGGACCGGCTGTCCTCTGACGAGGCATTCGGCCGGGCCGCCGAGCCGTGGGAGATCGCTTCGACGATCGCCTTCCTGGCGAGCGACTACTCCAGCTACCTGACCGGTGAGATCATCTCGGTGTCGAGCCAGCGGGCGTAGTTTTCGTTGTTCCAACTGTGGCCGGCGCGTCTTCGCGTCGGCCACAGTTGTCACTTGAGTTGCGGCGCAAAGAGGTTGGTCGATGTGCCCGCCTTTGTGCGACAAGTCTCGGGCTAGGCCATGCCGCCTGATCCTGTTGCACCCCAGGTGGTTAGCCGATGTGAGCCAGCCAGCCCGACCATGACGGTGACAGAATGAATCCTTCGCCTTGAGCGTCTTTGCACGCCGTCATGCCCGCGCCATCGACTCCGCAGGTTGCGCCGTCGACGGTAATGGAGTGCATGGGCGGAAGCGTCTTATAAGGATGATTCGGATCACTGGGAATTGCGTCCGTTGTGCTTCGTAGTGCGTGGTCTGTTCCAATCGAATTCACCCGCGGCCCACCACTAGAAGGCTGCGATGGAGGGGCTATTCCGGGGAAGTCATTGCCAGTGCATCCCACGGCCGGCGGTTCTGCGGCGAAGTTCAAAATGGCACGCGCCAAGTTCGCCACAGCTCGTGACTCCTCTTCGCACGAGTCCATAGTGGAGGCAGCAGATTTCAGCTCATCGGCGGTTGCTTGATGGTGCTTGGCAGCAGCCAAAATGGAATCTTTTGCAGTCTCCGCGGCCGAACCTTCCCACGTCGAGACCTTGACCAAACCGTGGTAGAAGTCCCGAATTGGCGTGGTTCTCGGACATGGCGTGGACGGATTTGGCGAGGTCGTCGATCTCCGGCGGCAGGAAAATCATCTCCTGCAGGCTTATTGGCACGCCTGCGCCTTACATCGCAGCGCCGGCGATGGTCTTTGCGCCGTGGTCGTCGGTCGCCACATACGCGTGCGCGGCACTGCGGTGCGACAGGGAAGGTGCGCGAATTTTACGGCGGCCTGTATCGCATGTGCGTCGGTCGCAGCGAGCAGGTCGGGCAGTGCAGCCGCTGCCAACCCCGATCCCAGATTCGTATTGGCGGCTGTCGCCTGTGCAGACTGATGAGCAGAAGCGAAGGACTCGGCGTGGACGTCAAGAGCCTCAGCCGTGGAATGAAGCTGATCGGGCGTAACCCGTAGTTGGTCCGGCATGATTCCCCCCTGGTGAAAACCCAGAATGCGCCGGGGTTCGGGACCTCGACGACGCCTTTTTGGTCCAGGCGCTAAGGTCCCTGACCGCCGAATCGCACCCCAATCAGGGCCGATCTCGACCTAACAAGCGCTTGGTTGCTATGCTGTGTCGATGGCGTCTCAATCGCCCAGCCAGGCTGTGAGCAGGCGTGACGAGCTCCTCGAGCTCGCCGCGGCGATGTTCGCTGAGCGCGGGCTGAAGGCAACCACGGTCCGCGACATCGCGGACTCCGCGGGAATTCTCTCCGGCAGTCTCTACCACCACTTCAAATCGAAGGAACAAATGGTGGAGGAGATCATGCGGGAATTCCTCGACTGGCTGTTCGACAAATATCGGCAGATCATCGACACCGAGACCGATCCGATGGCTCGGCTCAAGGGCCTGTTCATGGCATCCTTCGACGCCATCGAGCACCGGCACGCCCAGGTCGTGATCTACCAGGACGAGGCCAAACGGCTGGGTTCGCTGCCGCAGTTCGGTTTCGTCGATGAGCGCAACCGCGAGCAACGCAAGATGTGGGTCGAGATCCTCAATGAGGGTGTGGCGCAAGGAGTTTTTCGCCCTGACCTGGACTTCGATCTGGTCTACCGGTTCATCCGCGACACCACCTGGGTGTCGGTGCGTTGGTACCAGCCCGGGGGTCCGTTGACCGCGCGCCAGGTCGGTGAGCAATACCTGGCCATTGTGCTCGGGGGAATTGCCGTACCCGCCAAAAACATTGCGAATAAATAGATTTCACCAAACATAGGAGTTGAGAATGGCTGCATCTGAGGCGTATGTCATCGACGCTGTGCGCACCGCCGTCGGCAAGAAGGGTGGCGGCCTGTCCGGCTACCACCCGATCGACCTGGGCGTCGAGGCCTACCGTGGCATCTTCGCCCGCAACGACGTCGACCCCGGCGTGGTCGACGACGTGATCGTCGGTTGCGTCGACGCGATCGGTGGACAGGCCGGCAACATCGGCCGGCTGACCTGGCTGGCCGCGGGCTATGACCAGGCTGTCCCCGGCACGACCGTCGATCGGCAGTGTGGTTCCTCGCAGCAGGCCATTTCCTTTGGCGCGCAGGCCATCATGTCCGGCACGGCGGACCTGATCCTGGCCGCCGGCATCCAGAACATGAGCCAGATTCCGATCAGCTCGGCCATGATCGTCGGCGAGCAGTTCGGCTTCACCTCGCCCACCAACGAGTCCAAGCGCTGGGTGGAGCGCTACGGCGATCAGGAGATCTCGCAGTTCCGCGGAGCGGAGATGATCGCTGAGAAGTGGGACATCTCGCGCGACGAGATGGAACTGTTCGCCTACAACAGCCACCAGCGGGCGTTCACCGCAATTCGCGAAGGTCGATTCGACAACGAGATCATTCCGGTCGACGGCTTCAAGGTCGACGAGGGCCCGCGGGACAGCACGCTGGAGAAGCTGGCGTCGCTCAAGCCGCTGGTCGAGGGCGGCCGCCTGACTGCTGCGCTGGCCAGCCAGATTTCGGATGCCTCGTCGGCGACGCTGCTGGCCTCCGATGCTGCGGTCAAGGCCCACGGCCTCAAGCCGCGAGCCCGCATCCACCACATCAGCTGCCGCGGCGACGACCCGGTGTTCATGCTGACCGGTCCGATTCCGGCGACCAAGTACGCCCTGGAAAAGACCGGCCTGACCATGGATGACATCGACGTCATCGAGATCAACGAGGCGTTCGCGCCGGTCGTGCTGGCCTGGGCCAAGGAGCTGAATGTCGACCTGGCCAAGGTGAACCCGAATGGTGGCGGCATCGCGCTGGGCCACCCGCTCGGCGCTACCGGTGCCAAGCTGTTCGCCACCCTGCTCAACGAGCTCGAGCGGACGGGCGGCCGCTACGGTCTGCTGACCATGTGCGAGGGTGGCGGCACCGCCAACGTCACCATCATCGAACGGCTCTGATAGCCGCGCGAGCAGACATAAAACTGCCCCTTTCCACACGGAGAGGGGCAGTTTTGTGTCTGCTCACGGAGGGGTGTTTACGCGTTCGGATAAGCGGGCATTCGGCAAACATGTTGAAGTCCATCGCCGTCATTGCCGCTGCGGCCGCTGTCCTCGGCTCGGGTGCCTGTTCGAAGCAGCCGCCCCCGTCGTCACCCACCTCGACCACAACGACGACGGTGACCTCAACGGAGATCATCCCGGGAGTTCCCGTGGGTCCGTCGACGCCGACCACGACGCCGTCGACCCGTGCTTCGACCAGCTCGGGAGCCACTTATGTACCGGTGCCCGTCGCCCCCGGTCCACCAGGGGGCGGCCTCGGCAGGTGAGGCGCGGCCTACGTGACCGGCCGTAAGGCCGTTGCGGATCCGTACCGATGTCACCGACCCGGACGACTGCCGTGCTCTGGCACAGGCTTGCCATCGATTCCTCTGGCCGAGTCGACATTCTGGTGAACAATGCGGGGGTGGGTACCGCCGTTCCGGCGACGCGGGAAACGCCCGAGCAGTTCCGGTCCGTCATCGACCTGAACCTGAACGGGTGCTCCTGGCTGGCTCAGGCCTGCGTGGCACATATGAAGCCCAGCAGCTATGTCACCGGCAGCACCTTGCCCGTCGAAGGTGGACTGCTGACCAGCTGAGCACATAACCGAAACAGCAGAAGGAAACTCGTGAAGCAGCTCAGTGGATTGGACGCCACATTCCTGTACTTGGAGACGTCGACGACGTTCGGGCACGTCAACGGGCTGATGATTTTCGAGCGGCCCAGCGAGGAGTTCGACCCATACACTGCGGTGTACGCCAAGTACGCGTCTCTGGTCGGCGAGCTCGAACCACTGCGGCGGCGGCTGGTCGAGGTGCCGCTGGGCCTTGATCATCCGTACTGGGTCGACGACCCCAACTTCGACCTCGACTTCCACATTCGCGAAATCCATTTGGCCCGACCGGGAATGGTCGATCAGCTGGCCGACCAGGTGGCACGCATCGTCGGCCGGCCGATGGATCGCAAGCGGCCGCTGTGGGAGGTCTACATCATCGACGGCCTCGACAGCGGCTGCTGGGCAATGCTGACCAAATATCATCACGCCACCATCGACGGTGCCGCCGGGCAGATCATGCTCAATGCACTCACCGACACCGAGCCGGCCACCGCGCCGCCGGGACCCAGCGCCGACTGGGAAGCTGAACCATTGCCCAGCACAACCGAATTGCTGCGCCGGACGGCGGTCAACCTCGCGGGGCATCCGGGCAGGGTTCTAGGCGCGCAGATCCGGATGGTGCGCCGGCTCGCCGATAACGCCGGGATCGATAGCGTCGGCAGCGTCGCAAGAAAGGTCGGATCGGCGATCAAAGCCGTTGCGCGCCTTGGTCAGGACGGCGGGCCGAAGATTTCGCTGCCCACCTTGTCGGCGCCCCCCACTCCGTGGAACAAACCGATCACTGGACATCGGCGCTTCGCCATGCGTACCGCCTCGCTGGAGAACGTCAAGAGGCTCAAGGCGGCCACCGGCGGCACCGTCAACGACATCGTCATGGCGATCTGCGCGGGAGGGCTGCGGCAGTACCTGCTGGCCCACGATGCACTGCCGGACCGTCCGCTGCGGGCAATGGTGCCGGTGTCCATCCGGACCGGTGAAGAAGAGGACCCATGGACCAACCGGGTATCGGCCATCTTCGCCGAACTGCCGACCGACTGTGCGGACCCGCTCCAGCGGGTAGCGCGCTGCCGTGAGGCGATGGCCGAGGCCAAGCGACAGCTTGACTTGGTGCCGGCCGATCAGCTGGGTGACCTCGCCCAGTTCTCCGCACCCGTGCTGTCGACGTCTGCGATGCGGTTGGCGTCACGGCTCGGGCTGGCGCACCGGATCGCATCGGTGCCGTTCAACCTGGTGATCTCGAATGTGCCCGGTCCACGTCAGCCGCTCTACTTCGCCGGGGCGCAACTGTGCCACCAATTCCCGGTGTCCATCGTCACTGAGGGCCAGGGGCTCAACATCACGGTGGTCAGTTACCTGGACCGGCTGGACTTCGGCCTAGTCGCCGACCGCGACCTGGTGCCCGACGTGTGGGACCTCGCCGATATGCACATCGACGAGATCGGTCGGCTGTTCGAGGCCAGCGGTGCCCAATTGGCGCGGGAGCCTGAACCCGCGCCGCCCCGGCGTGGCCCGGTCTGGCTCGTGCAGCCCGGTGACATCTCCTGAGCGCCGGTCGAGCTAGTTCGACTCCACCGTGATGGGTGTCTGCTGAGCGGTCTCGACCAGCGCGCGCGCCAGTACCGAGCCGGGTTCGGCGGCGTTGGTCACCAGCGCGACCGTGGCCGTCACCGATGGGTTGTCCAATGGCACCACCCGCACGCCGGCCGCTGGGTGCACTGTCCGAAGCCAGGTCTGCGGGACGATAGTGGCCCACCGGCCGGTGTTGACGTGGGCCAGCAGGGAGACAACCGAATCCGCCTCCAGCCGTGGCAACGGAGTGAGGTCATGGGCGGCGAGCGCGTCGTCGAGCAGCTGACGGCCCCGCATGCCGGTGTTCAGCAGGCACAGCGGCAGCTCCAGCGCCTCGGTCCAGGAGATCGGATCCGGTTGGCTCGCCAGCAATTCGCTGCTGGCGATGAGCACCTGCCGCTCCTGATAGAGGGGTAGGAGGTGCAGCTGGGCGGTGTCCTGACCGTCCGGGTAGATGATGCCTGCGTCGAGTTCGAATCGGCGGATGCGGTCCACGATCGCCGCCGACCGCAGGCTGCTTTCCAATTGCACCCGTACCAAGGGGTGCTCGGCGCAGAACGGATCGGTCAGCAACGCCACTGTGCTCGATGCGGCCGGGATGACGCCGAGCCGCAGCGTGCCGGTCAGGCCGGTCTTCAGCGCGGTGACCTCATGGATGAGTGCGTCGTGATCAGCAAGGATTCGACGGGCCCACAACACCAGCCGTTCGCCTTCGGGCGTCAGCCCCTCGAAGCTCTGCCCGCGCCGTACCAGCGGAACCTTTAGCTCATTTTCGAGCTTGCGGATGGCTTCGGACAGCGCCGGCTGTGACACGTAACAGGTCGCGGCCGCCCGAGCGAAGTGCTTCTCCCTGGCGAGTGCGACGAAATATTCGAGCTGGCGGAACAGCATGAACCATTCGACCACGGGTGATAGGTGTCGCTTATCGGCATTCGGGATATCGACCTTGGACTACCTGCCCGAGATGAATGTGCTATCTGCCATTGGCGATTTCAGCACGCAGAGCGACCAGCCCATCATGAAGAACGTCAAAGTCACCGTGACGAAATCGGTGGGCGACTAGCGGGCCAAAACTTGTCGTACCCCTCTGCGATGATGGTGTTATGTCCACCGCTGCAACCTCTTTGGCCACCGAGGCGAGCCCCGGTGAGCGCCTGGAGGTGTTGTTCGACGAGGTCGCGGAGCTGACCGGTCAACGCAATGCGATCGACGGACGTCTGGTGCAGATTGTTGCCGAGATCGACCGCGACGGGCTGTGGGGCGCCACCGGCGCCCGGTCCCTGCCGGCGCTGGTGGCGTGGAAAACCGGGGTGACACCACACAACGCAGCGGTGATGGTGGCGGTCGCGCATCGACTGGCAGAGTTCCCGGCTTGCGGCGACGGGATGGGTGAGGGCCGGTTGTCGTTGGATCAGGTCGGGGTGATCGCCGAACGGGCGGCAGACGGATCCGATGCGCATTACGCAGAGTTGGCGGCGGTGGCCACGGTCAACCAACTACGCACCGCCATCAAACTGGAACCACGACCGGACCCCGAGCCCCGGCCGGAACCTCAGCGGTCGATCGCCAAAACCACCAACGCCGACGGATCGACCACCTACCGGATCCGGCTACCGAAGCTGGAAGCGGCGAAGGTCGACGCGGCGTTGGCCTCACACCAGGATGCGTTGG
>JARLGS010000975.1 GCA_031292695.1 Mycobacterium sp. | reverse complement strand
CGCCGACATCACCGAACGGCAGATCCGCGATCCCGCCCGCCGGGTGGAGGCACTGCCGGAAACCGAACGCCGAGTCCTGCAGATCCGGGCGCTGGTGCTCGGCACGGCACTGGACTGGCTGGCCGATCACACCGCCAGCACAAACCACATTCTGGGCTTCCCGTTCACCGAATACGGCCTGCGCCTCGGCGTGGAGGCCTCGATGCGCGGGCTGGCCCGGATCGCACCGACCAAGGAGCACCGGTACGCGCTGGTGGATCTGGCCAACAGTGTGCGGCCGATCAGCACGTTCTAGCGAGTGTGGCCGGTGGGTGACAGGACGGCCGAGGCCCCGCCAATCAAATCTCGATAGCTGATGGTGCGGAGTTCAGCGTCTTACGATATGCGGTTGGGCCGCAACCGAACCAGCGACGGCAGGAGCGACTGAGCTCGCTCTGCTCGGCGTAGCCGAGTTCCCGGCTGAGATGTCCGAGGGCGATGTCGGTGTCACGCAGGTAGCGGTGCGCGGTGGTTCGGCGGACCACGTCGGTCACAGCAGCGAAGGTTGTCCCTTCCGCGGTGAGGCGGCGCTGTAATGCTTTGGGATGTAACTGGAACTGAGCGGCGACCAACTCCAGTGACACAGTGCCCGTGGGCAGCAGGTGGCGAACTATCGCGCGCACCGACTGCGTCATGTTCGACTCGTCCGCAATCAGGGTATCCAGGTAGCGCACCACGGCCTCATGGGCCAGCACGTCCTGTTTCAGTGGACGAGCCAAGTCCGTGCTGCGCAGGGTGAATCCCGTGGCCGACTGAGCGAAAAGTGTTCGGCAACCAAAGAATTCATCGTAGATCCGCTGCGCCGCCAATGGCTCGTGCGGGAGATGCGCCGAGATGGGCCGGTACTCGGTGCCCAGCAGGTGCCGTAGCACGCGGAGGGATACGCCCATGCTCAGCTCCGTCGCGTGCGGGTGCGACCGAAGGCCGTCGACGACGATCTGGAATTCGAAGAACGACCGACCGGGCGCCGCCAGTGACGAGATGCTGAGGCTGAGCGCCGGGCTATATGCGGCGAGGTAGGTGCCGAAAATCCGGAACGCGTCAGCCACGGTAGCGGCGGTCCGTGCCGCGACCCCGACCGGACCGAGAATCTCGATGCCCTGACGTAACGCCAGTCGCCGCCCGAAATCGGTTGGCGCGAGCAGTGCGGCCGCATCCTCAACCACCCGCACGACGGCCGAAAATGGCAGGAACACTTCATAGTCGCCGATGTCGGCCGGATTGATACCGGCGTCCCTCAGCAACGCGACGGGGTCACCGCCGAGTTCGGTGACCAGCTGCGGGTATTCGGACAGCGAGGTGCCTCGCACCACCGACATGTCCTGAATTGTCAAATTATCGTCCTCAACTGTCAAGACTGAACGCCGCCGGATGACAGAACCTGGAACTACCGAAGTCCCACCGACGCAGCGGCCGGACTTACGGCCGCAAAGCGCTCATTCCGGGTCGCCGAATTTGTCGTTCCGGTCCTCCTCGAACGGGTCGGAACATTTATTCGACAACCAATCCTGACAAGGAGATTCACATGGCCACGACACTTGATACCACGCCCGAACAATTCGCCGCGCTGACCGCTCGGCCCGCCGACGCCCCAGTCCTGATGGTCAACCTACTACGGTTCAACGAAGCCGGCGGACGGGATCGCTACCTGCAGTACGGCCGGGAGGTGCAGCCGCACCTGGACCGCGTCGGCGCCAGCATCCGCTACGCCGGCACCGCCCCCGCAGTGATCATCGGCGACGGCGAAAAGCCTTGGTGGGATGCCATTCTGATAGTCGAATATCCCACCCCGGGAGCGTTCATCGACATGGTCACCAGCCAGGGATACGCGACTGTGCACGAACACCGCGCGGCCGCACTGCAGCGCGGCGACCTCATCGCAACCTCGGCGTGGACGCTGGCCGACTAGGAGCGCCGAGTCCGCTACCGGTCAAGCGGCCGACCGGCTCACCGGTAGCGGTCGCGCAACTGCGGGTCGTTCTGCCACCACAGGGCGGTCGGCGGAGCCGCAGCTTCGCGATCAGCATCAGAAACCGCGGCCTCAGCCCGGTCGTCCGACTCGGCAGCCGAAGCAGCCGAAGCCGTCGGGGCAGCGGTGGCGGCCGCATCCAACTCGGCGTCGATCTCGGCCGCCTTGCGTCGTTCGTCGGACCCCATGGCCCGCATCAACAACATGATGAACGGCAGGCCCAGCACGTCACCCAGAACCCACAACACGCCCGCGCCGAAAGTCTGGTCGGTTCGGATGCTTGGCCCGAAATCGCGGTGCAGGCCGGCGTAGTAGTCGTAGGCGATCACCGGACCGAGCCACAGCACCAGACCGAGGATGCCGTCGCCCAGGCCCTCGGCCACGCTGATACCGATGGACATCAGCGGCGGGTAGCGGTGCGGCACCGGGTCGACCTGCAGCCGCGCGTAGAAGTAGCCAAACCCGATGCCCAGCAGCACAAGACGGGTGAGCGCCGCGAGCGGGCCGGTCATCGACGCGACGTACCACGGCGTCATGTACAACAGCCACGGTGTCGCGAGCATCAGCACCGAGGTAACGGGCGGCGACAGCAGCAGACGCGCCGCGGCGGAGTTCAGTACGGTGTCGATCCGCTGCTGCGCTTGCGATCCGGACGCCGCACGCAGGGTCGCGACCGGACGGCTCAGCGCCAGGAAGAACGGCACCACATACAACAGCAGCAAGACCTGCAGGGCCCGCAACCAGAACAGGAACGGCGCATAGACCGCGACAGCGCTGAGCGTCGACAGCGCCCACACCACGATGGCGACGCCGAGACACCACCACTGGGACCGCAGCACTGCGGTCCCCCGGCGGGCCCACGCAAAGAAACCGGTCGCGAACAGCATCAGCACGATGGCGACGGGGTCGAACGTCCCAGTCAAAGGGTGCACGTCGCGCAAACTACGCCCCGAACCTGGCAGGTTCCTTTCAGGAAACCCCACAGATATCGACGCAGGCCCGCGCGATGGCCAGCTCCTCGTTGGTCGGGACGACCAACACGGTTACCTTCGACGCGTCCGAGGAGATGCGCCGCGGCCCATGGTCGGCCGCGCGGTTGCGGTCGTCGTCGACCTCGATCCCGAGCGCCGACAACCCGCTCAGCGCGTCGCGACGGACGGCCGCGTCATTCTCTCCGACCCCGGCGGTGAAGGTGATGACATCGGCTCCACCGAGCAGGGCCAGGTAGGCGCCGACGTACTTCCGCAGCCGGTGGATGTAGACGTCATAGGCCAACTGCGCGTCAGCGTCTCCGGCGTCCATGCGTTTGTGCAACTCACGGAAATCGGTCGCACCGCCCAGCCCGTGCACACCCGACTGCCGGTTCAGCATGGTGTCGATGTCTTCGATCGACATCCCGGCGGCACGCGACAGGTACATGATGACGCCGGGATCGATGTCACCGGAACGGGTACCCATCACCAGGCCCTCCATCGGCGTCAGCCCCATCGACGTGTCGATCGGGGGCCCGCCGACGATGGCCGACGCCGATGCCCCGTTGCCCAGGTGCAGCACAATCTGATTCAGCGATTCCAGGGGCCGGTCCAGAAAATTGGCGGCCTGCTCGCTGACGTACTGGTGCGAGGTGCCGTGGAAGCCGTACCGCCGAATGTGCCACTGCGCGGCCACCTCCCGGTCGATCGCGTATTCGGCCGCGGCCGCGGGCAGGTTGTGGAAGAAGGCGGTGTCGAACACCGCGACATGAGGCACATCGGGCAGTAGGCGGCGGGCCTCGTTGATGCCGAGCAACGCGGGCGGATTGTGCAGTGGGGCCAGCGGAGCCAACTCCTCGAGCTTGGCCACCAGCGCGTCGTCGATCACCGTGGGCCGGTATAACTGCCGACCGCCGTGCACCACCCGGTGCCCGACCGCCGCCACGTCCTCAGCGGACACCCCGACCCCGGTCACCGCATCGAAGACCTGCTGCAGCGCCTGCCGGTAGTCCGCCACCCGCTCGACCACGCCGTCGACCAGCGACTCTCCCGAATCCGGCTGCACCAAACGGTATTTCACCGAGGACGAGCCGGAGTTGAGCACCAGAACCGGCCCGCTCATTTCGCCCCCTGCGCCTGAATCGCCGTGATGGCAACGGTATTGACGATGTCCTCGACCAGGGCCCCACGGGACAGGTCGTTCACCGGCTTGTTCAGGCCTTGCAGCACCGGGCCGATCGCGATGGCGCCGGCGCTGCGCTGCACCGCCTTGTACGTGTTGTTGCCGGTGTTCAGGTCCGGGAAGATCAGCACCGTGGCGCGGCCAGCGACCGGAGAATGCGGCATCTTGGTCGCGGCCACCGAAGGCTCGACCGCGGCGTCATACTGGATCGGCCCTTCCACGAGCAGCTCCGGCGCTCGCTGGCGGACCAATTCCGTTGCCGCCCTGACCTTGTCGACGTCCACACCGGTGCCCGAATCGCCGGTCGAGTAGGACAGCATGGCCACCCTCGGCTCGATACCGAACTGCGCGGCGGTCTGCGCCGAACTGATCGCGATGTCGGCCAGCTGTTGCGAGGTCGGGTCCGGCACAATCGCACAGTCGCCGTAGGCCAGCACCCGATCGGCCAGGCACATCAGAAAGATGCTCGACACCGTCGAGATGCCCGGTGCGGTGCGGATGATCTCGAAAGCCGGTCGCACCGTGTGCGCAGTGGTGTGTACCGCGCCGGACACCATGCCGTCGACCATGCCGCCCCGCACCAGCATGGTGCCGAAATACGAGCCGTCGTGGATGATTTCGCGGGCCTGCTCGATGGTGACGCCCTTGTGCCTGCGCATCTCGGCATACTGCGCCGCGAATTGGTCGGACAGCGCGCTGGTGCGGGGGTTCAGCACCGTCGCGGCCGACAGGTCGAGGCCCAGTTCGGCGGCCCGGGCCCGCACGGTCGGCTCGTCACCGAGGATGGTCAGGTCGGCCACCGAGCGCGCCAGCAGCCGCCCCGCGGCGCGCAGAATCCGGTCATCGTCGCCTTCGGGCAACACGATCCGCTTGCGATCGGACCGCGCCCGGTCCTGCAACTGGTGGGTGAACATCTGCGGCGTCGTCACCGTGGGAATCGGAACGGCAAGTTGGGCAAGCATATCCGCGACATCGACGTGCTGATCCATCAGTGCCAGCGCGGTGTCGATCTTGCGCAGCGAGGTTGCCGTCACCCGGCCCTTCGCGGTCGACGCCGCACGCGCGGTGTCGTAGGTGCCGCTGTCGGTGGTGATGATCGGCAACCGCAGACCGAGGCCGTCCACCAACTTGGCGATCGCCGGATGCAGCGGCAGGCCACCATTGAGGATGATGCAGGACAGCGACGGAAACCCCTCCGCCGCATGAGCACTGGCGATGGCCAGCACGACGTCCGACCGGTCGCCCGGCGTGATCACGGCCATGGATTCGCCCAGGCGCTCAAGGCAGTGCTCCGCGGTCATGCCGGCCACCAGGACGCCCATGGCCTCACGGGCGAGCAACTCGTCGTCGCCGCTGATCATGGTGCCGTTGACCGCGTCCCGCAGTTCGGCCACCGTCGGCGCGGCGAGCAGGGGTTCCTCGGGCAGCACATAGCTTTTCGGGGTGAACCGCTGCAATACCGCGGCGACCTCGGCCAATTCGGCCGGGTCGCAGCGGTTGGCGACCACTGCCGCGGTGTGCGCGTGCTGCCCGGCCAACTCCGCCAGACAGAGCTCGACCACATGCGCGACCTCGGTCGGCGTGCGCTCGGCGGCGCGCACCGAGAGCAACACCGGCGCACCGAGATTCACGGCGATCCGGGCGTTCACCGACAGCTCACTGGGTGAGGCGACATCGGTGTAGTCGCTGCCGACGATCACCACCGCACCACATTTGTCTGCCACCCGGTGATACCGGTCGACGATGTCGGCAATCGCCGCATCGGTGTCGTCGTGCAGCTGCTGGTAGGTCACCCCCGCGCAGTCGTCGTAGTCCAGGCCGGCGGTGGAGTGCGCCAGCAACAACTCGAGGATGTAGTCGCGACCGGCGTCGGCGCGGACGATCGGCCGGAACACCCCGACATTGGCGACCGTGGCAGCCAATCGGTGCACGATGCCCAGTGCGATCGTCGACTTGCCGGTATCGCCTTCGGGCGAGGCGATGTAGATCGCGGTTGCGTCAGGCACCGGGACAGCCTACCGAGGTGAGCCGCGGGTCAGGCGAGCTTGCGGAGCCGCGGTTCCAGGTCGGTCTTGAACAGCTCCAGGAACCGGCGCTGGTCCTGCCGGGGGTCGTGAAATACCAGGTGGTTCAGGCCCCAGTCGACGTATTGCTTGACCTTCTCGACGGCTTCGTCCGGGTCGGAGGCCACGATCCAGCGCTTGGCCACCTGTTCGATGGGCAGCGCGTCGGCGGCCGCCTCCATCTCCATCGGGTCCTCAATGGAGTGCTTCTGCTCGGCGGTCAGCGACAGCGGCGCCCAGAACCGGGTGTTCTCCAGCGCCAGTTCAGGATCCGGGTCGTAGGAGATCTTGATCTCGATCATCCGGTCGACGTCATCGGGGTTCTTGCCCGCGGCCTCGGCACCCTCGCGCATGGCAGGGATGAGCTTGTCCTTGTACAGCTCCTCGCCCTTGCCCGAGGTACAGATGAAGCCGTCACCGGCGCGACCGGCGTACTTGGCCACCTGCGGGCCGCCGGCGGCGATGTAGATCGGGATGCCACCGGAGGGCACGTCGTAGATGGAGGCGCCCTTGGTCTGGTAGTACTCGCCGTCAAAATCAACGCGGTCGCCGAGCCACAGCTCGCGCATCAGCCGCACCGACTCGCGCAACCGGGCGTAACGCTCCTTGAACTCCGGCCACTCGCCCTGGTAGCCGGTGGCGATCTCATTGAGCGCCTCACCGGTGCCGACGCCGAGGAAGATCCGGTTCGGGTAAAGGCAGCCCATGGTGGCAAACGCCTGTGCGATGACCGCCGGGTTGTACCGGAACGTCGGGGTCAGCACCGAGGTGCCCAGGACCAAGCGCTCCGTGCGCTCACCCACCGCGGTCATCCAGGCCAGGGAGAACGGCGCGTGACCGCCGGTGTGCCGCCACGGCTGGAAATGGTCACTGACCGTCGCGCTGTCCATACCGGCCGCCTCAGCCGCCACGGCGAGTTCCACCAGTTC
The DNA here is from genome assembly GCA_031292695.1 of Mycobacterium sp. GTDB lineage: Bacteria > Actinomycetota > Actinomycetes > Mycobacteriales > Mycobacteriaceae > Mycobacterium. Next base: position 1,888 of record JARLGS010000975.1, on the reverse strand, counting down.
ACGGGGTGCGAACTGCTCCGCCGACGCCTTGTAACCCAGTCTCAGTTCAGCCATGGCCTGCCTTCTGCTCGTCACGTAAGCCCTGCGTCCACACGCCTGATTGCTACTCGCGTGCGCCCCTATTGTTCTACTCCCCTGCCTACACTCACGACATGCCGGCAGTCCTCAGCGCGATCACCGACAACATCCACTTCGCCCACACCGACCTGGTCAACTGGACCCTGGTCAGCGACGACGACGGCGTGATGCTGATCGACGCCGGTTTTCCCGGCCAGCGCGACGACGTCCTCGGGTCGCTGCGCGAGCTGGGCTACGGCCCCGGCGACGTCGGGGCGATCCTGCTCACCCACGCCCACGTCGACCACCTCGGCACCGCCATCTGGTTCGCCAAAACCCATGGCACACCGGTGTTCTGCCATGGCACCGAAGTCGGCCATGCCAAACGCGAGTATCTGGAACAGGTTTCACCCGCGGATCTGCTGGCCCACGCCTGGCAGCCGCGTTACCTGACCTGGTCGATGACGATCCTCGGCAAGGGCGCCCTGGTTCGCGAGGGCATTCCGACCGCACAACCACTCACCGAGGACGTGGCGGCAGCCCTGCCGGGCAGCCCGCGCCTGATCCCGAGCCCCGGCCACACCGGCGGACACTGCTCGTACGTGTTCGACGACGTGCTGGTGGCCGGCGACGCCGTCATCACCGGTCACCCGGTGTCCACCAGGCGCGGCCCCCAACTGTTGCCGCAGATGTTCAATCACGACCAGGGCGCCACCGAACGCAGCGTGGCCGCGCTGGCGCTGCTGGATACCCAGGTGCTGCTGCCCGGTCACGGACCGGTGTGGCGCGGGCCGGTGCGGGAAGCCGCCGAACTCGCGCTGCCGCGGGACTGACGAACGCCGAGGGTCAGGGCTTGAGCAACTGCACGAACAGCAAGAACACCCCCGTCAGAAGCAGCCCGCAGCTCACTGTCGCGGTGGGCATCATGATCATGTGATGGAGTTCTTCTTCGTCAAAGATGTTTTCGCCCTGGGCATCACGATCGAGCGGACCGTAAATCAGCCGCCCCAGGCCGGAACACCGCACCACGCGCGCCACCCGGAACAGCGGGTGGTCGGCCGGCATCCGGGTGGCGTAGGACCGCACTGCCAAACCCGCCCCGAGTACCAGCACGGCGACCGCCATCAGCAGCCACGCGACAGTCCAACCCGAGAGCACGCGCAAGCCTATCCACGGGACGGTACGGACAGCTCGGATTCCGCAATGTCCTTGGCAAAAGCGATCGGATAGACCTCGCCTTCGGCCGGCAGCGGCTCCGTCATTCGGCGATACCCGGCGGCCAGGTACAGCGCCTCGGCCTCGGGTTGGCGATGTCCGGTGGTCAGGTAGACGCGCCGGTACCCGGCGGCGGCGATGCGCACCTCCAGTTGGGCCAGCAGCGCCCGCGCGTACCCCTGCCGCCGGGAGCCGGAGTCTGTCCAAATCCGTTTCAGTTCAGCGGTTTCCGTATCAAAGCGGCGGAACGCCCCGCCGGTGACCGGCACCCCGTTGCGCAGTCCGATCAGCATGGCCCCGGCCGGCGGTTCGAACTCCGCGGCCGGGTAGTCCCGCAGCCAGGCGCTGACCGCGGCCGGGGTGCTGTCGTAGCGAGTGGCGTACTCGACGGCGAGCTCGGTCAGCAGCGGGCCGGCCAGTGGGTCGTCCTGCGCCACGGTCACGAAGGCCAGTGCGGATTCAGTCACCGGTCAAGTCAATCACCGGGCGTGTACGTCTGGCGTCCGCACATGCTCGGGACGCAGACCCCGACCGACGATCAGCGGCGGGAGGTACTGCAACGGGCCCTTGCCCACGAACGACGGCAGCTCGATCGGGGACAGGTCGCCGGCCAGGT
>JARLGS010000974.1 GCA_031292695.1 Mycobacterium sp. | reverse complement strand
CGTGGTTACCGGCCGTCCTGGATGATCAACGATCTATTCGCAGCACTCACCTTGCTGGCGATCGCAGTGCCCGAGCAACTGGCCACCGCACGACTCGCCGATATGCCGCCGATCACCGGTTTTTACGCGTTTGTCGCCGGCTCTGTGATGTTCGCCTTGTTGGGGTCCAATCGGCAGATGTCGGTCGGCGCTGATTCGACCATCGCGCCGCTATTCGCTGTCGGCGTGGGAGCGCTGGCACTGGCGGGATCGCCCGACTACATCGCGTTGGTGGGAATCCTCGCCGCCGCGATTGGGGTGGTGGTGGCCATCGTCGGCTTGCTGCGCCTGGGCTGGGTAGCCGAGTTCTTGTCGGTCCCGATCATCAGCGGATTCTTGGGCGGAGTGGCGGTGATCATCGCCGTGCATCAGCTGCCTGACCTCTTGGGTCTTCCCAACGCGGGGGGCAGCATCGTGCATCGTGTTGCCGCCGCAGCCCGCGACCTCCATCTGATCAACGGGTGGACGGCGGGTGTCAGCGCCGGTGTGTTCATCATTGTGCTGATCGCCGAACTCATCGATCGCCGGCTACCCGGAGCACTAGTCGGTCTGATCGCTGCCACGGTGCTGGCTCGCTGGTTGAATCTGCAGGCTCACGGCGTGCCGGTGTTGGGCGCACTTGAAAACGGCAAGCCGCACTTCGGGTTGCATGGGCTGTCCTGGTCGGCCGTGGGTGCAGTCCTACCGATCGCTGGTGTCGTGGCTCTGGTCACCATCAGCCAGACAGCGGCGACCACCCGCGCTTTCGCGGGCCAGGGCGGCTATCAGACAGACGTCAATCGCGACTTCGTCGGCGTCGGAGCCGGCAACGTCATGGCCGGCCTGGTCGGTGCGTTTCCCGTTGACGCGAGCCCGCCGCGAACCGCGGCAGTCGTTGCGGCATCCGGGAGAACCCAGCTGACCGGCATCCTCGCGGCCGCCGGTCTGGTCTTGCTGATCCCCGCCTCGGCGGTACTTCGGGACCTGCCGGTAGCCGCTTTGGCGGCGGTTCTGATCTTCATCGCCGCCCGAATCTTCCCCGTGCACGACCTAATCGATATCGCGCGTTATGACAGGGTCGAATTCGGATTGACGCTGATCACCCTTCTGACCGTGGCGCTGGTTGGCGTCGAGCAGGGCATCGCGGTCGCGGTTACCCTGGCCGTTTACGACCGCGCCCGGATCAGCGCCCGCCCGCACGTCCAAATACTGGGTCGCATACCGTCAACCACCAGCTGGGCTCCGCTCGGCAGCTCCGCCAAGCCCGTCGAGGTTCCCGGAATACTCGTGGTGCTCTTCGCAACTCCCCTGTGGTATGCCAACGCGGACCATTTCCGAACCGAGTTGATCGCCGAGCTCAACCGTGCGGAACCCCCACCTCGACTCCTCGTGCTCGACTCGATCGGGATGACCGATATTGATTACACGGGATCGCGTGCATTAGCCGCAGTGCTTGACCAACTGGAGCACCGCGGTGTGCATTTCGCAATGGCCAGAACCAATTCTGCGGTCCGCGCCGGCTTGGTGCGAAGCGGCCTGCGGGCGCGGATCGGCGATAACCAGCTATTCGCGTCCGTCGGTGCGGCTGTCGATTCGCTAGGTTCTGATCCGGGTGGTGAGCATGGCAGTCCTACCGCCCCCACCGACTCAACGTCTGTCGGACTTTCACCTAGGCGAACGGGTACCCGACATCGCACTGGACCAGCTGGATGGGCACGCCGGCACTGAACAAACTCGGTCGCAGGGCGCGGTCCAGGACGCGACGCTTTGGCTAGAAAGGTCAGTGCAGAAGTCTCGCTGACGATCAGCCACGGGGACCTTCGCCTCTGCTTAAGCCCATGGCCGCAAGGAACACTGAGAGGTCAGGAAAAGACGGTCGGGGCGGATTTTCTGCGACCACCGGAAAAGAAGGGGACATCGAGTGGACCGACATTCGCCGAGAGGGCGATTAGGGCTGCCAAAAATCGATGACATCACCCTTAGCAGCCTCAAACAGACCATCAAGATCGTTGGCTCTCTCGCGCCTCTCTTCGCGTTTTGGTTCATCTCCATGGGGCATTCACTGGTGCGGCTGCAGATCGGCGTATATACGGGAATTGCGCTGTTGATTGTCATGGCGTGGGCACGGTTGACGCGCGGCACGATGTTGTGGGCGACCGGCACCTTCTTTCTCGTCGCGCTTGTTCTTGCGGTTTGGCTGAAAAACGCGTGGGTCATTCGACACCTAGGCATCTTTCCCTCGGCCATTCTCTTTGTGGCCGTTATGCTTTCGATGATCATGGACCGACCGTTCGTCGAGAAGTACGCCCGCGAAAGCGCGCCTCCCGAGGAGCGTGAAACGGTTTCATTCATCCGCACGTGTTTCGTGCTGACCAGCTTTTGGGCAGCCATGCTCCTCATCATGGTGCTGATAAGCGTGGTCCAGCTGGCCTACCCAGGTTCGGGTCAGCTGAGGTGTCTCATCGCCCAGCTTGCAGTCCTGGCTCTGGCACTGGCCTACCAGGCGTCCTACATCGTGCACGTCAAACACAAGCGGTCGGCCACGGCGCAGGATTCCACCACCGACGAGACCAACGAACAGTGCGGTCAGCAGCAGCACTAGCAGTCCTACGACAACCGCTGCCGCCGCCGCTGATGACCCATACCGAATGGCAGTGACACAGCTGAACGTCTGCCGAACTCGCGCCGGAATCGGCGATACCCACATAAAGTCGAACGGACACAAGAATTTCCGTTCGATCAAGGAGCTCAGCAATGCCCGACGGCAAGCCCAACATCCTGATCATCTGGGGCGACGATATCGGCATCAGCAACCTGAGTTGCTACAGCGACGGCTTGATGGGCTACCGCACGCCGAACATCGACCGCATCGCCAACGAGGGAATGCGATTCACCGACTCCTACGGTGAGCAAAGCTGCACCGCGGGCCGGGCTGCATTCATCAGTGGGCAAAGCGTCTACCGCACCGGGATGAGCAAAGTCGGCGTGCCCGGAGTTGACATCGGTTGGGCCGCAGAGGATCCCACTATCGCAGAGTTGCTGAAGCCGCTCGGCTACGCGACCGGCCAGTTCGGCAAGAACCACTTCGGCGACCTGAACAAGTACCTGCCGACGGTGCACGGCTTCGACGAGTTCTACGGCAACCTGTACCACCTCAATGCCGAGGAAGAACCCGAGAATTTCGACTACCCGCACAAAGACCAATTCCCTCGGCTGTATGATAAGGCATTGCCGCGCGGCGTGATGAACTGCAAGGCCACCGCCGAGGTGTCGACCGAACCCGACGATCCCAAGTTCGGTCCGATCGGCAAGCAGACCGTCGAGGACACCGGCCCACTCACCGCGAAGCGGATGGAGACCATCGACGACGACATAGCCGACCGCACCGTCGACTACATCAAGCGACAGCACGACGCGGGCAACCCGTTCTTCGCATGGTGCAACTTCACCCACATGCACCTCTACACGCACGTGAAACCGGAAAGCCGCGGGCAGGCCGGACTGTGGCAGTCCGAGTACCACGACGCGATGATCGACCACGACAAGAACGTGGGCACGGTGCTCGACGTGCTCGACGAACTGGGCATTGCCGAGGACACCATTGTCATCTACTCCACCGATAACGGTCCGCACCGCAACTCATGGCCCGATGCGGGAACGACACCGTTCCGCAGCGAGAAGAACACCAACTGGGAGGGCGCGTTCCGCGTGCCCGAGCTGATCCGCTGGCCGGTAAAGATCAAGGCGGGCAGCGTATCCAACGACATCATCCAGCACCACGACTGGCTGCCGACGCTGTTGGCTGCCGCAGGCGATCCCGACATCGTCGAGAAGCTCAAGACGGGCCACAAAGCGGGCGCCGACGGGGAGACCGAATACAAGATTCACATCGACGGGTTCAACCTGCTGCCTTATCTCACAGGCGAAGTGGAGACCAGCCCGCGGCGCGGCTTCTTCTACTTCAACGACGACGCCGAGATGGTCGCGATGCGGTTCGAGAACTGGAAGATCGTCTTCGCCGAGCAGCGCTGCCAGGGCACGCTGCGGATCTGGGCCGAACCGTTCACGCCGCTACGAGTGCCGAAGCTGTTCAACCTGCGCACCGACCCGTTCGAGTATGCCGACATCACGTCGAACACCTACTACGAATGGTTCCTGCGCCGGGATTTCTTCGCCCTCTACGCGACCGCGATGGCCGCGGCGTTCCTCGACACGTTCAAGGAGTTCCCGCCACGGCACCCACCCGCCAGCTTCAGCATTGATCAGATCGTCAAGAAACTCGAAGAGTTCCTGGCGGCTGACTAGGTGCTCTCCTCTTGGCACAACGGTCCGACGAAGTTGGCGATCGTCGACTTCGTCGGGCGCATCACTACCGAAGGCCCGGATTTCGTTGCGCCACAAGATCGTGTCGCGGTATTCGACAACGACGGCACGTTGTGGTGCGAGAAACCGGCCTACGTTCAAATGGATTTCCTGATCCGCCGACTGGCCCAGCTGGCGGCCGCGGATCCCGAGCTGGCCGAGCACCAGCCGTACACCGCCGCGGCCACGGGCGACCTGGCCTGGTTCGGCGCGGCCGCGACCAAGCACTATCAAGGCGATGATAGTGATCTGAAACTGCTTGGTGCAGCTGTTCTTTCGGCCTACGAGGCGATCACAGTCGAGGAGCACGCGGCACAGGTCGCAGCCTTCTTCGCCGAAACCCGGCACCCGACGCTGGACCGCCCGTACCTCGAATGCAGGTACACGCCGATGGTGGCACTGCTCCGCTACTTGGAGCACCACAGGTTCAGCTGCTACATCGTCTCCGGTGGCGGACGTGATTTCATGCGCCCGGTGACCGGCATGATGTACGGCATTCCGCCGGAACGGGTGATCGGCAGTTCGGTTGCGCTGCAATACCGCGACGGCGACCTGCACACGACCGCCCAGCCGGAATTTCTCGACGACGGACCGGTGAAGCCGGCCCGAATCTGGGGCCGCACCGGGCGCCGGCCGATCTTCGCCGCGGGTAACTCCAACGGCGACATCGAGATGCTCGAATACACGCGCGGGCTCAGCCTTCTGGTGCAGCACGACGATGCCGACCGCGAATTCGATTACGCCGCAGGCGCGGAGCGCGCGCTGGACCTCGCTGCCGCCCGCGGGTGGACCGTCGCCAGCATGCGGAACGACTGGGCCACCGTCTTCGATGCCTGACCCCCTACCGCCCAACCGGACGAACGGGCCGAAAAGTGCGAGTAACGGCGGCCAAAACGTCGATTTCGACGCGGTCTGGATTCCGGCGCAGACCGCGGTGCTGGGCTCCGACGAGCACTACCCCGAGGAGGCCCCGGCCCGCGAGGTCTCCGTCGACGGCTTCTGGATCCAGCGCCACCAGGTGACCAATGCCCAGTTCGCCGCGTTCGTCGCGGCCACGGGTTACGTGACGGTCGCTGAACGGCCGCTGAACGCCGCCGACTACCCCGGTGCCCCTGCAGAGAATCTGCAACCGGGCTCGATGGTGTTTCACCGCACCCCCGGCCCCGTTGACCTGCATCACCTGAGCCAGTGGTGGACCTGGACACCCGGCGCCTGCTGGAACCATCCACGCGGCCCGCGCTCGTCGCTGCGTAACCGGGAGCACCATCCCGTCGTGCACGTGGCGTTCGACGACGCCGCCGCATACGCCGACTGGGCCGGGCTGGCGCTGCCCACCGAGGCACAGTGGGAGATCGCCGCTCGTGGCGGCCTGGACCGCGCCACCTACACCTGGGGCGACGAGCCCGAACAACCCGGGCAACGACTGGCAAACTACTGGCACGGCGAATTCCCGTACCTGCCGGACACCGGTTACGGCCAGACTGCGCCGGTGGGCAGCTTCGCCGCCAACGGCTACGGGCTGTTCGACATGGCCGGCAACGTGTGGGAATGGACCACCGACTTCTACGGCGCCACCCGCGACAGCCAATCCTGTTGTGCCGCAGATAGTTACGACCCAGATCAACCGCAGTTCCAGGTGCCGCGCCGGGTGATCAAGGGCGGGTCGTTCCTGTGCGCGGACAGCTATTGCCTGCGCTACCGGCCGGCGGCGCGGCGTCCACAGGCGGTTGACACCGGGATGAGCCACATCGGCTTCCGGTGCACTCTGCCGCCGGGGTGACATCGAGAGCCGGCCACCGAAGGCTCTGCCGTCGAACATATGGTAAGGATGACGGTAACTAGGGCCTCAAGTTGGGAGCTGCCGTGAGCGACGTAGTACTGGTAACCGGAGCCTTCGGCATGGTCGGATCGCAAACCGTAAAGCGCCTGGCCGCCGACGGACGGCAGGTGGTGGCCACGGACCTGGACACCCCGGGCAATCGCGAAGCGGCAGCCAAACTGCCGATCGGCGTGACGGTGCGCTATGCGGACCTGACCGATCCGATGGCAGTTGATGCGCTGGTCAGCGAGGTTTCCCCGGCCGCGATCATCCATCTCGCCGCAATCATCCCGCCGTTCTGCTACGCCCGCCGCGGCCTGGCCCGCAAGGTCAACGTCGACGCCACCGGCTTTCTGCTGGCCGCTGCGGCCAAGCAGTCCACTGCCCCACGATTCGTCCAGGCCTCCAGCATTGCGGTCTACGGCGCCCGCAACCCGCACAAGATCAGCGACGTACTCACCGCCGATACGCCGGTGCATCCGACCGACATCTACGGCCAGCACAAGGTCGAGGCCGAAGCGCTGGTGCGCGACTCCGGCCTGGAGTGGCTGATCCTGCGCCTGGGCGGGGTGCTGACTTCCGAGCCCGGCTTGAGCATGGACCGCGATCTGCTGTTCTTCGAGGGCGTCCTGCCCGCCGACGGCCGGCTACAGACCGTCGATGTGCGAGACGTGGCGTTCGCATTCGCCGCGGCCACCACCGTGGATGTCACCCGCCGGGTGCTGCTGATCGGCGGCGACGACAGCCACCGCCAACTCCAGGGCGAGATCGCGCCGAAGACCACCGCGGCAATGGGCGTGGGACAGCTGATGCCCACCGGCCGGCCTGGCAACCCCGACAGCGACGCCGATTGGTTCGCCACCGACTGGATGGACTCAGCAACTGCTCAGGAAGTCCTTGGCCACCAACATCATTCGTGGCCGCAAACACTGGCCGACACCGCGGCGTTCATCGGCTGGAAGCGCTGGCCAATGCTGGCCGCGGCCCCGCTGGCCCGGTTCTACTTCACCAAAAACAATGTCTATCAAGGCGTTCCTGGACCGTACGCGGACGTCTGGAACACGATCCGCAGCAAGTGGGGCGAGCCCGGACCGGACGCAGATACGACGTGAGCACGCGTATCGGCTCCTGGTGTGAACAGATTATGTAATCTGTTCACAGCTTCGCCCCCGCTGGTCGGGGCACGGGGCAGTCTTCGATCGCGCCAGGAGTATCCAATGAGCACACAACGCAACGCCATCGTGGTCGGTGGCGCATCCGGCATCGGCTGGGCTTCAGCCCGCGGCCTGGCCGCCCAGGGCTATCGGGTCACCATCGCCGACCGCAACGCCGAGGGCGCCGCGGCCCGGGCCGCCGAACTCGGCGCACCACACACGTCCGCGGTTGTCGACGTCACCGACGAGGACTCTGTCGCCGCGGCTTTCGCGCAGGCCGGTGAACTCGACGCGGTGGTCAGCTGCGCCGGGTTCTCCAATATGGGGCTGATCGTCGACCTGGCGGTGGATGACTTCCGGTCGGTGATCGACTGCTGTCTGGTCGGAGGCTTCACCGTCGCCAAGTACGCCGGTCGGCACCTGCGTGCAGGTGGGTCGCTGGTGTCCATCTCGTCGCTGAACGGGCGTCAGCCCGCCATCGGCATGAGCGCCTACTGCGCCGCCAAGGCCGGTCTGTCGATGCTGACCCAGGTCGCCGCGTTGGAGATGGGGTCCAAGGGCATTCGGGTCAACGCCGTGGCCCCCGGATTCGTCCACACCCCGCTGACCGAGGCCGCCACGATGATCCCCGGCGTGGTCGAGGAGTACGTCGAGAACACCGCGCTGGGCCGGGCCGGAACCCCCGAGGACATCGCCAACGCGGTGCTGTTCCTGTGCTCGGATCAGGCGTCATGGATGACCGGCGAGGTGCTCGACCTCAACGGCGGGGCGCATCTGAAGCGCTACCCCGACATCGTCGGTCACGTCATGAAGCTGGCTCAGAGCTAGCTGATCGGCTGCGCCTTCTGGGTCGCTTCGGCCAGCGTGCGGTAGTCGCCGGCCGAAGCCGACCCGCTGACCGCCACCTGTGCCGGCCCCGTCGGGCCGTTGAGCCTGGCGGTCCACACCGGTTCACTCCCCTGGTCATTGTCCCCGGCGCCCTCGTAGACCACCCAGTGCACGCCGTCGAGGTCCTGGGCCCCTGTCGGGTACATGCCGGTGTGGATCGAGGCGACCAGTTTCTCCTCGTCAGCGTTGCTCTGAATCAGCGCGGCGTACATTCCCGAGGCCGTCAGGTAGCCGACCTTCGAGTAGAGCGCCCGCGTGGGCGCTTTGGTGACCGAGTCGACGCGGCCCGCTTCGATGCCGCCGCGCGACCCCGAATTTGCGTGCCACCCGTCGGGCAGCACCGGCACCCGGATCGGGATGTGCAGCGCGGCCGCATCGGCTTTGAGCGCGGCGGGTGCGTCGTACTGCGGCGCCGGCCCGCGACCCGGCCCGCTCGGCGCGAACGAGCACATGCCGAGCATCCCGGCCAGGGCCACACAGGCCAGCACCAACGGGGCCATCGACCAGAACATGTCGCGGCCGTCCTGCAGCAGCCGATCCTTCGCCGGCCGGGGCACCGGCACCGACTGGCCCTCCGCGACCACCTGGGGCGTGGGGGTGGGCGGGCCGTCGGACTCCGGGGATGATGACGTCACATTGCTCAGTATCCCAGCTCCCGAACCCCGACCCGCTAATGGGACAATCTGCGCATGACGCCGTCGCGCCGGGAAGCCCCTGACCGTAACCTCGCCCTCGAACTGGTCCGAGTCACCGAAGCCGGTGCCATGGCCGCAGGCCGCTGGGTGGGCCGTGGTGATAAGGAGGGCGGCGACGGCGCGGCCGTCGACGCCATGCGTGAGCTGGTCAATTCGGTGTCGATGCGCGGTGTTGTGGTCATCGGTGAGGGCGAGAAGGACCACGCCCCGATGCTCTACAACGGCGAAGAGGTCGGCAACGGCGACGGGCCGGACTGCGACTTCGCCGTCGACCCGGTCGACGGCACCACCCTGATGAGCAAGGGCATGCCCAACGCCATCTCGGTGCTGGCAGTGTCCGAGCGCGGCACCATGTTCGACCCGTCCGCGGTCTTCTACATGAACAAGATCGCCGTTGGACCGGACGCGGCCGACGTCATCGACATCACCGCCCCGATCGGCGAGAACATCCGCCGGATCGCCAAGCGACGCAACTCGTCGGTCGCCGACGTGACGGTGTGCATCCTGGACCGGCCCCGGCACGCGGAGCTGATCAGCGACGTCCGCGCCGCCGGCGCCCGCATCCGGCTGATCTCCGACGGTGACGTCGCGGGTGCCATCGCGGCCTGCCGGCCCGAGTCCGGCACCGATCTGCTGGCCGGTATCGGTGGCACTCCCGAGGGCATCATCGCCGCCGCGGCCATCCGCTGCATGGGCGGCGAAATCCAGGCCACGCTCGCGCCGACCAGCGACGACGAGCGTCAGCGTGCCATCGAGCGTGGCTACGACCTGGACCGGGTGCTGACCACCGAGGATCTGGTCGCCGGCGAAAACGTGTTCTTCTGCGCCACCGGCGTCACCGACGGCGACCTGCTCAAGGGCGCGCGCTACTTCGCGGGCGGGTGCACGACCCAGTCGATCGTCATGCGGTCCAAGTCCGGCACCGTCCGGATGATCGACGCCTACCACCGGCTGTCCAAACTCAACGAATACTCCGCGGTGGACTTCACCGGGGATCTGTCAGCAGCACACCCACTTCCGTAATCACCAGCAAAGGGAGCAGATGACCGACAGCGCAGTCGAAACCGAGTACCGCATCGAGCACGACACCATGGGCGAAGTCCGGGTGCCGATCAACGCCCTGTGGCGGGCGCAGACCCAGCGGGCGGTGGAGAACTTCCCGATCTCGTTCCGCGGCCTGGAACGCACCCAGATCCGTGCCCTCGGTCTGCTGAAGGCCGCCTGCGCACAGGTCAACAAGGACCTGGGGCTACTGGCCGCCGACAAGGCCGACGCCATCATCGCCGCGGCCGGTGAGATCGCCGACGGTCTGCACGACGACCAGTTCCCGATCGACGTGTTCCAAACCGGTTCGGGCACCAGCTCGAACATGAACGCCAACGAGGTGATCGCCTCGATCTGCGCGCGCAACGGCGTTGACGTCCACCCCAACGACCACGTCAACATGTCCCAGAGCTCCAACGACACCTTCCCCACCGCCACGCACATCGCGGCGACGGAAGCCGCTGTGCGCCACCTGATTCCGGCCCTCGAGGTGCTGCACGAGTCGCTGGCCGTCAAGGCCCGCGCCTGGCGCACCGTGGTCAAGTCCGGCCGCACCCACCTGATGGACGCCGTGCCGGTGACGCTGGGCCAGGAGTTCGGCGGCTACGCCCGCCAGATCGCGGCCGGCATCGAGCGGGTGAAGGCGACGCTGCCCCGCCTCGGTGAGCTGGCCATCGGCGGCACCGCCGTCGGCACCGGCCTGAACGCCCCTGACGGCTTCGGCGCCAAGGTGGTCGAGGTGCTGGTGAACCAGACCGGCCTCGCGGAACTGCGCACCGCCGCAGACTCTTTCGAGGCGCAGGCGGCCCGCGACGGACTGGTCGAGGCGTCTGGCGCGTTGAAGACCATCGCTGTGTCGCTGACCAAGATCGCCAACGACGTACGGTGGATGGGCTCGGGCCCGCTGACCGGCCTGGGTGAAATCCAGCTGCCGGACCTGCAGCCGGGCAGCTCGATCATGCCGGGCAAGGTCAATCCCGTTCTGCCCGAAGCGGTTACCCAGGTGGCTGCCCAGGTCATCGGCAACGACGCGGCGGTCACCGTCGGCGGCCTGTCCGGCGCCTTCGAATTGAACGTGTACATCCCGATGATGGCCCGCAACGTGCTGGAGTCCTTCACGTTGCTGTCCAACGTGTCGAAGCTGTTCGCCACCAAGTGCATTGACGGCCTGGTCGCCAACGAGGACCACCTGCGCACGCTGGCCGAGTCGTCGCCGTCCATCGTGACGCCACTGAACTCGGCGATCGGCTACGAGGAAGCCGCCAAGGTGGCCAAGGAAGCGCTCAAGGAGAAGAAGACGATCCGGCAGACGGTCGTCGACCGCGGCCTGATCGGCGACAAGCTCTCCGAGGCCGAGCTGGACATGCGCCTCGACGTGCTGGCCATGGCCAAGGTCAAGTCGGGCGAGTAACCCCCGCAGCGGACGCAAAACTGCCCACTTTCTCCGGAAAGTGGGCAGTTTTGCGTCTGCTCACCGGAATTCATGTCGTCATCGGCAAGTCGTGGCCTGCCGGACACCGACCGGGTGTCATCTGGAGGGACGCGATGCCGCGTCCGCAGTGGACGGGGGCGCGGCAGACACGGGAAGAAGCTACGCCGATGGCAGCCGCGAATGCGCGCGAGACAATCATCGACCACTTCCGGGCGCTGGCCGCCCAGGGCACGGCCGATCTCGCCGGGGCTGACGCGCTCGATATTCTGCGGTGGACCGATGAACACCTGGCCGGCAGCTACGTCATTGCCTCCACCATGGAGAACGCCGCGCTGATTCATCTGGCGTCGCGGGTCCGTCCGGGCGTGGACATCATCTTCGTCGACACCGGCTACCACTTCACCGAGACCATCGGTACGCGCGACGCCGTCGCGGCCGGTTACGACGTGAACGTGATCACCGTCCGACCCGAACACGATGTGGCCGAACAGGATTCACTGCTGGGCGCGAACCTGTTCGCGCGCGACCCCGACGAATGCTGCCGACTGCGCAAGGTCGAGCCGCTGGCTCGGATCCTCCGGGGCTATTGCGGTTGGGTGACGGGTGTGCGCCGGTCTGAGGCTCATCCGCCTGCCGACATGCCGGTGATCGCCTTCGACGACACTTTCGGACTGGTGAAGGTCAACCCGCTGGCAGCGTGGACCGACCAGGACGTCGAGCGCTACCTCCACCAGCACGGCATTGTGGTCAATCCCCTTGTCCGCGAGGGATACCCGTCGATCGGATGCGCCCCGTGCACGGCCCTGCCAGCACCGGGACAAACCAAGCACGCGTCGTGATCCGGCCCTACTGACCGTTGTTCACACCGCCAGAGTTGGCACCCGGGATGTCCTTGATCGGGAAGTTCGGCATCGGCAGCGGCGACGGCGTGTTCGGCAGCGTCGGGATTTCTGCCGGCGGAAGGTCGGTCATATCGTTGACCGGCGGGCCGTTGTCCCGGCTGCCGTAGCTGCTGCCCGGTTCCCGATGACCGACCATCTGGGAAACGGTCACCATGTGATAGCCGTTGGCCTTGAGCACCGGGATGAACTGCTGCACCAGATCGACAGTGGACGAGTAGGTGTCGTGGAACAGCACCACCGAATTCGGCTTGATCTGGGTCATCAGCATGTATCGGGTGGCCGCGGTGTTGGAGTCGTTGGCCCAGTCGAACGGGATGACGTCCCAGTTGATGTCCGCCAGGCCCTGCCTCTTGGCCTCGGCGAGCACCGCGTCGTTGATCAGGCCGCCGGCGGTGCGGAACAGTTTCGGCCGCTGACCGGTGGCCTGCTCGATCGCGTCGCTGGCCTTGGACAGCTGCGACGGGATGTCCTCCGGCGGGATGGCGGTCATGTTGGGGTGTTCCCAGGTGTGCTGCCCGAGCTCCATACCGGCTTGGACCACCCGCTTGGCGCCCTCGGGGTTCGCCGCGACCTTGTTACCGATCTCGAAGAACGTCGCCTTGGCGTCGTTGTCCTGCAGGATTTTCAGCAGCCGGTCGGTGTACGGGCTGGGGCCGTCATCGAAGGTCAGCGCAATGCACTTGTACTTGCTGCAGTCGACCTCGTCAGCCTTGGCAACGTGTCCGGTGCGGCTGCCCACCACCACGATCGCCACACCGGCACACACGCCGATCACCGTCCGCCAGTAGGACCAGGCTTTGCTGTCGGGTCGGCGTCGCACCTGACCACTTTACCGAGGCCGCGATTTGTGCACGAAAACCCGTGCTCAGCGCGACCGAAAGTGCACAAATCGCAGCCTCGGATCAGGTCAGGGCAGGGTGCCGGGGGTGATTTCCTCCAGCATCTCGGTGACCAGCGCCGCGATCGGCGACCGCTCACTGCGCATCAGCGTGATGTGCGCGAACAGCGGGTGGCCCTTGAGCTTCTCGATCACCGCGGCCACGCCGTCGTGCCGGCCCACCCGCAGGTTGTCGCGCTGGGCGACGTCGTGGGTGAGCACCACCCGGGAACCGGAGCCCAGCCGCGACAGCACGGTCAGCAGCACGTTGCGCTCCAGCGACTGCGCCTCGTCGACGATGACGAACGAGTCGTGCAGCGACCGGCCGCGGATGTGCGTCAATGGCAGCACTTCGAGCATGCCGCGCGACAGCACTTCTTCCAGCACCGCGGGGCTGGCCAGCCCTTCCAAGGTGTCGAAGACGGCCTGCGCCCACGGGCCCATCTTCTCGCTCTCGCTGCCCGGCAGGTAGCCGAGTTCCTGTCCACCGACGGCGTACAGCGGCCGGAACACCACGACCTTGCGCTGGGTGCGACGCTCCAGCACAGCCTCCAGTCCGGCACACAGCGCGAGCGCCGACTTCCCGGTGCCGGCCTTGCCGCCGAGCGAGACGATGCCGACCGACTCGTCGAGCAGCAGATCGAGGGCGACGCGCTGTTCGGCTGACCTTCCCCGGAGGCCGAACACTTCGCGATCACCGCGGACCAGCTGCACCCGCTTCTCGGCGTTGACCCGGCCCAGCGCGTGCGACGTTCCGCCGAGCAGCCGAATTCCGGTGTGGCACGGCAGATCCCGCGCGTCCGGCAGATCAACCTCGCCTTCGGCGAACAGGGTGTCGATGTCTTCCGGCGCGGCATCCATCTCGGTCATGCCGGTCCATCCGGAAGTGATGACATCCTGCGCGTGGTATTCGTCAGCAGCCAGGCCCACCGCGCCCGCCTTGACGCGCAGCGGAATGTCCTTGCTCACCAACGTAACTCGCTTGCCTTCGGCAGCAAGATTGGCCGCGCAGGCCAGGATGCGGTGGTCGTTGGTGTCGGTACGGAAGCCGGCCGGCAGTACCGACTGGTCGATGTGGTTCAGCTCAACCTGAAGCGAACCACCTTGCGTCCCAACAGGAATCGGCTGATCCAGCCGTCCGTACTCCAATCGCAGGTCGTCGAACATGCGCAGCGCCTGGCGGGCGAACCATCCCAATTCATGGTGATGGCGTTTACCTTCCAGCTCGCTGATAACCACCAGGGGGACAACCACTTCGTGCTCTGCGAAACGCGTGCATGCCCACGGGTCGGACAACAGCACGGAGGTGTCGAGCACATAAGTACGGACCTGCGAATCAGACACGTGGCGCTCCTCGGCCCGTGCGGCCCCACACGAGCTTTTCTGTGGACGCAGCGGTACCTGGGCCGGGACCGGCCCCCAGCTGAACTCGGGTACCGCCCGGATAGCAGAGCATGTCGCTAGCCATCACCAGGGACGTTACCCCCGGCTACCGCTCCGCGCGGACGGCGCGCCGTGACTGTTCTGTGACTACGAGATGACGAATTGTGTCAGCGAAGCTTCATCGCCCAGGCCCCACGCCTTGATGCGATCGGAGATCACCGCGCGCAGCGCAGCGGCGTCGAAGATGCCCGCGTCGGCGACGACCTGGACCTTGTCCTGGTAGGCGTCGATGTCCGCACCGATGACCTCGAGACCGGCAGCCCGGGCCGCGATCGCGGCGACGGTCTCGTCGCGGTGCGTCTGAAGGCAGTGGGCCACCAGGTTGGCGAAGAATTCCTCGTGCCGCTCTTCGTCCCCGGCGATGCGTCCAGCCATCCCGGCCAGCACCGGCTCCTCGATCTGCGCTTGCAGGTTGCGGGTGAAGACGGCGTGGGCGCGCTCGAAGAACGCCATGAACACGAGCGTCTCGATCTGGCTGAACTTGTCGGCCCGGTAGCCCTTCATGACGTGCTCGACGCGCACGTCCTCGTTGGCGGTCGGGTCGATCTGGCGGGTGACCACCAGGTAGTTGCGCAGCGCGATGGCGTGCAGGTGCTCCTCGGCGGTTCAGCGGCCCAGCCACCGGCCCCATTTCTCCTCGAGGATGAAGTGTTCGACCAGCTCACGGTGGTAACCGGCGAGGTTGTCCTTGGTGATGAGCAGGATTTCCAGCGCATCGGTGACCGGCTTGGGCAGCGTGACGCCGGCGGCGTCCCAGTCCTTGCCGCCGAGGAAGGCGAAGTTCTCGCCCTGCTCAAACGGCACGTAGTCGTGGGCGTACCAGGCTTCCTCAGTGGCGAGATGCCTGGACAGGTTCTGGTCCACGACCGGCTCAAGCTCAAGGGTCAGCGCATTGGCAACTGGTTTCTCAGCCATGAAAGTAACTGTAACCCGAATTCACATGTTTTTGAAATCCACCCCGCCGAAACGGACGAACCGGCCGCAAAGTGCGAGACAAAGCGGCCGGAACGTCGATCTCGGTACTGGAAGTCCGTCAGCTCAGAGCGTCAGACCCGGGTACAGCGGGTTGGCGTCCAGCATCTCGGCCGATGCGCCGCGAACCCGGTCGGCGGTGCCGTCGGCCAACGTGTACTTGGCCTTAGAAAGCCCATTCGGGCCCGCATCCGCGGAGGTGTTCTTCAGCACTTCGACCACCAGCTCGGCGACCTTGTCGAACTCGTCGGCGCCGAACCCGCGCGTGGTCAGCGCCGGGGTGCCGAACCGGATGCCGCTGGTGTACCAGGCGCCGTTCGGGTCGTGCGGGATGGCGTTGCGGTTGGTGACGACGCCGGCGTCCAGCAGCGCCGACTCGGCCTGGCGGCCGGTCAGCCCGAAGGACTGCACGTCCAGCAGCACCAGGTGGTTGTCTGTGCCACCGGTGACCAGCGTGGCGCCACGCTTGAGGAAACCGTCGGCCAGCGCCTTGGCGTTGTCGGCGACGTTCTGCGCGTAAACCCGGAACGACGGCTGCCGGGCTTCGGCGAGCGCAACGGCCTTGGCCGCCATCACGTGCGACAGCGGACCGCCGAGCACCATCGGGCAGCCCTTGTCGACGGCCGGGGCGTATTCCTCGGTGGCCAGCACCAGACCGCCGCGCGGGCCGCGCAGCGACTTGTGGGTCGTCGTGGTGGTGACGTGGGCGTACGGCACCGGGTCCTCGTCGCCGGTGAACACCTTGCCGGCCACCAGGCCGGCGAAGTGCGCCATGTCGACCATCAGGGTGGCGCCGACCTCGTCGGCGATCTCGCGCATCTTGGCGAAGTTCACCCGGCGCGGGTACGCCGAGTAGCCGGCGACCAGCACCAGCGGCTTGAACTCGCGGGCCGCGGCGGCGACTGCGTCGTAGTCGATCAGACCGGTGACCGGGTCGGTGCCGTAGCTGCGCTGGTGGAACATCTTGCCGGAGATGTTCGGCCGGAAACCGTGGGTCAGGTGGCCGCCGGTGTCCAGCGACATGCCCATCAGGCGCTGGCCGCCCAGGCGAGCGCGCAGCTTCTCCCAGTCCGCCTCGGACAGGTCATTGACATGCTTGGCGCCGAGTTCGGCCAGGCCCGGGGCCTCGATGCGAGTGGCCAGGATGGCCCAGAACGCCACCAGGTTGGCGTCGATGCCGGAGTGCGGCTGGGCGTAGGCGTACGGCGCGCCGAACAGCTCGCGGGCGTGCTCGGCGGCCAGCGCCTCGACGGTGTCGACGTTCTGGCAGGCGGCGTAGAAGCGGTGCCCGACGGTGCCTTCGGCGTATTTATCGGAGAACCAGGTGCCCATGGTCAAGAGAACTGCCGGCGACGCGTAGTTCTCGCTGGCGATCAACTTGAGTGAACTGCGTTGGTCGGCAAGCTCTTTCCGGGTCGCGTCGGCGATCCGCGGCTCAACCTGCTCGATGACCCGCAGCGCCGCCCGGTAGGCCTCGCTGGAGGTTGCAGCGTACTCGGCGCCCAGGCCGGAGGCGACGGAAGCGCCTGACACAGTCGAATCAAAGGTCATGCGTTCAGCCTAATAGGCGGGGGTTTCCCACCCCAACCGACTACCGCGCACACGGGGAGGCCGACGGTCAGGCGACCCGCAGGCTCGACGGGATCAGCGGCTCGTCGAGCAACCGGCCGAACCGCGCGGTCAGGCTCACGTCTTCAGGGCGGGCATCAAGCCAGCCCCGCAACAGCCGGTAGCCCTCGACGTAGGTCGAGGTGTAGGCCCGCCACAGTGGTGAAGACAGGAAGCGCATCGACTGGCGTGCCCGGTCGGGGCTGGTCAGCAGCCACCGCTGCAGGAACGCCACCACCTCGTCGGCGTCGCGATGTTCGTCGTGCAGCATCAGCGCGGCGTCCTGACGCACGTCGGCCAGGGCCGCGCTGGCCGCCGAAATCGCTTCGGCGCGCTCACCATCGAAGCGCAGGCCCAGGTCGGCGTAGATGTCGGCGGCCCAGGAGCCCCATTCCGGTCCGATCGCGGCGTACAGCGCCAGATCCGCCAGTCCCTCGGCCATCAGGCACTGCGGGGTGTTGACCAGGAAGATGGTCTGCTCAGCCTGACCACCGAGCTCGACCAAGCCGGCTTCCTTCCGGCAGTGCTCGGTGTGATGGCCCGGATAGGACTCGTGGGCCACCAGCCGCGGCAGGTTGGACATCTGCTGCTTGAGGTCCGCGTTGACGGCGACCGTCGACCGGTAATTGCCCTCGTAATAGTTGAAGCCCGACCACGGCTTGTCGGTCACCACTTCGTAGACGATGGTCTCGGCGTCCGGCAACGGGTATTCGGCCCGCACCCGATCGCGCAACGCCGACGAGAAGGCGTGGATGCACTCCTCCAGGCGCTCCGGCGGGATCTCCTCGCTGGTCCGGTGGGCCTGCATCCGTTCGGTCAGCGGGCCGCTGCCGCCGAGCGCTTCGTCGAGCTTGCGATGCGCCTCGCGGTAGCGGTCCTCGTCGCCCTTGGCGATGGACACGTCGAAGTAGTCGCGCACCTCGTCGACGAAGCCGACCTCCTCCCCGGCGAACTTGCGCCCCGCGCAGTCCAGCGCCCGCAGGTGGGCCTTGAGGTACTCGGCGCGCTGCGGGCTCAGCCCCGAACCGTCGACCTCGCCGTGCAACCGGCGTGCCTGTCGAGCCAGTGCGGCGGGGTCCGGGGCGGGTTCGTCGGCCAGCGCCCGGCGCAGCGCAGGGTCGCCGGTGAACGAGTCGACGTACCCCTCCTCGATGCGGTCAAACCGCAGACCGAGCAACAGGTAGTCCTGGATCAATCCGTCGGCCGCGGTGGCGGGAACCGGCGTCGTGTTCATATCGGCCAACGTTAGCCGTACCCCCGCGTTCATTGCCCGGCCATGACTGCAAGACTGAACCCATGCCGCGGCCGAGTGAGCCGAGTCCATACGTCGAGTTCGACCGCCGACAGTGGCGCGCCCTTCGTATGGCGACTCCGTTGAAGCTCACCGAGAACGAACTGGTGGGTCTGCTCGGTCTGGGCGAGCAGATCGACATTCTCGAGGTCGAAGAGGTCTACCTGCCGCTGGCCCGGTTGATCCACCTGCAGGTGGCCGCACGACAACGACTGTTCGCCGCCACGGCGGAGTTCCTCGGCGAGCCGCAGCAGAACCCGGACCGGCCGGTGCCGTTCGTCATCGGCGTGGCGGGCAGCGTCGCGGTCGGCAAGTCGACCACCGCCCGTGTGCTGCAGGCACTGTTGGCCAGGTTCGGCCACCACCCGCGGGTCGACCTGGTCACTACTGACGGCTTCCTGTACCCGAACGCCGAGCTTACCCGGCGAAAGATCATGCACCGCAAAGGTTTTCCGGAGAGCTACGATCGCCGTGCGCTGATGCGGTTCGTCACCGCGGTCAAGTCGGGCGCCGATCAGGTGTCCGCCCCGGTGTATTCGCACCTGATCTACGACATCGTGCCGGGCGAGAAGGTCGTCGTCCGGCACCCCGACATCCTGATCATCGAGGGGCTAAACGTCCTGCAGACCGGGCCGGCGCTGATGATCTCGGACCTGTTCGACTTCTCGGTGTACGTCGACGCCCGCATCGAGGACATCGAACAGTGGTACGTCTCCCGCTTCCTGGCGATGCGGGCCGGCGCGTTCTCCAACCCGCAGTCACACTTCCACCACTACTCGACGCTGACCGACGAGCAGGCGATCTTCGCCGCCCGCGACATCTGGCAGTCGATCAACCTGCCCAACCTGATCCACAACATCCTGCCGACCCGGCCACGGGCCACGCTGGTGCTACGCAAAGACGCCGATCACTCGATCAACCGGCTGCGCTTGCGCAAGCTGTGACCTGGTGCTGCACATTTCCGCGAGCGGCCGTGTCTGTACGCCGACACGCGGTCTGAGGCGTACATTTTCTGGCCGCTCGCGGAGAGTGAGCGCGCAGGTCAGGCCCGGCGCACACCCAGGTACTGAAGGTCCGCCATGACCAGCGTGTAGGCCGCGCTGACGAACATCAACGCCACGCCGGTCGTCGTCAGGGGCCAGACATCGTCCACCACGGCGAGTATCGCCGCGACGGTGAACACCACGTTCCCGATGGCCACCACGATGCCGGGCCGGCGCACCGACTCCATCGTGGACAGTCCGTACACGACGACGCCGTAGGCGATCAGGACCGCGGCGAACACGTACTCCGTCGGCTTCGGCAACCCGGTCTCCGGCGCCAGCCAGCCGGCCGTGGCCGCCATGAGGACGCCGGACACGCCGCTGATCAGAGCGTCGGCCCGCAGTGCCAGGCGAAGCAGCCGATCGGACCGGACCCGGACGGCAGTGGTGATGGTGGTCATGGATTTTCCTTTCATCGGGGTGGTGATTTGCACATGAATCGTTTGGGGAAGACCGGCGCGGGACGCCCGACCGCAACCTCTTTCGGTGGACGCCCCGCACCGGCTCGGCAGGAGTCACACCAGACGGCGCACTCCGAGGTATTGCAGCCAGGCGCAGCCCAGCCCGACGGCGATGATTCCGACGACCATGGCGTTACCGGCCGCGGTGAGCGGCAGCACGCCGGATGCCAGCGCGGCCACTGCCGCGACGGTAGCGACGACGTTGCCGATCAGTACTCCGGTGCCGACCCGCCGGATGGCGGGGATCGCAGCAAGGAGGTAGAGCACGAACCCCCAGCCGACGAGCGCGGCGCCGGCGATCCACTCGGACGTCGCCGACAGCCCCGACAACCGGGACAGCGGATCGGCGGTGAAAGTGATCAGCAGCCCCGCCAGAGAGCACAGCGTGCCGTCGACCCGCAGGGCGAAGCGCAACAGGGAATCGGAGCTGTCGGACAGTGGTGGGGTGTGGAGCCGGGGGTGAATGGCGGTCATGGCGGTCGCTCCTTGCGGTGCCGGGTGGGATGCCTATGACACTGCTCAGATGACGCTGCCAGATCGACGCCGAATGCTGCCAAGCGCTGCCAATCGCAGGTCAGCGGCCTAGCGTCGGTCTAACTCAGAGTTGATACCGGGGTGCCGCGCAGATCGGCGGCAATCACCCGGGCGGCCGCGTTCTGCCAGTT
>JARLGS010000973.1 GCA_031292695.1 Mycobacterium sp. | reverse complement strand
TCACCCAAACTGGTGAAGCCGACCAGATCGGCGAATGCGACCGACACCGTGCCTGCCCCCGGTAACGGCCGGCCCGCCAGCCGCTCGGTGGTACTGACCTCTTCCTCCTGCATGGCGTGCAGGAGCTGGGTGCGCAGCATGTCCTGAATCATCGGACCGAGAATCGGTGCGACCTGACTGGTGATGGCGCCCGACGCCCTCGAGACTTCCACCTCGCTGTCCGTTGGCGGCAGCGCAGCCAGCACGGCGTGCCGCATCACTTCGACGATGCGGCTCAGGCTCTCCGCCATCACCTGCACCACCGCCGCGATCTCGTCCACCCCGAGCCCGACGTTCAGGGCCTGCTGCGCGTACCCGATCATCTGACCGTCTACCGGCAGATAGAGCGCAGCGTCCAGGTCCTCGGCGCGGGGGCGGCCGGCGGCGTGCAGGATCCGGCGGAGCAGATCGAGGTCCATGCCGCTCTGCTCGCTGATCTGCCGCGCCGACAGCAGCGTGCCGTCGTCACCCAGCGCCCGCCGCGCCGGCAGTAGAATCGGCGCGAACGAGTCGTTGATCTGGGCCTCGGTGAACCCCTCGGACCGCAACCAGTCAGCCAACTCGCCCCGGTCCACCCCAGCTGCAACGGTGTCTTCACTCACCCGGCCAATTTATCGTGCCCGTGGAGTCCGCAGAATGTGTACATGACCGAGCCCCAGATGCCGATGCGCACCGGACTGCCAGCCGTCGTCGGCGCCAATCCGCGGGTGCTGATCCTGGGTTCGTTTCCCAGCGAGAAGTCGTTGGACACCGGCCAGTACTACGCCAATAGCCGCAACCAGTTCTGGCGGCTGCTGGGCGAACTGCTCGGGTTCGATCCGGAGCTGCCCTACCAGGACCGCATCGACGCCGTGACCGCACACGGCATCGCATTGTGGGACGTTGTACACAGCTGCCGCCGGGCCGGCAGCATGGATGCCAACATCGACCGGAAAACGTTGGTGTTCAACGATTTCGCCGCATTCTTGGGCACGCATCCGACGATCGACCGAGGATTCGTGAACGGTCTGACGGCGTATACCCTGTGTCAGCAGGCGGATATCGCTGTCCCCGCCGCCCGGCTGCCGTCCAGCAGTGGTGCGCTGACCATGGCATTCGCCGACAAGTTGGCGGTGTGGCAGGCGATCAGCTGACCCGCCTCGGCAGGGCGTTCACAGCCCAGGCCAGGTTTCGCCCTGCGCTCTTCCGGGTATGCCCCGCCGATGCGGTGTGTATCCGCATCCGGCCCCAGGGGGTTACCCATGTCACACATCGTCAAGAGCCTGCCGGGATTCACCAAGTTTCTGGGTGCCACGCTGGCATCGCTAACTGTCGCCAGTCTGATCGCGGCGACACCGGCCAGCGCGTTCTCCCGCCCCGGCCTGCCGATCGAATACCTGAACGTGCCGTCGGCGGCCATGGGGCGCAACATCAAAGTGGAATTCCAGGGCGGCGGCCCGCACGCCCTGTACCTGCTCGACGGCCTGCGCGCCCAGGACGACACCAACGGCTGGGACATCAACACCCCGGCCTTCGAGTGGTACAACCAATCGGGCGTCTCCGTGGTCATGCCGGTCGGCGGGATGTCGAGCTTCTACACCGACTGGTACCAGCCGGCCGTCGGCAACGGCACCACTCAGACCTACAAGTGGGAAACCTTCCTGACCAGTGAGCTGCCGGCCTGGCTAGCTGCCAACAAACACATCGCAACCGGTGGTAACGCGGTCGTCGGACTGTCGATGAGCGGCTCCACCGCCCTGATCTATGCCGCCTACCACCCGGACAAGTTCCGCTACGCCGGCTCGCTGTCCGGATTCCTCAACCTGTCCGACCCATTCTGGCCGCCGATGGTCGGGCTGGCGATGAACGATTCAGGCGGCTTCAACCCCGGCGCCATGTGGGGCCCGCCCAGTGACCCGGCCTGGGCCCGCAACGATCCGACGGTCAATGCCGGCAAGATCGCCGGCTCCGGCGCCCGGCTGTGGGTGTACTGCGGAACCGGCACACCCGACGACTTGGCAGGCGCCACCAGCGGTGTGCCACAACAGTTCCTGGAGAACTTCACCCTCGCGTCCAACACCAGATTCCAAGCCGCCTACAACGCCGCCGGCGGCCACAACGCCACCTTCAACTTCCCGCCGACCGGCACTCACACCTGGGCCTACTGGGGTCAACAGCTGCAGCAGATGAAGCCGGACATCCAGGCCACGCTGGGCGCGCACTAGTCGACCGGTGGCCGCCGATCAGCCCAGGGCCGGGCGGCCTCGAGCTGCGCGCTCAGCGACAGCACCGTCGCCTCGTCAAACGGCTTGCCCACCAACTGAATCGATGTCGGGATGCCGGCGTCGTCCAGCCCCCAGGGCAGCACCGCAGCGGGTTGACCGGTGACGTTGAACATGGCCTGGAATGGCACGCGCGCCGCGACCGACGCCAGGGTCCAGACGGCGCCCCGCCGCTGATATTGCCCGACCCGAGACGGCCCGGACGCCGTCCCGGGAGTGATCACCACGTCGACACTGTCGAACACGGACTGCACCCGCGCGGTGAGCGCGGGTTCGGCGGCCCGGATCGCATCGATCCGCCGCTGGGAGATCAACCCACCGATCCGGGCGAACGCCCGGGTACGACGGTCCAGCCGCTCCGGGTGTGGCAGCGCGGACACATCGTCATAAACCCCGCGGAAGTAGCGCGGCAGGGCATGGCCGTACACCGCCGATAGCGGGTAGTCGGGGTCTCGGTGGACGACGTCGTGGCCCAGCTCGCGCAGTAGCTCCCCGGCCTGCTGCACCGCGGCGCGTTGTTTCGCTCCCACCCGCGCGGTCACCAGCGGCGGCACCTTGGTGCTCAACGCGATCCGCAACCGTGCGGGCACCCGCCGGGTGGCGTCCACGAAGTTACCGCCGGTGGTTGCGTCCAGGAACAGGGCTGCGTCTTCGACGGTGCGGGCCAGTGGCCCGTAGGCCACCAGTCCGCACCACGAGTCGTCGTGTGGACTCACCGGCACCCGGTCGCGCTGCGGCTTGATGCCGTACAACCCGCACCAGGTGGACGGAATCCGGATCGAGCCCATACCGTCCGAACCCAGCGCCAGGGCAGCCAGACCGGCGCTGACC
Organism: Mycobacterium sp.; assembly: GCA_031292695.1. GTDB lineage: Bacteria > Actinomycetota > Actinomycetes > Mycobacteriales > Mycobacteriaceae > Mycobacterium. The sequence goes on along the minus strand of JARLGS010000973.1, from coordinate 20,714 downwards.
GCGGCACCGCTGCCCCCCCTGCAGCCGCCCGGCGCATAGCTGGTGTTCCAGGGGTTGCGGGTAACCCCGTAGGTCAACGTCTCGGTGAAGGGCCAGATCATCATCTCGGGCACCGTGGTCTTGCCCAGGATCACCGCGCCGGCAGCGCGCAGCCGGCGCACCACCTCGGCATCGGCGGCGGCGGCCGGGCCATGAGCACTGCTGCCGTAAGTGGTCAACTGGCCGGCCACATCGGTGTCGTCCTTGATGGCGATCGGCACGCCGAGCAACGGCAGCCGTTCCCCGGCGTCCAGCCGGGTCTGCGCGACCCGCGCCTGTGCCCTGGCGTCCTCGGCCAGAACCATGCGGTAACAACGCAATTCGCGGTCGATACGCGCGATCCGGTCCAGATACAGCTCGACGAGTTCGGGCGCGCTGACCGCACCGGCGGCGAGTAGCCGGGCCTGCTGGGCGGCGCCGGCGAAAGCCAGCTCACGAGGGTCCATTCGGCGCAGAATACTCATCACCAGCCGTGTTTGGTGGCGTACTCCCCCGGCGTGCAGCCGAGCATGGCCCGGAAGTCGTTGATGAAATGCGCCTGGTCGTACCAGCCCAACCGCACTGCCAGGTCAGCGAAGTCGAGGTCCGGCGCAGTCTCGATCTGGAATGCGGCGTGCTGCAGGCGGTAGCGGCACAGCACCCATTTCACCGGTACCCCGACGTAGCGGCGGAAGATCCGCTGCGTGGTGCGCTCACTCCACGGAGACAGCGTCATCACCTGCTCAACCCGGTGCAGCTGCGAATCAGCGCTGACCCGGTCGAGTAGCGCCAGCAGGTCGCGGTACGTGGTATCCGACGCGGCATGGTTGCCGACCGCAGCGTCCAAGGCGGCCGCCGCCTGCTCGATGTCGTCGGCGAAAACAACTGGTGCGCCGAATAATTCGTCGTCGACGGGCAGCACCCGGCCGGTCAGCGCGGCCGCATCGCGGTCGAACCGGGCCGCGAACCCGCCGGGCCGGAACCTCGCCCCCACCACTGAACCGGTCGCGGACAGTCTGGTGGTGAACACCCGCTCAACCACGCCCTGCACCAGCGTCGCCGGCAGCCGGTGGCCATGCCGGACCTCGTCGGTGCCCCACTCATGGGTGATGTGCTGTGCCGGAAAGGTGATGACGGTGCTGTCGAACGGCTCGGCGCCGCGCAGATCCCAGGTGACCGACCAGAAATTCTCGACCCAGACGGCTGCCGAGGCCGACGGCTGCCACTGCTGCAGGTCGAACACCGACCCGGTGTTGGCGCGCCCGACCACACCCAGCTGCGGAGCCGTTGTCGGGTTTTTCCAAGCCGTCACAACATCGACCCTACGAAACTGGCTGCCATGAGCGTGCCACCAATTCCTCCGGGCTACACCAGCCTCACCCCGTTCCTGGTGATCGACGGAGCCGCAGCGGCCATCGATTTCTACGTCGAGGTATTCGGCGCGCGTTTGCTCGAGAAGGTGGACGCAAGCGACGGCACGGTGGCCCACGCCGAGCTGGATTTCGGCACCGGCCGGTTGCAGTTGTCCGATCCCAACGCCGACTACGAGCTGGTGGCGCCGCCGCGCAGCGGCCCGGTCACGCATTCCGTGGTCTTGTACTGCGCCGACACCGATGCGGTGGTCGACCGAGCCGAACGGGCCGGCGCGACGATCCGGGAGGCCGCACAGACTTTCGTCACCGGCGACCGGTTCGCGTCGATCATCGATCCGTTCGGTCAGCGCTGGGCGGTGATGACCCGGGTCGAGGAGGTCGACGCCGCCGAGCGCGACCGCCGCCTGTCCGAATGGGCGGCCACCAACGTCTGACGCGCGACGATCAAGCGGCGAGGCACGAGCCGCGTCGAGGAGTGCGGCAAGTACTTTCTGAACCGGCTGGCCTACGGTGAACTGATGGCCTGCGTGTTCTGCGACATCGTCGCCGGGAAAGCACCCGCGGTGCGGGTCTACGAAGACGACGAGTACCTCGCGTTCCTGGACATCCGGCCGTTCACCCGGGGCCACACCCTGGTGGTCCCCAAGCAGCACTACGAGAATCTGGTCGACACCCCGCCGGATGTGGTGGCGGGCCTCGCCAAACTCGGCCAACGCATCGCGCAGGCGTCGCGCGAGTCCGGCCTGCACGCCGACGGCAACAACATCGCGATCAATGACGGCAGAGCCGCATTTCAGACGGTGTTCCACGTTCACCTGCACGTGGTGCCGCGCCAGACCGGCGACAAACTGGCGTTCGCCAAGGGCATGCTGCTGCGGCGCGATCCGGATCGGGAGGCCAGCGGAAAGTTCCTACTGGAGGCGGTGGCACGCCTCACCGATCCGCAGGCAGACTTGAGCACATGAGTATGCCCCTGTGGGAGAAATACCTCGGCGTCCCGATGCTGAAGCTGCACGACCGCGTCTACCAGAAGACCGAAGGCCGGATCGGGCACCACATTCCCGGTGTCCCGCCGAGCCTGCTGCTGCACACCGTCGGCGCCAAGACCGGCTTGGCCCGGACCACGTCACTGACCTACGCCAAGGACGGCGACGCCTACCTGGTCGTGGCATCCAAGGGCGGCGAGCCCACGGCTCCGGGCTGGTATTTCAACCTGAAGGCCAATCCGGAGGTCGAGATCAACGTCGGGCCAAAGCGATTCGGCGTCACCGCCCGCGTGGTCGGCAAGGACGATCCGGACTATCCGCGGTTGTGGCAGGTGGTGAACCGCAACAACGCCAACCGCTACGACGGTTATCAGAAGCGGACCACCCGGCCGATTCCCGTTGTCGCGCTGACGCCGCGTTAAAGGAGTTGCTCAGCCAACAGCCGTAGCGTGGTCTCGCGCGCCGGGGCGGTGGCCGGATCACAGCCTCGGTGCGCCGAGGCGACTGGGCTGACCATGACCTCGTCGACGCCGAAATATGCAGCCAGTTCGCGGATCTGGCCAGCCGCCTGCTCAGGTGAGCCGACCACCGCCCTGGCCATCCCGGCGTCGACGATGGCTTCCTGCTGTGCGGTGAGCTGGTTCTGTGTTGAGTCCTCGACCAGGTCAAGGGCCCGCAGTGGCTCACCGGTCCGCAGCCACGCCATCATCTGCAGGTTGGGCCGGATCAGCTGCTCGGCCTCGGCCCGGGTCGCCGCGACGCAGGCGTTGACGGTCATGAACGTCGTTGGGGTGTCGGCGAATTCGCTGGGCCGGAACTCTTCGCGATAGGTGGCCAGCGCTTCCTCGGTCCCTTGTCCGGAGAAGTGGTGGGCGAACACGTATGGCAGCCCCTTGGCCGCGGCCAGGTGCGCCGAGTACATCGACGAGCCGAGCAGCCACAGCTTCGGCGGGCCGACCGCGGCCGGGGTGGCCTTGAGGATGTAGTTCTGGTCCAACAGATTTCGGCCCTCGATGGACACCTTCACGCCGCCCGGACTCATCAGCGCGACGACGTCGTCGAGGTACTCGGGGAAGCGGTGGACGTCCTCGTCGGTACGCCCGGCCGGACCCCGCAGCGCGATCGAGGTGACCGGGTCGGTACCCGGCGCCCGGCCGACCCCCAGATCGATGCGACCTGGCGCTGCGGCTTCCAGGAGGGCGAACTGTTCGGCGACCGCCAGCGGTGCGTGGTTGGGCAGCATCACACCGCCCGAACCCAGCCGGATCCGGTCGGTCTTCGCGGCCAGGTAGCTCAGCAGCACCGGCGGGCTGGTGGCGGCGACGGCGGGCATGTTGTGGTGTTCGGCCACCCAGTACCGGGTGTAACCCAGCTCGTCTGCCACCTGAGCGAGACGCACGCTGGCGACCAGGGCGTCAGCGGTGGACTGGTCGCTCCGGACCGGGACGAGATCTAAAACAGAAAGCCGCACTAGTGGGTCAACCCTTTCTACCGGTACGCGATTCCCTCGCCAATGACATGGCAGTCGCGAAGACGTCGTCGAGCATGGCCGGGGTGAGCCGACCGGTGAACGTGTTCTGCTGGCTGGGGTGGTAGCAGCCCAGCAGCAGCTGTCCGTCCGGCAGCTCGGCAAGTGCGCCGTGACCGAACTTGGGGCGGCTTCGCTCGCCGACGAGTTCCAGCGCAGCCTTCCACGCGAACCCACCGAGCGCCACGATCACCCGGACGTCCTGGCCCGTGAGCCGCCACTCGGCGCCCAGCCACGGCGCGCAGGTGTCCCGTTCCTCCGGTGTCGGCGCGTTGTCCGGCGGTGCGCACCGGACCGCCGCCACGACACGAATGTCCTTGAGGGTCAGGCCATCTGCCGCATCGATGCTGTCCGGGCCGTTGGCCAGGCCGATCCGGTAGAGCGACGCGAACAGGAAGTCACCGGAGCGGTCACCGGTGAACACCCGGCCCGTCCGGTTCGCGCCGTGCGCGGCCGGCGCCAGGCCCAGCACCCAGATCCGGGGCCGGTCCGCGCCGAAGCCGGTTGTCGGCCTCCCCCAGTACGGCTCGTCGGCATAGGCCTTGCGCCGGGCAAGCGTTTTGGTGGCGACGTCTTCGCGCCAGGCCACCAGGCGACGACAGCCGCGACACACCGATACCTGGGCGTCCAGGTCGGTCAGTTCGGTGCAGCGCCGGGCCCGGGCCCGGACTTGCGCCGCGGTTCGAGCGACCGGGGTATCTGTGGTGGCGGGATCACCCGGCCAACCCGAGCCGGGTGGCACCGGGGACGCAAACAACTCGCCGGCGCGGGGATGTGGCAGCACACCGTCATTGTGCGGCGACGGCGCGGCTTCTGACGAAATCCGGCCTGTTTCCGTCAGAAACCGCAGCATCGGCGACTACGCCGCGAAGCTGTCCAATTGGACACTGTGATAGGCGGCCCGCAGCTGTTCGTAGCGATAACGGTTGTACGCCAACGGATCAAGGACAATGCGGCGCGGCAGGAACCGCCAGCCCAACCGCACCACTGTCACGTACACGGCGTACTCGATCTTGCCCGACCGAGTCTCGCGAACATCCAGCAGTTCGCGCATCTTCGGGTGCGCCAGCTTCCGGCCCAACACCCTCGGCGGTCGCAGCGCGACCGGTATCAGCCATGTCCACGCCGGCTTGATGACGCTACGCATCGGCTCCGGCAGCAGCGCGGGCACCGTAATGGCATCGAAGCTGGCGTCGGCATACTGCAGGAACGAATTGTCCGCCAAGGATTCCGCGGCGACGCGGTCGTAGTACGCCAGCATGTCGGCCAGCGTTTCCGGCAGCTTGGCCCGAGAGCTGGGCAGCTCCAGATAGCTCGTCATCCACCGCGCGGTCTGGTAGACGACTTCCCGCTGTTCGTCGTCGAGGTCGCGTCCGCAGACCGCGACATAGCCTCGGTAATAGAGGTTCAGCGCACTCACGGCGATCCAGTTCCAGAGTTCGGGATCGAGGGCACTGAACCTGGTATCGGCGAATTCGCCACTGCCCGTACCCCGTACGGCACCGTGCAGACGCTTGAGTTCGTCGGTGTCCGAACGCCGGTCAGCGTCGTCACCGAACAACATCAACATGCCGTGGGCCAGCGATCGGATACCCCGATCGGTGAAGTTCTGCCGGAACCGTCCGGAGTGATCGACCGCCGCAGCGATGGGCCGATACGCAACCTGGTCAAGAGCCAATCGTCCGAACAGGACAAGACTCAGCGGGGAACCCAGCCACCAACGGACATCAGCGGCAAGTTCTGCATGGGGCCGGCCCGGATGCCACGGCTCGAGACCGGCGTCCAAGTCAACAACGGGAGACGCAGTCATGCTCACGAACGAATCCAATCTGTCATCATGCGTTGATAGATGTGAGTGACGTAACCATCTGTCAACGCATGTGTCAAGATTGGGCGATGGGTGTACCGAGGCAATACGGCGGACTCAGCGGCGCCGATCGCATTGCCGAACGGCGGCGGCGCTTCGTTGCGGCCGGCCTGGAGTTGATGGGCACCAAGGGCATCGCCGCGACAACCCTGCGGGGCGTCGCAGAGGAGGCGGGACTCGCGGCGCGTTACTTCGCCGAATCGTTTCCGGCCATCGAGGACCTGCACATCGCGGTGTTCGACGCCATCATGGCCGAGGTCGAAGAACGGGGTCTCGCGGCCATCGCCACCACCGAAGGCAGTCCACGTGCGCGCTCGCGGGCGGCGCTCAGCGCGCTTGCCGACGTCGCCCTGACAGATCGACGCAAAGGCCGCATCGTGTTGATCGAGTCGGTGTCGTCAACCGCCCTCGGCCCGCGTCGGCTGACCGAGGCCCAGCGATTCGCGGGCATCGTCGCCGGACTGAGCGGTTCGGACGAGGACCCGCAATCGCTCGATCTGCGCCTTGCCGCCCAGTTTGTGATCGGCGGGGTCGCCGAGGCCCTTACCGCAGCCCTGATCGGGGCGATCGTCGTCGATCGCGAGCAACTCATCGACAAACTCAACGACCTGCTGTTCGCGTCGCTCCGCGGGATCCGGACGACAGCGCAACACGGCTGATCGCCCAGGCCGCGCCTAGAACGGGATGACGGGTTCGCTGGTGAGGTAGTTCCACACCCTGCGCCCCCAGCGCCGGACCGGCCCGACCGACAGATGGGCGATCAGATCGCGGTCGTCGACCAGGTAGCCGCCGTCGGTACGGCGCCACAGGCCCGCAACCCAAAGCTCCAGTGCAGCAACGGTTGTCACCGATCCGGGCGCGACAGCATCGAGGATCGCGTCAGAGACGAAGGCCGGGCAGCAGGTGCGAACACTGCGCTCCACGGCGCGCACATGAAGCTCGAGTGCCATCGCCGACACGTGCGCCCCGCGACGGCTGTCGCGCAGGGCCTCCATCTCGGCCAACAAGGCCTTGCTGTACACATCGATCAGCGTACCGGTAACACGGCCGTTACATGGGATTAATACGCATGGCACATCGCGGCCATTTCGGGCTCCTCCACCGGCCAGAGCCCGGCTCCTAGACTTGCCAGGTGCACACCGCGCTACCCAGCCTCATCGCCGACCTCCCCGGCGACGCCGTCGTCACCGATCCGGACATCGTGGCGTCCTATCGCCAGGATCGCGCCGCCGATCCCGATGCCGGGACCCCCATCGCCGTAGTGCGGCCGCGGTCCACCGAAGAAGTACAGACGGTCCTGCGCTGGGCGAGCACGCACAAGATTCCAGTGGTGCCCCGCGGCGCGGGCACCAGCCTGTCCGGCGGAGCGACCGCGGTCGATGGCGGCATCGTGTTGACCACCGAGCGGATGCGCGACATCGTCGTGGATCCGACGACCCGAACCGCTGTGGTCCAGCCAGGCCTGCTCAACGCTGAAGTGAAGAAAGCCGTTGCGGCCCAAGGGCTGTGGTATCCACCCGATCCGTCGTCGTTCGAAATCTGCAGTATCGGCGGCAATGTCGCGACCAACGCCGGCGGGCTGTGCTGTGTGAAATACGGCGTCACCACCGACTACGTCCTGGGCCTGCAGGTGGTATTGGCCGACGGCACCGCGGTGCGGCTCGGCGGCCCGCGGCTGAAAGACGTTGCCGGACTGAGCCTGACCAAGCTATTCGTGGGCAGCGAAGGCACGTTGGGTGTCATCACCGAGGCAACATTGCGACTGCTGCCGCCGCAGCACCGCGGCTGCACTGTGGTGGCGAGCTTCGATTCGGTGCGGGCCGCGGCCGATTCGGTGGTCACGATCACCGGCCGGATCCGCCCGTCGATGCTCGAGTTCATGGACGACGTCGCGATCAACGCGGTGGAGGACAAACTCAGGATGGGGTTGAACCGCAGCGCCAAGGCCATGCTGGTGGCTGCGTCCGACGACCGGGGCGCCGCCGGGGTCGAGGACACCGAGTTCATGGCCCGCGTGTTCACCGAAGCCGGTGCCACCGAGGTCTTCTTGACCGACGATCCAGACGAGGGGGAAGCGTTCGTGGCAGCCCGCCGCTTCGCCATCCCAGCGGTGGAGGCCAAGGGCCCGCTATTGCTCGAAGACGTCGGCGTGCCACTGCCCGCGCTCGCGGATCTGGTCGCCGGCGTGGGTGACATCGCGCGGAAGCACGACCTGTTGATCTCGGTGATCGCGCATGCCGGGGACGGCAACACCCACCCGCTGATCGTCCACGATCCGAACGATGTCGAGAACACCCGGCGGGCCAACCTCGCCTTCGGCGAAATCATGGATTTGGCAGTGCAATTGGGCGGCACCATCACCGGCGAGCATGGCGTCGGCCGGCTCAAGCGACCCTGGCTGGCCGGCCAGCTCGGGCCGGAAGCCATGGAGCTCAATCGCCGGATCAAGACGGCACTGGACCCCGACAACATCCTGAACCCGGGCGCGGGCATCTGACCGTCGCGGTATGCGTCCGCGCCGAGATCGACGCAATGGCCGGTTCTACTCGCACTTTGTGGCCCATTTGTCCGTTTGGGCGTTGACTTGGCGGGGCACGTGTCGTACATATAAGACATGACGGTGATTTTGTCTCACGAGACTTCCGACTCCCCCGCGGCGTTCCAGCTTGCCGATGCGGCAGGTTGGGTCGATCCCTGGCCGATGTACCGGGCGCTGCGCGACCACGATCCGGTACACCACGTGGTGCCCGACGACCATCCCGACGCCGACTATTACGTGCTGTCCCGGCACGCCGACATCTGGACCGCCGCGCGGGACCATGAGACGTTCTCCTCAGCCCAGGGCCTGACCGTCAACTACGGCGAGCTGGAACTCATTGGCCTGCAGGACAATCCACCGATGGTGATGACCGACCCGCCGGTGCACACCGAATTCCGCAAGCTGGTGTCGCGCGGTTTCACGCCGCGCCAGGTCGAGGCGGTCGAGCCCAAGGTCCGCGAGTTCGTGGTGCAGCGGCTGGAGAAGCTGAAGGCAGCCGGCGGCGGCGACATCGTGGCCGAGCTGTTCAAACCACTGCCGTCGATGGTCGTCGCGCACTACCTGGGCGTGCCTGAGGAGGACCGCGACCAATTCGACGGCTGGACCGAGGCCATCGTCGCGGCCAACACTGCCGAGGGCGGCCTCGGCAGTGCACTGGAAACCCTGGGCAGCGCCCTCGGCGACATGATGGGGTACTTCACCGCGCTCATCGAACGCCGCCGCACGCAACCCGAAGACGACACCGTGTCGCACCTGGTGGCCGCTGGCATCGGCGCCGACGGCGACATCTCCGGGGTGCTGTCCATCCTGGCCTTCACGTTCACCATGGTCACCGGCGGCAACGACACCACCACCGGGATGCTGGGCGGTTCGGTGCAACTCCTGCACCGGCGCCCCGATCAGCGTCGACTACTGGTCGAAAACCCCGATTTGATAACCGATTCCGTCGACGAACTACTCCGGCTCACCTCGCCGGTCCAGGGGTTGGCCCGCACCACCACGCGGGACGTGACCATCGGCGACTCCACCATTCCGGCAGGCCGCAAGACGCTGCTGCTGTACGGGTCGGGCAACCGCGACGAGCGCCAATACGGCCCGGACGCCGCAGAATTGGACGTGACCCGCAAGCCGCGCAACATCCTGACCTTCAGCCACGGCGCACACCACTGTCTGGGCGCGGCCGCCGCGCGCATGCAGTCCCGGGTTGCCCTGACCGAGTTGCTATCCCGGATACCGGAATTCACGGTCGACGAGGACAACATCGCGTGGGCGGGCGGCAGCTACGTGCGACGTCCGCTCTCGGTGCCGTTTACTATTCGCTGATGGCAAACGACTGGCTGGCCGGCCGCCGTACCGAAGTCGCGGCCGAGGCCATCCTCGACGCCGCCGACAGGCTGTTCGCCGAGCAGGATGCGGCAACTGTCGGGATGCTCGAAATAGCCAGGGCGGCAGGCTGTTCCCGGGCGACGTTGTACCGGTACTACGAGAACCGCGACGTGCTCCACCTGGCGTATGTGCACCGCGAGACGTTCCGCGTGTTCGCCCACGTCGGTGAGCAGATCGCCGAGGTGACCGACCCACGCATCCGACTGCTCGACGGCGTCACCATCGCGCTGCGCTGCGTACGGGAAAGTCCGGCGCTGTCATCGTGGTTCGTCGCCACCCAGCGACCGATCGGTGGCGAGGTGGCCGCCCAGTCCGACGTCATCACCGGACTGGTCGCGGCCTTCCTGTCGGCGCAGTGGCCCGAGTTGCAGATCGAAGCCGCGCATAGTCGGGCCAACTGGCTGGTGCGGACGATGGTCTCACTGCTGATGTTCCCCGGCGCGGACCCTGACGACGAACGCGCAATGCTCGACGAATTCGTTGTCCCGCAACTGATTCCGTCTATCTCCCGTCGCTTCGCTCGCCCCGGCCCGCCCGATCAGGCCTCCCAGTAGGCCCGCGCCTTGATGGACTTGCGCGGGATCTGGTAGTCCTCACGGAACACCTTTGCCACCGACCGGGTGGTCCGGTTGTCGCACGCCACCCAGCCGAGATGGTCGGGTGCGTCGAACGCCGAAGCACGCACGGCGTCCACCAGTGCCTCCCCGTCGTTCTTGCGGTCCACCCAGGTGACCGACAGTTCCGACGAGCCGGAGCCCACCTCCAGGTCGCGATCGTCGTCATGACCGGCCTCGAGGAACACCTGCGCCGGGGCATCGCCGATGGCCTGCAGCAGCGAGTTGATCGCCGGTAGCGACGCGGTGTCACCGACCAACAGATACCCGGCCGGCGCGGGCTCGGGCAGCTCGAAGTTACTGCCGAGCAGGGTGACCTCGAGGGTGTCGCCCGGTCGGGCCTCCCGGGCCCAGCGGGTGGCCAGGCCGTCGTGCATCGCGAAGTCGATGTCGGTGGTTCCGGCTGCCGGATCCGGGTTGACCAGGGTGTAGCCCCGCTGGTGCGACCGCGCACCGTCCGGGAACCAGGCCCGTACCCACATGGTCGGGTGCACCGGCCGCTCGGCGAGCAGGTCCGCGGTGGTGAAGTGCAGCCGCAGGTAGTTGGGGGTGATCTGGGTTCGGCCGGTGACGGTCAGCTCGTAGTCCCCGCCCCGCCACAGTTTGACCAGCGCGCCCTGGATTCCGCGCGACGGCTTCGACTCGGTCATGCTGCCCCTCCCATAGATTTATTAGGGCAGCATAACCTAATGAGGAATGGCGGCGGCGGGCTCGGTCCGGACGCGGGTGAACCGGTGCAACAGCCAGGCCAGCGGAATGGTGACCAGCATCGTCACCGTGAACAGCGCGAACGTCGACCCGGTGTAGATGTGGAAGCCGAGCACCTCGACCATCACCAATTCCATGGTGGCCAGGTGCAACAGGAAGATTTCGTAGGAGATCTCGCCGAGGAATACCATCGGTCGGCTCGCCAACAATCGCGCATACCAACCCTGATTCCCCAGGGCCAACGGCGCGACGACCAGAGTCGCGATCGCCCCATAGAGCACCGACTTCCACAGGCCTTGCTGCAGCGTGGCGGGTGAGGTGGTCGGAGCACCGGCGATCGGAGTCGACGCGATGAGGAAGCACACCACCGCCAGCGGGACGCAGAGGACGCCGTAGGCGCGCACGCCCATCGCGGCCAGTACCGAGAGCAGCATGCCGCCGATGAACCAGATCAGATACGTCGGCAGCCACAGCCGGGCCCCGTCGGGCAGGAAATGCGTGGTGTGGACCAACGTCAACCAGGCTGGGCTGAGCGCCGCGAACGCGACGAGTCCACCCAGCATCAGGCCCGGCCGCCAGCGTCGCCGGCACAGCACCACGACCAGCAGATAGGCCAGCACCGGAAGCGCGAGGTAGAAGGCGACTTCCACTGCGAGGCTCCACATCTGGGTCAGGCCCTGATGCAGCCACGAAAACAGGTAATTGTCGGTGTAGATCTGGGTGAGCGTCAGGTTGCGGAACAGCCCCAACCAGGTATGGCCTGGGTTGGGGCCTGCGCTCCGAAAGTGGTACAGCGCGTAAGCCGCCAGGACCGTGACCACGTAAGCGGGCATGATCCGGCGCACCCGGTGCCAGGCATAGGTCCGCACCGACGGTGCCGCGTAAGGCTTTTCGGGCTGCGCGCGCGCCACCGCCCGGACCCACGGAGTGAACAGCAGGAACCCCGACAACACGAAGAAGATCGGCACACCGATCTCGGCGCGCGAGTACATCAGCCCGACGTAGCTCTCGCCGTACTTACCCGTGGTGTACGCCGCATGGGTCAACACCACGAGCAGCGCGGCAACGGCGCGGACCCCGGTGAGCGAGTCGACCCGGGTCACTTGTGCTTACGCTTGCCCTCGCCTCGGCTGTCGCGCCGGTCGTCGTCGCGACCCCGGCCCTGCCGCGGTGCCCAGTCCTGGCGCGCACCACGATCTTGGTGGGACCCCCGGTCCGGCCGACCGCCCCGATCCAGCTCGAGGTGGATCAGCTGGCCCGAAATACGAGTGCTTTCAAGCTTTTTGAGGGTGTCCTTGCTCAGCTTGGCGGGCAGTTCGACCAGCGAGTGGTCCACCCGGATGCTGATGTGGCCGAAGTCGCTGCGGTTCAGACCACCCTCGTTGGCGATGGCGCCGACGATGGCACCCGGAATCACCTTGTGCCGCTTGCCCACCGCGATGCGGTAGGTCGCCAGATCGTCGCGCGTTGATCGTGGCTTGCGATCCCCGCGGTCGCCACTTTCACCGCGATCCCGGTCCGGGCGCTCGCGCCGCTTCTCCGGCGGCGGCTCCTTCATCAGGAACTGTTCGCCGCCCTGGGTCTGCACCGCCAACGCCGCCGCGATGTCGGCCATCGGCACGTTGTTGTCGCGCACGTAGTCCTCGATCAGCCTGCGGAACAGCTCGATTCCCGGCGCATTGAGCGCACCGGTGATCGAATCGCAGAACTTGGCCACCCGCTGCGCATTGACGTCATCAACCGAAGGCAGTTGGGACTCAATGAGTTTCTTGCGGGTGACCCGCTCAATCGAGTTGAGCAGGTGCCGTTCGCGCGGAGTGACGAACAGCAGTGCGGTGCCCGACCGCCCGGCCCGGCCGGTGCGTCCGATGCGGTGCACGTATGACTCGGGGTCGTGCGGAATGTCGTAGTTCAGCACGTGCGAGATGCGTTCGACGTCCAGGCCGCGGGCCGCCACATCGGTGGCGATCAGGATGTCGATGGAGCCGTCCTTGAGCGCGGCGATGGTCCGCTCGCGGACCGCCTGCGGGATGTCACCGTTGATTGCGGCCGCGGAAAAGCCACGGGCCCTGAGCTTTTCGGCGACCTCTTCGGTGGCCTGCTTGGTCCGGACAAAGACGATCATCGCCTCGAACGGCTCGACCTCGAGCAGCCGGGTGATGGCGTCCATCTTGCGCGGGCCGGCCACCTGGATGTAGCGCTGGGTGATGTTCTCGGCGGTCTGGGCCTTCGCCTTGATCGTCACCTCGACCGGGTCGTGCAGGTACTTGGCGGTGATCTTCTTGATCGCCGGCGGCATGGTGGCCGAGAACAGTGCCACCTGCTTGTACTCCGGGGTGTCCGCCAGGATGCGCTCCACGTCCTCGGCGAAGCCCATCTGCAGCATCTCGTCGGCCTCGTCGAGCACCAGGTAGTCCAGGTGCGACAGATCCAGGCTGCCCTTCGACAAGTGATCGATCACGCGGCCCGGGGTGCCGACCACCACCTGGGCGCCGCGCTTGAGCCCGGCCAGCTGCGGCGTATAGGACGAGCCGCCGTAGATCGGCAGCACGTTGACGTTGAGGTGTGCGCCGTACTTGCCGAACGCCTCGGCCACCTGCAGCGCGAGCTCTCGGGTCGGCGCCAGCACCAGACACTGGGTGGTGCGGCTGGTGGGGTCGATCTTGGACAGGACCGGGACCGCAAATGCCGCGGTCTTGCCGGTCCCGGTCTGGGCCAGGCCCACCACGTCGGAACCGGCCAGCATGGCGGGGATGGTCGCGGCCTGGATGGGCGACGGCGTCTCGTACCCGACGTCGGCCAGTGCGCGCAGCACTTCGGGCCGGATGTTCAGGTCGGCGAAAGTGACTTCCTCGCTGCGGTCAGCAGAGGAGTCGGCAGTAGCGCTGCGGTCCGCAGTGCTGTCAGCGGCAGCGGTGTCAGCAGTGGTGTCAGTAGTGGTGTCGCGGCCGCCCGAATCCGGGTCGGTCTCGGGCGAAGACGTCGTCATTATGCGAGAAGTCTAGAGGGTGATCAGGGCAGGTACGCCCCGCATGGCTGAGCAGACGCGAACCGACCACCTTATAGGGTGGCCGGGTGCGCTGTGCCGAACCGAAACTGATGGCGATCGCGGTGGCTGCACTGGTGGCGGCCGGCCTGTCCGGGTGCGGGTCTGGCGACTCGACAGCCTCCAAGACCCCCGATCCGACCGTGCCCACGACCGCGCCGAAGTCCGCGGCCCCGACCGTCGCGGCGCCAAAGACCAGCTCGGCGCCGATCGACCCCTGCGCGGTGAGCCTGACCGCGCCCGACATCGCCAAGGCGGTGTCCACCCTGCCCGCGGATCCGCGCAGCAAGCAGGGGTGGAGCCCGGAACCGCTGGCCGGCAATTACAACCAGTGCGCGCCGCTGTCGGTGGTGATCGTGAAGGCAAACACCAACGCCGAGCACCCCAACACCCGGGCGGTGATGTTCCATCTGGGCCAGTTCATCCCGACCGGGGTGCCGGACACCTACGGATTCAACGGCATCGATCCGACGGCGAGTACCGGTGACACCGTCGCGCTGAGCTACACCAACCCGACCGGCGGGCTGAAGAGCGTGGTGCGGTTCCACTGGAATGGCAACGGCGTCGAGCTGATCGGCAACACGCGCTAGCGCGACTCGCACTTTTCGCCATTCGCGCAGGCGCACCGCAATGTCGGTGCACTGCCATATGGTGGCGACGTGTTCCTGAGTCCCGGCAAGCAGGCCGATGGTCAGGACGCCGCTGTGATCTACAGCGCGTCCGATCTCGCGGCTGCGGCGCGGTGCGAGTACGAGCTGCTGCGCCAGTTTGACGGGTTACTCGGCTGGGGCCCGAAAGCGACCGCGGACGATGACCTGCTCGCCCGCACCGCCGAACTCGGCGATGCTCACGAACGGCGTCACCTTGACGAGTTACGCACCCAGTTCGATGACAACATCGCGATGATCGGCCGGCCGCGGCCCTACACGGTGGCCGGTCTGAGCGCCGCCGCCGAATCCACCCGCGCGGCGGTCGATCGGCGGGCGCCGGTGATCTACCAGGCGGCCATGTTCGACGGCCGGTTCCTGGGCTTCGCCGACTTCCTGATCCTCGAGGACGGCCGGTACCGGCTCCGCGACACCAAGCTCGCCCGCTCGGTGAAGGTCGAGGCGCTGCTGCAGTTGGCGGCGTACGCCGATGCCCTGGAGCGGGCCGGGGTACCGGTCGCGCCGGAGGTCGACCTGGTTCTGGGCGATGGCACGGTGGCCAGCTATCCGGTGGCCGAACTGCTCCCGGTGTACCTGCCGCGGCGGGCCGAACTGCAGCGGCTGCTCGACGATCACCGGGCCGGCGGCGCGCCGGTGTGCTGGGAGACGCCCGGACTGCGCGCCTGTCACCGGTGCGACGACTGCGCCGTCGAGGTGCGGGCCCGCGACGATCTGCTGCTGGTGGCGGGTATGCGAACGAGCCAGCGGGCCCGGCTGCTCGACGCGGGCATCAGCACCGTGCACGAACTTGCCGAACACACCGGCGCGGTGTCCGGGCTGTCGGCCCGCGCTCTGGCGAGCCTGACCGGGCAGGCGCGGCTGCAAGTGGCACCGCTGGTTGACGACAAACCCCAATTTCAGGTGATCGACCCCCAGCCGCTGACCGGTCTGCCCGAACCCGACCGGGGCGACCTGTTCTTCGACTACGAGGGCGACCCGCTGTGGACCGAGAACGGCCGCGATTGGGGTCTGGAATACCTGTGGGGCACGCTGACCGCGACCGGCGACTTCCGTCCGCTGTGGGCACATGACCGGCCCAACGAACGGCAGGCACTGATCGACTTCCTGGCGCTGGTCCGCAAGCAGCGCAAGCGGTGCCCGAACATGCACATCTACCACTACGCGGCCTACGAGAAGAGCACGCTGCTGCGGCTGTCCGGGCGCTACGGCATCGGCGAGGCCGAAGTCGACGAGCTGCTGCGCAGTGGGGTGCTCGTTGACCTGCTGCCGTTGGTGCGCAAGAGCATTCGGGTTGGCACCGAGAGCTACAGCATCAAATACCTGGAACCGTTGTACATGGGCGGTGAACTGCGCAGTGGCGAGGTCACCAAGGCGACCGACTCGATCACCCAGTACGCGCGCCACTGCGAGCTCAAGGCCGAGGGACACGACGAAGAAGCCGCGAGCGTCCTCAAGGAGATCGAGGACTACAACCGGTACGACTGCGTGTCCACCCACCGATTGCGAAACTGGTTGTTGGGCCTGGCATTCGAGGCCGGTATCGCCCCGCGTGGTCCCGCACCGATCACCGGCGGCAACACCGAACCCGAGGTGGCCGACGATGGAGTGCAGCGCGCCCTGACCAAGTTCGCCGGCGACGGCATCGCGCAGCGCACCGCCGAGCAACAGGCCATCGCCATGGTGGCTGCCGCCCGCGGCTACCACCAGCGCGAGGACAAGCCTTTCTGGTGGGCGCATTTCGACCGGATCAACAACCCGGTCGACGAATGGGCCGACAGCACAGATGTTTTCGTAGCGACTGAAACTCCAGAAGTGGTCGTCGATTGGAACACACCGCCCCGGGCGCGCAAGCCGCAGCGCCAGGTGCGGTTGCGCGGCGAACTGGCCGCGGGCTCGATCACGCCGGGAACCGAGGTGTTCGCCCTCTACGATCCGCCTTCTCCGACAGGACTTTCCGACGACCCGGACGCGCGTGCCGCAGGCACCGCGAAGGTGCTGGAATGCAACGAGGACGGCACCGACGTGCTGATCCTGCACCGCACCCCCAAGGACGGCGAGACGTTCCCGCAGTTGCCGTTTGCACTGACCCCCGGCAACCCGGTGAACACCAAGCCGCTGCGCAGCTCGATCGATTCTGTCGCGACTGAGGTGGCGGCCGGATTGCCGGCGCTGCCGCCGACCGCGGCGCTGGACATCCTGTTGCGGTCGCGGTCGCGGCCGCGGACGATGTCGGGGCGTCCGCTCCCCCACACCGGCGCCATGGCACCCGATATCGTTGCCGCGCTACGGGACTTGGACTCGTCGTATCTGGCGGTGCACGGTCCGCCCGGCACCGGCAAGACGTACACCGCCGCGAAAGTCATTGCGGAACTGGTGAACAACCAGCACTGGCGGATCGGCGTGGTGGCACAGTCGCACGCCGTGGTGGAGAACGTGCTGACCAGCGTGGTGAAGGCCGGGGTCGACCCGGCCAGGGTGGGCAAGAAGCAGGCACCTGAGGGCGCCGGGTTCAGCGAGGTGCCGGACAACCGGTATGCGGAGTTCATCGCCGGACCGGACCATGGGGCCGGCTGCGTGATCGGCGGCACCGCTTGGGATTTCGCCAACGAGACTCGGGTGCCGCGGTCGAGCCTGGATCTGCTGGTGGTTGAGGAGGCCGGCCAGTTCAGTCTCGCCAACACCATCGCTGTGTCACCGGCAGCCGCGAATCTGCTGCTGCTCGGCGATCCGCAGCAGCTGCCGCAGGTCAGCCAGGGCACGCACCCGGAGCCGGTGGACGAGTCGGCACTGAGCTGGCTGGTGGAGGGCCGGCACACCCTGCCCACCGAGCGTGGCTATTTTCTGGACTTGTCGTACCGGATGCACCCGGCGGTGTGCGCGCCGGTGTCGGCACTGTCGTACGACAACCGGTTGCGGGCCGCCGAAAGCGTCAGTGCCGCACGCCGATTGGACGGCATCGCGCCGGGCGTACATGAGGTGACGGTGCGGCACGAGGGCAATGCGACCGACAGTCCCGAGGAAGCCGCAGCGATCATCGCCGCCATCGGCGACTTGCTGGGCCGGGACTGGACCGACGAAGACGGCACCAATCCCCTTGGTCCCGAACATGTTCTGGTGGTGGCCCCGTACAACGCCCAGGTGGAGCTGCTGCGCGCGCGGTTGGCCGCGGCAGGCTATGACGACGTTCAGGTCGGTACGGTGGACAAGTTCCAGGGCCGGCAGGCGCCGGTGGTGTTCATCTCGATGACGGCGTCTTCGATCGACGAAGTGCCGCGCGGCATCGGGTTCCTGCTGAACCGCAATCGGCTGAACGTCGCGGTGAGCCGGGCGAAATACGCCGCGTATGTGGTGCGTTCGGCCCAGCTGACCGACTACCTGCCGTCCACCCCGGACGGGTTGATCGAGCTCGGCGCGTTCCTGAGGCTGACCGCCCCAAGCGCCGCACATGGTACGTAACTAGCGATGACGGAAACGCTCCTGTCGCAACTGGCCGCGGTCGTCGGCGCGCGGTACGCCAGCGCCGACCCCGATGTGCTGGCCGGGCGCGTCGTCGACCACACCGGCCGCTACCGCGGGCAGGCCCAGGCTCTGGTCCGCCCCGGCACTGCCGACGAGGTCGCCGCGGTGCTTCGCGTGTGCCGCGCCGCCGGCGTCTGCGTCACCGTGCAGGGTGGACGGACCTCGCTGGTGGCGGGCACCGTGCCCGAACACGACGACGTGCTGCTGTCCACCGAACGGTTGTCGACGATCGGCGTGCTCGACTCCGTGGAACGCCGGGTCCTGGTTGGCGCCGGCGCCACCTGCGCCGCAGTGCAGCACGCCGCGTCGGCTGCGGGACTGGTGTTCGGGGTCGATCTGGCGGCCCGCGATTCGGCGACCGTCGGCGGCATGGCGTCCACCAACGCGGGCGGGCTGCGCACGGTCCGCTACGGCAACATGCGCGAACAGGTCGTCGGTCTGGACGTGGCATTGCCGGACGGCACGGTGCTGCACCGGCACAGTCACGTGCGCAGTGACAACACCGGCTACGACCTGACCTCGTTGTTCGTCGGCGCCGAGGGCACACTCGGGGTCATCACCGGGCTGGACCTGCGCCTGCACGCAGCTCCCCGGCACCGGGTGACTGCGGTCGCCGGGTTCGACGATCTGGCTGCCCTGATCGCCGTCGGGCGCCAGTTCCGGGATGCCGACGACATCGCCGCACTGGAGCTGATCGACGCGAGGGCCAGTGCCCTGACCGCCGAACACCTCGGCGTGCACGCACCGGTCGGCGGAGACTGGCAGCTGCTGATCGAAATGGCCGGCGACACCGACCAGACCGAAATGCTGGCCGGGCTGTTGGCCGGCGCCGAGACGAGCGGCGAGCCCGCGGTCGGCGTCGATCTCAGTGCCCAGCAGCGGTTGTGGCAGGTCCGCGAATCCATTGGCGAGGTTCTGGGCTGGTACGGTCCGCCCCTCAAATTCGATGTCTCACTGCCACTTTCGTCACTATCTCAGTTCACGCAGCGGGCTGCCGCCATCACCGCCGAACATGCACCCGAGGCCATCCCGGTGCTGTTCGGCCACATCGGCGAGGGCAATCTGCATCTGAACCTGGTGCGCTGCAACGTCTCTGACGAAGCCGAACGCACGTTGTACGGCGCGATGATGGCGCTGATCGCCGATTGCGGCGGCAACGTCAGCTCCGAGCATGGGGTGGGTACCCGCAAGCGGGACTACCTGGCAATGTCGCGCACGGACGCCGACATCGCCGCCATGCGCACAGTCAAAGCCGCTTTCGACCCGACCGGATACCTGAACCCGGCTGTGCTGTTCCGCTGATCCCGACGACGGCGGCGAATGCCTTACATGATGATGTTCGGGATGCCGCACTGCAGGGAAATGCAGATATTGGTGCCCGGTATGGGGTTGGCTTTGCAGTCGTCGTAACTGCATGACGGCCAACCATTTTCGGTAAAAACTGTCCTGATCCCCACCGAGAGATCAGGCTGATGAGTTAATCGGAGCCGACGTCGCTGCCCTGTTCGCGACGCCGTGCGTTTATCAGGCTGACCTGTTTCACGGCGTCTGCACCGAAGTAACCGCCAACGACGACACCGACTAACACAGTGAAGTTGGGGATCACAGCTTGGGCCAAGGGGGTGACGGCCTGCTCGCCCCTCATGAACGCCGCCCAGCTGACGATGACGAGATAGGTGACAACGAATGCGGCCGCAATGCCGTCGCGCATCGAGTTCCTGTCATAACGGCCCGCCCCGACGTGGCGCTGCAGAAGCCAGACGCCCAAGAAGGTGACGACCGCTATAACCGCCGCGCCAGCCTCCAGCGGAGAGTTGTAATGCGGGACGAAGTAATTTATCGCTGGCGCACCTGCCGCGACTATCACAACGCCGGCCATGAGCGTGGCGGCGCCCCATCGGGCGAATTGAAGCTGCGGTTGTTGTACGTGGGCTGATTGTCTACCAGCGACTTCGCCCCGGCGCGGCAGCGGTTCGGTGGCGCGCGCAACGGGCCGCAAATCACCGTCGAAATCGGAGACAGCGGGGGCAATTACATCGGACATGAGTACTTCCCTTTCGAGTTGCACCAGATTCCACGAGCGTCCCCCAGGTGGCGGGCGATGTCATAGGGTCAAAAGCCCGTCGCCGCCACCAGCGAACGGCCCCACTCCGCAACAACCGTCAGTGATGCGTCAGCAAAATCCCCGCGAATCGGTGTTGTGCGGCTTGGTCGTTATCTGCTGATTCGTCGGGTTGTTCGACGGGTCGGCCGCCGCTGAACGCAATGCCCGGGGGAATGACAGCGACCGGGGAGCCCATCCACCGGTATCGCCAACCGGCACCAGAACTCTCAGTTGAACCGCATCGAATGCATCCCGTAGACGCCGGGGTCCTCACCCTCACCCTCACCCTCAACCTCGTCGTCATCATCCCGATAGTGCCGGCCCCTTCGCGGCGCCGCGGGCGTGTCGGCCGCAGCGG
>JARLGS010000111.1 GCA_031292695.1 Mycobacterium sp. | reverse complement strand
TCCAGGCCTTTGGTTTTGGCGCGGGCGCGGGGGCGGAACAGATTCGACGTGGGCTTGGCCAGCCGCACCGTGGCGCCCCGGGGGATGTCTCGGTAGCTCTCTAGAAGGCTGCCCACCGCCGAGGTGTGGGCAGCCTGCACATCGGTCGTGACTGCTGTCACACCTATACGCTAGTCCGAGACGGCGGTCCTCGCGACCGCACCGAAATGGGCGAGACCCGCTGAAAGGGTCCGCTTCCAACGCCATACGAACAGGAGTATTGCCTCATGGGACAGGTCAGTGCAGCCAGCACCGTGTTGATCGAGGCCGCGCCGGAAGCGGTCCTGACGGCAGTCGCCGACTACCAGACGGTGCGTCCGAAGATCCTCTCGTCGAACTACAGCGGGTACCAGGTGCTCGAGGGTGGGCAGGGCGCCGGCACCGTCGCCACCTGGAAGCTGCAGGCCACCAAGAAGCGTTCGCGTGACGTCAAGGCCACCGTCGACGTCGCCGGCCACAGCGTCATCGAGAAGGATGCCAACTCGTCGATGGTGACCACCTGGACCGTCGCCCCGGCCGGGACCGGCTCGACCGTCACCGTCAAGACCGCATGGCAGGGCGCCGGCGGTATCGGCGGCTTCTTCGAGAAGACGTTCGCGCCGCTGGGCCTGCGCAAGATTCAGGATGAGGTGTTGGCGAACCTGAAGAAGACCGTCGAAGGCTGAGCCTTCGGATGTGGCACGAAGGCTGAGCTTCGGGCCGGTCGGCGCGCCATGGCCAGGTGGTCGCCCGGTAGTGCACCGGGCGACTAGGCTGGCGCGCAAATCCGATATTCGTCGAGACCTGAGGGGACCCTCATGCAACCCGGTGGCCAGCCCGATATGTCCGCGCTGCTCGCTCAGGCGCAGCAGATGCAGCAGCAGTTGATGGCTGCCCAGGAGGCACTGTCCAGCTCCGAGGTGGTGGGCCAGGCTGGTGGCGGTCTGGTCAAGGTCACAATGAGGGGCAGCGGCGAGATCACCGCGCTCACCATCGACCCGAAGGTCGTCGACCCCGAGGATATCGAGACGCTGCAGGACCTGGTCGTCGGTGCTCTGGGCGATGCCTCCGTGCAGGTGACGCGGATGGCGCAGCAGCGGCTGGGTCCGCTGGCCGGCGGCATGCCGGGTATGGGTCTGCCCGGGTTCTGATGTGTTCGAAGGACCCGTCCAGGACCTGATAGACGAGCTCGGCAAGCTGCCCGGCATCGGTCCCAAGAGCGCCCAGCGCATCGCGTTCCACCTGTTGTCGGTGGAGCCGCCGGACATCGACCGGCTGACCGCGGTGCTCAACCGGGTGCGCGACGGCGTCAAGTTCTGTGCGGTGTGCGGCAACGTGTCCGACGAGGATCGGTGCCGAATCTGCAGCGACCCGCGGCGGGACGGCTCGCTGGTGTGTGTGGTCGAAGAGCCCAAGGATGTCCAGGCGGTGGAGCGCACCCGCGAATTTCGTGGGCGCTACCACGTTTTGGGTGGGGCGCTGGATCCGCTGTCCGGCGTTGGCCCGGAACAATTGCGAATTCGCGAGCTGCTCAACAGGATTGGTCAGCGGGTTGACGGCGTGGACATCGCCGAGGTGATCATCGCGACCGACCCCAACACCGAGGGCGAGGCGACGGCCACCTATCTGGTGCGGATGCTGCGGGACATCCCGGGGCTGGCCGTGACCCGGATCGCGTCGGGTCTGCCGATGGGCGGCGACCTGGAATTCGCCGACGAACTGACGCTCGGCCGAGCACTGGCCGGCCGCCGCGCGATGGTCTAGTTCTCGGTTCGGTCGTCCGCGCCGAAACGGTGTTCCCGGTTTGGCCGCGCGTCAGTCGAATGCCGCTGTTCGGGCGGCGCATCATCGACGGCGCCAGTACCTTGAAACAGCTAACCATGGAAATCGGCGATCGGCCGTATCACCCAGCGAAGTCCGAACTGGCAACAGGATTCGGCAAATATGGCGGTGAAAGTCGTTACGGCCTCGAAGATTTCGCTATGTGTCGGCTATGTGGGGCGCATTGCGGGATTGGGCAAACACCTACATGCGACGCCGGAGCGGCCAGGTAGCATTCGCCAACGGGCGGCCCAAAATCGGGAGCGCTGAATTATCTTGAGCGTCAATTCTTTTGGGAGCACCGTGAGCACCAACCCGTTCGATGACGACAACGGCAGCTTCTTCGTGCTGGTAAACGGCGAAGAGCAGCACAGTCTGTGGCCCGTCTTCGCCGATGTTCCGGCGGGTTGGCGGGTCGTCTTCGGCGAAGCGGATCGCGCCGCGTGCCTCGACTACATCGAGCGGGAGTGGACCGACATCCGGCCTAAGACTCTCCGCGACAGATTGGCCGAGAGTCAGCAAGCCTGAAACTGTTCACGGTCGTAATTCGGGGTCGGAATGGAACTCGGCGATTCGGCATTGCCGGTCACGCGCGGACAACTTGATATTTGGCTCGCCCAGGAAACTGGCCACTCGGCAGCGGAGTGGCAGCTGGGCGTGTTCGTCGACATCGAGGGACCGGTTGATCTCGCTCTGTTCGAGCAATCGGTCCGTCGGGTCGTCGGCGAATCCGAACCCGTTTTGGCGACCTTCTTCGAGTCCGAAGGTCAGGTGCGCCAACGCCTGCTCGATGTCTCGGATATCGAGGTGGCAGTTGTCGATCTGACGCACGCGGACCAGCCGGCGGCCGAAGCCCGCGAGTTGGCTTCGACGATCCAGCGCACGCCGATGCCGCTCGACGGCCCGCTGCTGCGATTCGCATACTTCCCGGCGGGGCCGGAAGAGTCCTACTTCTTCGTGTGCTGCCACCACATCGTCGCCGACGGCATCGGACTGGCGCTCGTCTGCCAGCGAATCGCCGCCGTCTACTCGGAAGTCGTTGCCGGACAGTCAATTCGGCCGCCCTACTTCGGTTCGCTGCAGGATCTGCTCGATTGCGAATCGACCTACGAATCGTCGGAGTCCTATGCCGATGACGAGGCGTACTGGACGGCGAATCTGCCGGCGGAGGCCGGACTCGACTGGCATGGGCCCGGCGACGCGGGTGCCGACGACCGTTCGTCGGACGCGATCCAACTCGACCCCGCGGTCATGCTCCAGGTCGAGCAGTTGTGCCAGGCCTGGAATGTGCGCCGATCGACGGTGCTCATCGCGGCGTGTGCGCTGATCATTCGGGGCCGGTCGGCGGAGGACCACGAGGTGGTGCTCGACCTCCCGGTCACCCGGCGCGTGCTGCCGGTCGCGAAAACGCTGCCCGGCATGATCGCCGGGGTGGTGCCCTTGGTGCTGCAGCTTTCTCCGGAAGTCACGGTCGCCGACTTCTGCGCGCATGTGCACCAGCGCACCCGAGAAGCGGTGCAGCATCAGCGATTTCCGGTGCAGGCGCTGGAACGGAAGATCCACGGTCCGGTGGCCGGCCGGGTGGTCGTGGACTTCCTGCCGTCGGGATTCACCGTGCCCCTCGGCGAGGCCACCGCGTCGGCGCAGTTGCTCTCCGGCCTCGGACGTGGCTCCGGACTGGCGTTTTCGGGTACCGGCGACGACTTGTTCGTCAGCACTTTCGGCACCCGCCAGTTCGACGTCGTGGAGCTGGCGGCACAGCTGGAGCGCGTGCTGGCGGCGATGACCGCTGATCCAGCCCGTCGGCTGTCGGCACTGGAACTGTTCGGTGCGCCCGAACATGACCGGCTGGCGGAGCTCGGACATTGGTCCGCGCTGACGGCCGAAGCGGCCGAGCCGGTTTCGATTCCGGCGATGTTCGGTGCACAGGCGGAACGCACCCCCGAAGCGGTGGCGCTCAGCGGCGACGGCCGGACGCTGACCTACCGGGAACTGGACCAGGCATCGAGCCGGTTCGCCCGGCTGCTGGCCGACCGCGGTGTCGGGCCGGGACACCGGGTGGCGGTGATGTTGCCGCGGTCCGCCGAGGCCATCGTGGCGATCCTGGCGGTGCTCAAGACCGGCGCGGGCTACCTGCCCATCGATCCGGCACTGCCGTCGGGCCGCATCGAATTCATGCTGACCGACGCCGTGCCGTACGCCACCGTCACCGCCACCACCACCGGGCCGGCTGACGGGCTGGACGGATTCGGCGGAATCCGCATCGGCGGCGTCGATCTCGACTATTCCGGCGTCGACGATCCCGATGGGACCGAGCTGACCGGGCCGCATCCCGACGACGTCGCTTACGTCATCTACACCTCGGGCACCACCGGAACGCCCAAGGGCGTGGCCATTTCACACCACAACCTCACGCAGTTGATCGCAGCGCAGCATGGTGGCCTGCCGTCGGAGCAGGTGTGGTCGCACTGGCATTCCTATGCCTTCGACTTCTCAGTGTGGGAGATCTTCTCTGCGCTGTTGCGGGGTGGCCGACTGGTCGTGGTACCCGAATCGGTCTCCGGAGAACCGGAGCTGTTTCACGATCTGCTGGCCGCCGAGCAGGTCAATGTGCTCACGCAAACCCCTTCTGCCATAGGCGTGTTGGACCCCGCTGGGCTGGAATCGGTGGCGCTGGTGATGGGCGGAGAGGCGTGCCCGGCCGAGGTGGTCGACCGGTGGGCACCGGACCGCGTGATGGTCAACGCCTACGGCCCGACGGAGACGACGATCTATGTGGCGATCAGTGACCCGCTGACCGCCGGCGACGGCGCCGCGCCAATCGGGACACCGGCTGGTGGCGTGGCACTGTTCGTGCTGGATGGCTGGCTGCGGCCGGTCCAGCCGGGGGTGGTCGGCGAGCTGTATGTGGCCGGCGCCGGCGTGGGCCTGGGGTACCTGCACCGCACCGGACTGACCGCATCGCGCTTCATAGCGTGCCCGTTCGGAGCGCCGGGAGAGCGGATGTACCGCACCGGGGACCTGGTGTACTGGGGCGCCGATGGGCAACTGCGCTACGTCGGGCGTGCCGACGCGCAGGTCAAGATTCGTGGTTACCGCATCGAATTGGGTGAAATACAAGCCGCTTTGGCCGCCCTCGACGGGGTGACGCAGGCCGCTGTGATGGTCCGCGAGGACCGGCCCGGCGACAAGCGGCTGGTCGGTTACGTCACCGGCACCGTCGAACCGGCTGAGGCCAGGGCCGCGGTGGCGGACCGGCTGCCCGCATACATGGTCCCCGTGGCTGTGCTGCTGCTGCCGGAACTGCCGCTGACCACCAGCGGCAAGCTCGACACCCGAGCCCTGCCGGCCCCGGAATACACCGCCGACGAATACCGCGCGCCCGCCGGCGCCGTCGAGCAGACGCTGGCCGGCATCTACGCCGAGGTGCTCGGGCTGGACCGGGTCGGTGCTGATGACTCGTTCTTCGAGCTCGGCGGCGACAGCATTCTGGCAATGCAGGTGGCGGCGCGGGCGCGAGCGGCGGGGCTGACCTGCCGGCCGCGGGACGTGTTCGTCGAACAGACGGTGGCTCGGCTGGCTCAGGTGGTGGGCACAACCGCCGACGTGGACATCGTGGTCGACGAGGGCATCGGGGCGCTGCTGTCCACACCGATCATCGACTGGTTCGCAGGCGTTGCCGGTCCCGTCGACCAGTTCAATCAGACCTTGGTATTGCAGGCGCCGGCCGGAGCCACCGCGGCCGATGCGGCGATATTATTGCAGGCCTTGATGAATCGGCACGCGATGTGGCGGCTGCGCGCCACCCTCGACGATGGGGAGTGGTCGCTGCAGGTGCCCGCCGCGGACGCGGTCGACGCCCATGAGTGCCTGGTCACCGTCGATCAGTTGTCGGACGACGTGGTGGCGGCCGCGCGAGGACGGCTGAACCCGGCCGCCGGCGTGATGATCAGTGCGGTGTGGGTTACTGCCGACACCCAGCTGGTGTTGATTGTTCATCACCTGGCGGTGGACGGGGTGTCGTGGCGAATCCTGTTGGAAGACCTCAATATCGCTTGGGCGCAGCACCGAGCCGGGCAGCCCGTGGAGCTGGCCACCACGGGTACGTCGTTCCAGCGCTGGGCGACGCTGCTCACCGAGGCCGCGCAACGCCCGGACATCGTGGCCCAGGCCGCGGCCTGGAAGCGCGTGGCAGCGGCACCGGCCACACTGCCTGCGGTGCGTCCCGACACCGCCGAGGGTGCGGACAGCTATGCCACCGCGGGCCGGCTGTCGGTGACCCTGGACGCCGAACACACCCGGGCGTTGCTCGGTGAGGTTCCGGCGGCGTTCCATGCCGGAGTTCAGGACATTCTGCTGATCGGATTTGCCCTGGCGATTACCGAATTCCTTGGCGGCACAGGAATTCCGGTGAGCATGGATGTCGAGGGCCATGGCCGTGACGAGGACCTCGCCGCTGACGTCGACCTGTCGCGCACGGTCGGATGGTTCACCGCCAAGCACCCGGTGGTACTGACGCCGGGCGCGCTGTCCTGGGCGCAAGTGGTCGCCGGTGAGGCTGCGCTGGGCGCGGTCATCAAGGACGCCAAGGAGCAATTGCGCGCGTTGCCCGACAGTCTGAGCTACGGGTTGTTGCGGTACCTGAACCATGATGTCGATCTGGCCGGTGCCGATCCGACGATCGGGTTCAACTACCTTGGGCGCCTGAGCTTCCCGGCGATTCCCGGTGTCGAGGAGTTGTGGCGGCTCGGTGCCGACGGGTTGTCGTTGGCGAGTGCGGCTGCGCCGCTGTCGCTGTTTCACACCGTGGAACTCAACGCCGGCGCGGTCGACACCGACGCCGGCCCGCAGCTGCAGGCTGACTGGACCTGGGCGACCTCGGTGCTCGACGACGCTCAGCTGAACCGGTTGAGCCGGTTGTGGTTTGAAGCGCTGACCGGCATCTGCGCGCATGTCCGCTCCGGTGGCGGCGGGCTGACGCCATCCGATATCGCGCCGGCCCGCCTGGGCCAGGAGCAGATCGACCAACTGCAGCGGCAGTACCCGGTCGCTGACATCCTGCCGCTGACCCCGCTGCAACAGGGCCTGCTCTTCCACACCAGCACCGCGCCCGAGCGCGCCGACGCGGCCGCCGAAATGTACTCGGTGCAGCTGGATTTCACGCTCACCGGCACGCTCGACCCGCAGCGGCTGCGGGACGCGGTGCAGCATGCGGTGAACCGCCACCCGCACCTGGCGGCACAGTTCTGCCAGCAGTTCGACGAGCCAGTGCAGGTCATCCTCGCCGACCCGGCAATCGCCTGGCGTTTCATCGATTTCGATGCCGCAGGCAGGCTCGGCGAAGAAGAGATCGAGCGGCTCTGCGCTGCCGAACGCGCGGCGGTCTGTGACCTCGCTGCCCGGCCGGCCTTCCGTGCCGTGCTGATCCGGATTGCCGAAGACCGGCACCGGTTCGTGCTGACCAACCACCACATCGTGCTGGACGGCTGGTCGCTGCCGATCCTGCTGCGCGAAATCTTCACCGACTACGCCGGGCACCGGCTGCCGCCGGCCGCGTCGTACCGGAAGTTCATCACGTGGCTGGCTGACCGGGACCTCGACACTGCTCGCGCGGCCTGGCGTGAGGTGCTGGCCGGCTTCGACACCCCGACGCTGGTCGGCTCGCAAGACCGGCTGCAGGATCGACTGGGACGCGGGCGACGGGGCTTCGCGTCGTTCGAGGTGCCCGAGCAGACCACGCAGGCGCTCGGCGAGTTGGCGCGCTCGTGCCAGACCACGGTCAGCACGGTGCTGCAGGGTGCCTGGGCGGTGCTGCTGACCTCGCTGACCGGCAAGCACGACGTGGCGTTCGGTACCGCGCGGTCCCGACTGGGTCAGCTCGAGATGGCGGACACCGAGTCGATGGTCGGCCTGCTGATCAACACCGTGCCGGTGCGGGCCACCATCACCGCGGCCACCGCCGTCACCGACCTGCTCGACCAGCTGCAGTCGGCGCACAACGACACACTTGACCACCAGCACCTGGCGCTCAACGAGATTCACCGCGTCGCGGGCCACGACCAGCTCTTCGACACGCTGTTCGTATATGAGAACTATCCGGTCGAAGCGGGTATGTCGGTGGGCGCTGAAGACGGCGACGACCTCACCATTACGTCCATCGCGAACCGCGAATTCAACCACTACCCGTTGACTGTGGAGGCCTTCCCGGGCGACGAACTCGGACTGCACATCGAATACGACACCGAGATCTTCACCGCGGCCGGTATCGAGGCGCTGATCGGACGGCTGCGCCGGCTGCTGCTGGCGATGACTGCCGATCCGACGCGGAAGCTGTTGTCCATCAGTCTGCTTGACGCCGATGAACAAGCCGAGTTGCAGCGTTGGTCCGGTACCGGGGTAAAAGCGCCGATCGGACTGGGGCCGGAGCTGTTGGCCGCTGCGGTGGCGGCCGACCCGGATGCGGTGGCCGTCGTCGACGGTGTGCGCAGCTGGTCGTATCGGGAACTTGACGAATCGTCGAATCGGCTGGCGCGCCTGTTGATCGACACCGGTGTGGGTCCGGAGCGCGCGGTGGGCGTGGCCATGGACCGGTGCGCCGAATTGGTCGTGGCGTGGTGGGCGGTGCTCAAGGCCGGCGGCGTCTACGTGCCGGTGGACCGGACGCACCCCGTGGAACGCATTGCCACGGTGCTGGATTCGGTGACCGCGACGTGTGTGCTGACCTGTGGCACCGACGCCATTGCCGGAGCCGGGTCCCGTCCGGTGATTCGCGTCGATGGTGTGGACCTGTCCGGCTACCTCGGTGACCCGATCACCGATGCTGACCGTTGCGCCGTGCTGGCGGTCGACAACACCGCCTACGTCATCTTCACGTCGGGGTCCACCGGCGAACCCAAGGGTGTCGCGGTCAGCCACGCCGGACTGCTGGGAGCAGCTGCGGCACAATGCAACACCTACGGGCTGACCTCCGCCGCGCGGGTCCTGATGGTGGCCGCGCCGACCTTCGACGCATCCCTGTTCGAGGTGCTGATGGCGACCGGTTCGGCGGCCGCATTGGTGGTCGCACCCCGGGACGTGTACGCCGGAGAGTCGCTGACGACGTTGATGCAGCGGCAGCGGGTGAGCGCGACATTGCTCACCCCGACCGTGGTGGCGTCCCTGGACCGGACCCGCCTCGACGGACTGAACACGTTGATCACCGGCGGTGAGGCCTGCCCGGATGAACTGGTGCACGCCTGGGCGCAGGACCGGCAGATGTTCAACGCCTACGGCCCCAGCGAGGCCACCATCTGGGCCACGGGCGCACCGCTGTTGCCCACTGCGCCAGTGAACATCGGCACCCCGATCCCCGGTATGCGGACCCTGGTGCTGGACGCCCAGCTGAATCCGGTGCCGGCCGGGGTGAGCGGTGAGCTCTACCTGGCCGGACCGGCAGTGGCGCTCGGCTACGTGGGTCGCGCGACCCTGACGGCCGAACGGTTTGTGCCCAATCCGCATGGCGCACTGGAGGACTCCGGCGCGCGCATGTACCGCACCGGCGACCTGGCGCGATGGAATACGGACGGCACGCTGGACTACCTGGGCCGCGTCGACACCCAGATCAAGTTGCGCGGACAGCGGATCGAGCTGGGCGAGATCGAGAGTGCACTGCTGGCCTGCCCGCAGGTCAGTCAGGCCGCTGCCACGGTGCACCACGGCACCGCCGGCTCACAACTGGTCGGCTATCTCACCTTCGAACACGCGACCGACGGCAAGCGCGACACCGAGCACGACGCGGAGATCGTCGGTGAGTGGCAGGACATCTACGACGAGCTGTACGCCGCAGCAGATTCCGAAGGCGAAGCACCCGAGTTCGGTTCGGATTTCCGGGGCTGGACCAGCAGCTACACCGGTGAGCCGATTCCGCTGGCGGAGATGCGGCAGTGGCGGGGGGCGACAGTCGACCGCATCCTGGCGCTGCGGCCCCGGCGGGTCCTGGAGATCGGCGCCGGGTCCGGGTTGATCCTGTCCCAGATTACGCCGCACTGCACGCAGTACGTGGCCACCGACGTGTCTTCGGCAGCCGTGGACAAGCTGGCAGACTCGTTGCAGCAGTTGCAGATTCCGTGGCGCGACCGGGTCCAGCTGATGGCCCGGCCGGCCCACATCACCGACGGCCTGCCGCGGGGGCACTTCGACACCATCATTGTGAACTCGGTGGTCCAGTACTTCCCCAATGCGGCGTACCTCACCGAGGTCATCGACAACGCGGTGGAACTGCTGGCCCCCGGCGGCGCGCTGTTCATCGGCGACGTCCGCAATCACAGCCTGCAGAGTGCATTCCAGACCGCGATCGTGCTGGGCCGCACCGATACCGGCAGCACAGATGCCGCGGTGATCCGCCAGCGCGTCGAGCACGCCGTCCTGGGCGAGGCCGAACTGCTGTTGGCGCCGGAGTTTTTCACCAGCTGGGCCGACCGCCGGGCAGCGGCAATCGGGCTCGACATCAGGGTCAAGCGCGGCAGCGCCGACAACGAACTCAACCGTTACCGCTATGACGTCACCATCCACAAGACGCCCACCGGGGCGCGCTCCGTGGCCCACGTCCCCACGTGGTCCTGGTGCGAGTGCGGGGACGTGGCGGGGCTGCGGCGCCGCCTCGCAGCCGAACGGCCCGAAGCCGTCCGGATCGCCGATATCGTCCGCGCCGGCGTGAGCACCGACGTCGGGCTGGAACGTTCGCTGGCCGGCGAGCCGGCCCCCGAAACCGAAATACCGGAGACCACAACAGAAGAACTACACCGTCTCGGGGCGGCCGTCGGCTATCAGGTGGCCGTCACCTGGGGTGCGGTGCGCGGCACCGTCGATGCCGTCTTCATCGCGCCGGCCGCCGAAGAGTCAGTGCTGACGGACGTCTACTTGCCGATTGCGCACACCGGTGTGCACGCGAACGAACCGCACAGCAGCACCAAGATCAGCGCGGTGCGCCAGCGGCTGAGCGCATGGCTACCCGACTACATGGTCCCGCCGCACATCGTGGTGCTGGACGAGATGCCGCTGACCTCCTCGGGCAAGCTCGACCGCAAGGCGCTGCCCGCGCCCGAGTACTCCGACGCCGACGGCTACCGCGCTCCGGCCGGCGCAGTGGAAGAGATTCTGGCCGACATCTACGCGCAGGTGCTGGGCGCCCAGCGGGTCGGCGTCGATGACTCGTTCTTCGACCTCGGCGGCGATTCGCTGTCGGCGATGCGTCTGATCAGCACCGTCAATTCAAGCCTGGGCGTGGACCTTTCGGTGCGCGCAGTGTTCGAAGCACCTACCGTCGCGCAGCTGGCGCCCTGCATCGGCGGCGACGCGGGCCGGCTGGCACCGCTGGTGCCGGGGGAGCGGCCGGCGGTGGTGCCGTTGTCGTTCGCGCAGAACCGGTTGTGGTTCTTCGATCAGCTGCAGGGACCGTCGGCGATCTACAACCTGGCAGTAGCGCTGCGGCTGCGGGGCCGGCTCGACGCCGATGCGCTCGGGGCCGCGCTGGCCGATGTGGTGGCCCGCCACGAAAGCCTGCGCACTCTGTTCGTCGCGCCGGGGGGCACACCCGAGCAGGTGATCGTTCCCGCCGACCAGGCTGATATCGGATGGGAGACCATCGACGCCGGCGGCTGGCCGGCGAACCGTGTGGACGACGCGGTGGGCGAGGCATCTCGCCATGCCTTCGACCTGTCGACTCAGATTCCGTTCCACGCCAAGCTGTTCCGGGTCACCGATGACAATCACGTGCTGGTGGTGGTGGTGCACCACATCGCCGCGGACGGCTCGTCGATCACGCCACTGGTGCGCGATCTCGGCCTGGCCTACGCCAGCAGATGCGTGGGGCAGGCTCCCGGCTGGGCTCCGCTGCCGGTGCAGTACGTCGACTACACCCTTTGGCAGCGAACCCAATTCGGTGAGTTGGACGCCAGTGACGGGCCGATCGCAGCCCAACTCGACTATTGGCAGGAGGCCCTGGCCGGCTTGCCCGAGCGCCTCGACCTGCCCACCGACCGGCCGTATCCACCGGTGGCCGATCACCGAGGCGCCCGCGTCCACCTGCAGTGGTCCGCCGACCTGCAGCAGCAGATCCGCCGAGTGGCGCGTGAGCACAATGCCACCAGCTTCATGGTGCTGCAGGCGGCGCTGCTGGCGCTGCTGTCGCGGATCAGCTCGACTTCTGATGTGGCGGTGGGCTTTCCGATCGCGGGACGTCGCGACGCTGCATTGGACGACCTGGTCGGCTTCTTCGTCAACACCCTGGTACTGCGCGTCGACTTGGGCGAGCACCCGGGCGGTGACCCGTCCTTCGCCGAAGTGCTCGCCCAGGTGCGCCGGCGCAGCCTGGCCGCTTACGAGCATCAAGATGTGCCGTTCGAGATGCTGGTCGAGCGGCTCAACCCGGCCCGTAGCCTGACCCATCATCCGGTGGTCCAGGTGCTGTTGGGCTGGCAGAACTTCTCCTGGCAGACCGGTGACGCGGCGGGCTTGGCGCTGGGTGACCTGCAGGTGACACCGTTGCCCGTGGACACCCAGACGGCCCGGATGGATCTGGCGTTCTCGCTGGGCGAGCGCTGGGACGGAGCTGGGGAACCCGACGGACTCGACGTGATGGTGGAGTTCCGCACCGACATCTTCGACCCGGACAGCGTGGCCGCACTCGTCGGTCGGTTGCAGCGAATCGTGGTGGCGCTCACGATAGCTCCCGAGCAGCGGCTGTCCTCGGTAGATCTGCTCGACGAGGTCGAGCACGCCCGGCTGGAGCGCTGGGGTAACCGCTCGGTGCTGAGTGAACCGGCGGCCGGTGCAACGGTGCCCGAGCTGTTCGCCGCGCAAGTGGCCCGTACACCGGAGGCAGTGGCGCTGGTCTGCGAAGACCGCTCCATGACGTATCGGGAACTGGACGAGGCGTCGAACCGGCTGGCGAATCTGCTCGTGGGTCACGGTGCGGGTCCCGGGCAGGTTGTGGGGCTGCTGTTCTCGCGCTCCGCCGAGGCCATCGTGGCGATCCTCGCGGCGCTGAAATCCGGTGCCGCCTATCTGCCGTTCGACCCTGCGCTGCCGGCGACGCGGATCGAGTTCATGCTCGGCGACGCCGCACCGATCGTCGCGGTCACCACCAGTGCGCTGGCCGACCGATTCGACGGATTCGGTATTCGGGTCGTAGCTGTGACCGACCCTGCATCGGCGGCCCAGCCGAGCACCCCGCCGCCTGGGCCGGCCCCCGATGACCTGGCGCACATCATCTACACCTCCGGCACCACCGGCGTCCCCAAAGGTGTTGCGGTCACGCAGTACAACGTGGTTCAGCTGTTCGAGTCACTCGATGCCGGGCTGGACCTTGCTCCGGGACAGGTGTGGACGCAGTTTCACTCCTATGCCTTCGACTTCTCGGTCTGGGAGATCTGGGGAGCCCTGTTGCATGGGGGGCGGCTGGTGGTGGTGCCCGAGTCGGTGACCCGCTCACCCGACGATTTCCACGCCCT
>JARLGS010000972.1 GCA_031292695.1 Mycobacterium sp. | reverse complement strand
GCAACGCCATCGGCGGCGCCGTGAGCTACTACACCCTCGACCCGGACGACATCATCAAGCCAGGCCAGGACGTCGGCGCCCGTCTGAAGAGCGGCTACA
Source organism: Mycobacterium sp. (assembly GCA_031292695.1). Classification (GTDB taxonomy): domain Bacteria; phylum Actinomycetota; class Actinomycetes; order Mycobacteriales; family Mycobacteriaceae; genus Mycobacterium. The sequence goes on along the minus strand of JARLGS010000972.1, from coordinate 924 downwards.
GTTCCGCCGATGACAGCTGGCTGACCTCCGGCACCGTCGCCGGACGCAGCGGCGATTTCGACGCCTTGCTGCACCTGAGCCAGCGCAACGGGCGTGAGACCGAGTCCTATGGCGATACCGGCGGCAACGGCCTGAGCCGCACCGCGGCGAACCCGGAGAAAGCCCGTGCCACCAACGTGCTGGCCAAACTGGGCTGGAACTACAATGACGACTCGCGCCTGGACCTGACCTACGAACGCTACAAGGACGATGTCGATACCAACCAGCGCAGCGCCGTCGGCGGCCCGTTCAACGCCGGCCAGCCGCTGGGCATGTACCGTTCGCGCACCGGCAACGACACCATCAGTCGCGAACGCTTCGGCCTCGAGAACAGCTTCGGCCTGGACAGCGTCGTGGCCGATCACATCAAGCTGAGCCTGAACTACCAGATCGCGAAAACCGACCAGAGCACCGTGGAAAACTACTTTCCCTTTACCCGTAACGTCCTGCGCAGCCGCGATACGGTCTATGAAGAGCAGCAGTGGGTCTTCGATGCCCAGGCCGACAAGGCCTTCGATATCGGTACAACCGATCACCTGTTGACCTATGGCACCACGCTCAAGCAACAGAAAGTCACCGGCTCGCGCAGTGGCTCCGGCACCTGCCTGGCCGTGGGTCGTGGCTGTACCGCCGTGGGCGCCGACAGCCCGGCCGACCGCCTGGTCAAGTCCAGCGATTTCCCGGACCCGACCCTCGACAGCTACAGCCTGTTCGCCCAGGACCAGATCAGCTGGAACCAATGGACCTTCCTGCCGGGCCTGCGCTATGACTACACCCGACTCAAGCCGCATATCACCCAGGAGTTCCTCAACACCATCGCCGCGGCGGGCGGCGGCGCCGTCGACGGTTCCAACAAGACCTGGCATCGCGTCTCGCCCAAGTTCG
>JARLGS010000971.1 GCA_031292695.1 Mycobacterium sp. | reverse complement strand
GTCGGTCACCAGCTCGTCGCTGTGATACCGGTGGAAGCCGGCCCGGCCGTCGGCGCCGACATCCAAGCGCACCCGGGTGCGCCACCCGGTCGGGCCGGTCGTACCGACTTCCGCTGCAGCCAGGTCAGTTTCGCCCAACTCGTAGCCGCCGAGCCGGGCCAGCTGATTGGCCACCACCTCGCCCTTGAGCCGGCGCGCCGCCGTCGGGTCGACGAAAGCCAGGTCGCAGCAACCGGATCCGTCGACGCCGGCAATCGGGCACAACGAATCCACGCGGTCCGGGGAGGCGTCGATGACCTCAACCACATCGGCATGCCAGTAGGCCCCGCGCTCGGAGGTCACTCGGGCCCGCACCACCTCGCCCGGCAGCGCGTGCCGGACGAAGATCACCCGGCCGTCGTGCCGGGCCACGCAGCTGCCGCCGTTGGCCGGAGCGCCGACGGTCACTGTCACCTCGGTCACTCGACGAAGCCCCGTCGGGTGTCGCCGGGCGCCGAGCCCGGGGCCAGCGTGAGCTTCACCCGTTCAGACGAATTCAGTTGCCATGGCACAGATGTCACCATCACGTTGGGCATGAACAGTAGCCGACCCTTCAGTCGCAATGCACTCTGGTTGTGCAGGATGTGCTCCCACCAATGCCCCACCACATACTCCGGGATGAAGACCGTCACCACGGTGCGGGCCGATTCCGGCGAGATTCGCTTGACGTAATCCAAGATGGGCCTGGTGATCTCGCGGTATGGCGAAGCGATCACCTTCAGCGGGACCGTGACGTCGCTGTCCTCCCATTTGTGCACCAGCTCTCGCGTCTCGGCGTCGTCGACGCTGACCGTGATCGCCTCCAACACGTCAGGGCGGGTGGCCCTGGCATAGGCCAAGGCACGCAAGGTCGGCAGGTGCAGATTCGAGATCAGCACGACGGCGTGGTTGCGGCTGGGCAGCACCACATCCTCGTCCGGGACCGTGTCGGCCCGCAGTTCCCGGGCGACGGTGTCGTAGTGCTTGTGAATCATCTTCATGAGGATGAACAGAATGCTCATCGCCAGAATGGCGATCCAGGCGCCGGCCAGGAACTTGGTCACGACGACCACCAGCAGCACGGCGCCGGTGCACAGGAAACCGATGGTGTTGACGATCCGCGCGCGCTGCATGCGGCGCCGCTCAACACCGTTGGTTTCGGTGCGCAACAACCGGTTCCAGTGCCGCACCATGCCGATCTGGCTGAGCGTGAACGACACGAACACCCCGACGATGTACAGCTGGATCAGCGCGGTGACTTCGGCGTTGAACGCAACCACGAAGGCGATGGCGGCGAATGCCAGAAACAGGATGCCGTTGGAGAACGCCAGCCGGTCGCCGCGGGTGTGCAGCTGACGGGGCAGGTAACGATCCTGCGCCAGGATCGAGCCCAGCACGGGGAAACCGTTGAATGCGGTGTTGGCGGCCAGGACCAGGATCAGCGCCGTCACCCCCGCGATGGCGTACAGCCCGACCGGGAAGCCGTCGAACACCGCCTCGGCCAGCTGGGTGACCACCGTCTTCTGGTGATAGTCCGCAGGCGCCCCCGACAACTGGTCCACACTGTCGGCCATCTTCACGCCCAGCTTCTCCGCGAGCACGATGATGCCCATGAACAGCGACACCGCAATGACGCCGAGCAGCAGCAGGGTGGTTGCGGCGTTGCGCGACTTGGGCTTCCGAAACGCCGGCACCCCGTTGCTGATCGCCTCCACACCGGTCAATGCGGCGCAACCGGAGGAGAACGCCCGGGCCACCAGGAACACCATCGCGAAACCGAGCACATCGCCGTGCTCGGACTTCAGGGTGAAGCCGGCCGATTCGGCCCGCAGTGGGTTGCCCAGCACGAAAATCTGGATGAACCCCCACGCCAGCATCAGGTACATACCGATCATGAAGGCATAGGTGGGTATCGCGAATGCGGTACCCGACTCCCGGATGCCTCGCAGGTTCAGCGATGCCAGCACCAGGATCGCCACCACCGACAGCAGCACCTTGTGGTCAGCGATGAACGGCACCGCCGATCCGATGTTGGACATCGCCGACGCCGTCGACACCGCGACCGTCAGCACGTAGTCGACCAACAGCGCGCTGGCCACCGTCAGGCCTGCGGTGTGCCCAAGATTGGTGGTGACGACTTCGTAGTCGCCGCCGCCGGACGGGTAGGCGTGCACATTTTGCCGGTAGCTGGCGATCACGACCAGCATGACCGCGGCCACCGCGACACCGATCCACGGCGCCACCGAGTAGGCGGACAGGCCGGCCACAGACAGCACCAGAAAGATTTCCTCCGGCGCGTAGGCCACCGATGACAGAGCATCCGACGCGAACACCGGTAGGGCGATACGTTTGGGCAGCAACGTGTGGGCGAGCTTGTCGCTGCGGAAGGGCCGGCCTATGACCAACCGTCGCGTAGCGGTCGAAAGCTTGGACACGGAGCCAAGGGTACGGCCCGGGTTCAGTGGTTGTAGCGTTCGGACCAGCAGAGGCATGAATTTCGCTTCGACGCCGGTTCCCGGCACAGAAAGGATCGGCTGGTGCGAGTAGTGGTGATGGGGTGCGGCCGGGTGGGCGCATCGCTCGCGGACGGATTGGCCCGCATCGGCCATGAGGTCGCCGTGATCGACCGCGACAAGACGGCATTCCACCGGCTGTCGCCGGAATTCCCCGGAGAACGCGTGCTGGGCATGGGTTTTGACCGAGATGTGCTGCTGCGGGCCGGGATCGAAGAGGCCGGCGCGTTCGCCGCTGTGTCCTCCGGCGACAACTCGAACATCATCTCGGCGCGGGTCGCGCGCGAGACCTTCGGAGTGCAGCGGGTAGTGGCACGCATCTATGACGCCAAGCGCGCCGCAGTGTACGAGCGGTTGGGCATCCCCACCATCGCGACCGTGCCGTGGACCACCGACCGGTTGCTGAATCTGCTGACCCGCGAGACCGAGACCACCAAATGGCGGGACCCGTCCGGCAATGTCGGCGTCACCGAACTGTCACTGCACGAGGAGTGGGTGGGCTACCGGGTCACCGCGCTGGAGGGCGCGACGGGTGGCCGGGTGGCGTTCCTGATCCGGTTCGGCAGCGGCGTGCTGCCCGACGCCAAGACCGTCATCCAGGCCGGCGACCAGGTGTACATGGCCGCGGTGTCGGGTCGCGTCGCCGAGGCCATTGCAATTGCATCGCTGCCGCCAGGCGACGACGTCGAGAGCCACTGAGGAAGCGCACATGAAGGTCGCAATCGCAGGTGCCGGCGCCGTCGGCCGCTCCATCGCGCGGGAACTCGTCGATCACCACGAGGTCACCCTGCTCGAACGCAATCCGGACCACATCGAAGTCGACGCGGTCCCCGCGGCGCAGTGGCGTCTGGGTGACGCGTGCGAACTGTCCCTGCTGGAGTCCGTCAAGCTCGAGGAATTCGACGTGGTGATCGCCGCCACCGGCGATGACAAGGCCAACGTCGTGGTGAGTCTGCTCGCCAAGACCGAGTTCGCGGTACCCCGCGTGGTGGCCCGCGTCAATGATCCGCGCAACGAGTGGCTGTTCGACGAGAGCTGGGGCGTCGACGTCGCGGTGTCGACGCCGCGCATGCTGGCCTCACTGGTCGAAGAAGCGGTGTCGGTCGGCGACCTGGTCCGCCTGATGAGTTTCCGCAAGGGCCAGGCCAACCTGGTCGAGATCACCCTGCCCGACGACACGCCGTGGGGCGGCAAGGCGGTCAAGCGGCTGGAGCTGCCGCGCGACGCCACGCTGGTGACGATTCTGCGCGGCCCGCGGGTGATCGTGCCCGAGGCCGACGAGCCGCTGGAAGGTGGCGACGAGCTGCTGTTCGTCGCAGTCGCCGAGGTGGAGCAGCAGCTGCGCGAACAGGTGCTGCACCCGGGCTAGTCTGTGCTGTGCTCTGCCGCCCGGATGGCGCGCTGCGCCGCCCGGATGGCAAGCCATGAGGCGACAGCCGCGATAGCCGTCAGCGGCCAGCCCATGGCGATGCGCGTCACGCCCAGCCAGCCGGTCTGGTCCTGCGCGTACAGGTGGTTCTGCACCAGGAACCGCGACCCGAACACCAGGACCCAGACGATGGTCGCGATGTCGAACGCCAATACCGCGCGCCGCACGTCACGCCAGCTGCGGTCATGGCCGGTGACCCAGCTCCATCCGTAACCCACCAGCGGGCGGCGCACCACCACCGACAGCATGAAGACGCCGGCATAGATCAGCGATGACCAAATACCAAGCAGGAAATAGCCTTTCGAGGATCCGACCAGGTACGCGATCAGGGCGCTGATGCCCACCCCGATGAAACCGGACACCGCCGGCTGTACCGTTTCGCGGCGCAGCAGTCGCCACACCAGAACCAGAGCGGCCACTGTCAATGCGGTACCGATGGCCGCGGTCAGCCCGAAAAACGTCGAGACGGGAACGAACACCAGGACCGGCAGCGACGAGTAGATCAGCCCGCCGATGCCGCCCATCTGCGCCAGCAGAACGCGCGCCGTCAGCTTGGCGTCCGCGTTGTCCTGCTCGGCTTCGGCGACCGCCTCGATGACGGCCTCAGCCTGCTCACTGTCAGCGGTCCCCTTATCGGGGAGGCTCACTTCTGAATCTCGTAATGGGGGTTGTAGATCGCTTTGGCGCCGCTGTCCAACTTGCCGAGCCGGCCGTGCACCCGCAGGGTGCGCCCGGATTCGATGCCCGGGATGCGGCGCTGCCCCAACCAGACCAGGGTGACGGTGTCGGTGCCGTCGAACAGCTCGGCGCGGACTCCGCCGGAACAGCCCTTGCCATTGGTCTCGACACATCGCAGCGTGCCGACCATGGTCACTTCCTGACCGCGGGTGCAGTCGGCGGCGCGCATGGCGCCGGTGTTGAGGGCTTCGTCGTTCAGCTCCTGGACATCGCGCTGTTCGGGATCCTCAGTGAGCCGACGAGTGAGTCGGCGCAGATAGCCTTCGGCCGTAGCCATGGTCTCTCCTGCGACTTGGTGCGAATCCACCGTGGATTCACTCCTAACCATCCGCCACCGTAGACCTCTTAGATGTGATTTGCCATTTCGGCGCGGCAGATATCTTCGGTGTCCCGCTCAGTGAGCTGAACGCCCTGTTCCGCACCCCTTGTCGAGGCCGTTTTTCCGGCCGGGCACGATCGACGCATGACGGCCAACTTGCGCGGGATGACCGCGGTGCTGCTGCCCGGCACCGGATCTGACGACGATTACGTGCGCCGTGCCTTCGGTGGTGCCCTGGTCGAGGCGGGTGCCGTGGTCGTGACGCCGCCGCCGGTACCGCGCCGCCTGATCGCCGCCTACCTCGACGCGCTGGACGACGCCGGACGTGACGGGCCGATCATCGTGGGCGGGGTCTCGCTGGGCGCAGCTGTCGCGGTGAACTGGGCGCTGAGCCATCCGGAGCAGTGCGCTGCGGTGCTGGTGGCGCTGCCGGCCTGGACCGGTGCTGCAGACGGCGCGCCGGCCGCTCAGGCCGCCCGGTATTCGGCGCAACAGCTGCGCGAGATCGGGCTTGATGCGGCGGTGGCGGGGATGCGCGCGGGCAGCCCACCGTGGCTCGCCGACGAATTGACCCGCTCGTGGACCGCGCAATGGCCGGGCCTGCCCGAGGCGATGGAGGAGGCCGCCGCGTACGGCGCGCCAACCCGCGAACAGCTGACCCGGTTACAAGTGCCGATGGGTGTTGCCGGGGCCGTGGACGACGCCGTCCACCCCGTCGCGGTGGCCGCGGAGTGGGCCGTGGCGGCGCCCAAGGGCGCGCTGCGCACCGTCACCCTGGATGCGATGGGTGAAGCACCCACCTTGCTCGGAGACGCCTGTGTGGCGGCGCTGCGGGAGGCCGTCAACCTCCGGTGATGGTGCCCATCTGCTGCGTCCGCAGCTGCTGCATGGCCGAACCCTGCTCACTGCGGCGGGCGTCCGGCTCGGACTCCGGCTGTTGCTGCTGTTGCTGCTGCAGTTGTTGTTGCAGCTGTTCAAGCGTCTGCTGAGCCTGCAGCATCTGCTGCTGCGCCATCTGCTGGGCCGCCGCGCGCAACTGCTCCAGCAGCGGCTCGGAAAGCTGCACCGGAAGCGGGCTGCGCACCGGCAGCGGCGTGTCGCCACGGCGAATCACGGTGTCCGCCAACGCGGCTCGCGCCTCATCGGCGATCGCTTCGATGGTCTCCTCTGTGCCGACGACGACGCAGCGCACCATCCAGCGGTAGCCGTCGGTCCCGATGAAACGCATCACGACCTGGCCCTGGCCAGGCTGCGGCACCGGCAGCCCCACGACCTCGCGGCCCCAGGGGCCGTCTTCGATGCGCGCCTGCGCGGAGTCGTTGCGCAGCGATTCGGCCAGCTCGGCGGCGATCTCGCGCCACAGCCCACCGGTCTTGGGCGCCGCGTACGCCGCGACAGAGAAGCGGCCGTTGGGCGTCATGACCCACACGGCGTTTGGCACACCCTGCTCACTGACCTCGACGTTGAGCTGGGCGCCCTCCGGCACCGGCACCAGCACTCCACCGAGGTCCAGCCGGGCCACCTCAGCCGCGGCGGGGTCTTCGAAGTCCTCGATATCGAAAGGACCGTCTTCGTCGGGGTTTAACTCGAATGCCATCACAGACTCGCATGTCCGCCGGAGGAACCGTGGCCGCCCGCGCCACGTGAGGTATCAGCCAGCCCGGCCTCGTCGAACGACGTGACCTCGACCAGCTCGGGCAGCTCGACCCGCTGCACCAGCAGCTGCGCGATCCGGTCGCCGCGACGCACGGCGATGGGTTCACTGGGGTCGAGGTTGATGAGCGCCACCTTGATCTCACCGCGGTACCCGGCATCGATGGTGCCGGGTGCGTTGACGATCGAAAGCCCAACGCGGATAGCCAGTCCCGAGCGCGGATGCACCAGGCCGACCATGCCGTGCGGGATGGCGACGGCGACCCCGGTGGGGACCAACTCGCGCTGACCGGGGGCCAGTTCGAGGTCGATTGCGCTGAACAGATCGACGCCGGCATCACCGTCGTGAGCCCGGGCCGGCATCGGCAGATCCCGATCCAGCCGCACTACCGCCAGAGAGGTGGACACGACGCCACAGACTACCCTTGGCCGCGTGTCAGACACGCGAGCAGCCACCCAAACCGTGCGCTACCGAGAGCGGTTGACGGTGCCGTGGTGGTGGTGGTTACCGGGTTTCGGCCTGGCGGCGCTGATCGCGCTCGAAGTCGTGCAGGGCGCGTCGAGCATCCCGGCGTGGGCGCCGTTCGCTGTGCTGCTGCCGGTGGCCGCGGCGGTGCTGGTGTGGCTGGGGCGAGTCGAGCTGCGGGTTGTGAGCAACGACACCGGCGCCGGCGCCGAGACGGAGCTGTGGGTCGGGCCCGCACATATCCCGACCAGCGTCATCTCGCGGTCGGCCGAAGTACCCAAATCGGCGAAGTCGGCGGCCCTGGGACGGCAGCTGGACCCCGCCGCGTACGTCATGCACCGGGCCTGGGTCGGGCCGCTGCTGCTGTTCGTCCTCGACGACCCGGAAGATCCCACGCCGTACTGGCTGGTGAGTAGTCGCCACCCGGATCGCGTCCTGACGGCGCTCCAGAGTCGTTAGACGCCGAGTGGCCGGTTCACGCAGCTTCCATC
>JARLGS010000970.1 GCA_031292695.1 Mycobacterium sp. | reverse complement strand
GAGCAGCGTGGTTTTCCCCGTCCCCACTTCGCCGGTCAGCCCCCGATCGTATTCGAGGGCTTCACGACGCTGAACACTGACGCCTCGCGCCCCGGTATCGGCAACGATCAGATGTTCTGGTGCGACGGCTGGATGCCGCTCGGCAAGAACAACCTCCGCACGCTGCCGGGCGTCGGCACGATCCTGTTCACATCCGCCGCGCCGTCGGTGATCTGCTTTTACTTCGCCAACATCGGCGCGACGCCGTGGATGATCGTGTTCCTGTCGGATGGATCGGTCGATGCGGTGAACACCGATTCCGGCGCCGAGACGCAGATCATGCCGCCGGGCACCATCCAAAGCCCGTCGATCGGCAATGTCGGCGTCAGCCAGTGGGCGGCCACCTACGTCATCATCGTGTCCAAACAGCCGAACGGCTACTGGCTGTGGGATGGCGCGCTGGTGTATGGCGCCGGCACCATTGGCCCGGTAGTGACGATCACCGACGGCGGCGGCGGCTACGTCCAGAACTCCACTACGGTGACGGTGACCGGCGGCAGCGGGTCGGGCGCGACGTTCACGCCGGTGGTGACAGATGGTGTGCTCGTTGCCATCGACGTGACCAATCCTGGCAGCGGGTATCTGGCATCGGATTTCGATGTTTACGTGCCCGGCACGACGGACATCCTGACCGTCAGCATCGTGGGCGTCGGCACGTCGGCGGCGGCGCAGGTCGGCATCGTGCTCCCCAGCCCCGGCCTGATGCCGTTCGGTGTCTCCGGCACCACCGTGGAAACCTACACGTCGCACGTCTGGGTCGGCAATGTCGGCACGGTGACGTTCTCCGCGCCGGATGATCCGACCGACTTCGCAACTTCCGACGGCGGCGGCAGTTTCAAGTTGAACGACAGCTTCACCCGCGTCGGTGTCCTGCGGCTGGTGGAAAACAACGGCTTCCTGTGGATCGTTTGCGACTCATCGATCAGCTACATCTCCAACGTCAACACCGCCGGCACGCCGCCGACGACCACGTTCACCAAGCAGAACGCCAACCCGGAAGTCGGCACGCCCTGGCCCGCGGGCGTCCAGACGTTTGGGCAATATCTCGTGTTCGGCACCACCTTCGGCGTGCATTACCAGTCCGGCGGGCAGGTCGATAAGATCAGCGAGTTCCTGGATGGCGTCTACAACACCGTGCCGAATTTCGGCGGCCTGTCGCCGTCATCGGCCAAGGCGACCATCTTCGGCAAGAAGGTGTGGATGATACTGCTCCAGGTCGTCGATCAGATCACCGGGCAGACCATCAACAAGCTGTTCATGTGGGCCGGCAAGGGCTGGTGGTCCTCGCAGCAGGACATGGACCTGATCTACATCGCCGGGCAGGAAATCAATTCCGTCCAGACCGCCTATGGCACCGACGGCACCAGCATTTTCCCGCTGTTCCAGACGCCATCGACGGGCTTTACGAAGCGGGTGCAGTCGAAGCTGTTCAGCGAGCCGGGTGGCTACATGAACGTCAAGACGGCGACGCGGTTGTGGGGGCTGATCCAGTACTACAGTGATCTGGCGCGGGAAATCACGGTTGCTATTGACAACGAGACCGGCAGCACTGGCGGCAACAGCGAGGTCGTCATTGACAGCGTTGGACAACTCGTTGTCACGTGGCATACTGCCGCCGGGCTGGTGATGAACTGGACGACGGCCGCGGGCGCCCCGATGGTATGGTCGATCTCCGGCGTCGGCATCGCCGTGTTCCCGCCGACCGCCGTGGGCCAGCAGGGCGTGCTGACCGGGCTGACCGTGACGACGAACGCGGCCGACGCCGCGCTGATATCGTTGATGATCGGCGATGTGATCCAGAGTTACCGCGGATGAGAAAGAAACCCGACTGATGCCTCTCGCCATCGATCTCTATTGCGGGCTTGGCGGCTGGGCCGAAGGGCTGCTGGCCGAGGGCTGGGACGTGATCGGCTTCGACATCGAGCGGCACGTCTATGGCGAGCATCG
>JARLGS010000969.1 GCA_031292695.1 Mycobacterium sp. | reverse complement strand
GCACCCAACACCGGCCCACCTCTGCCCGCCGAAGCCGGGGCGCCCGCACCGCAAGCTCCGGTGCAGCAGCAGGCTGGGCAGAACGCACCGCCTCCCGCGACGCCGGCGCAGGACGGCCAGGTGCAACAGCAGTCGGCGCCGCTGTACGGCGGGACCGTGGGCCCAGTCGGCAGCCCGACCGAAAAGGACCAGTTGAGCCAAATTGTCGGTGGCTCCGCCACATCCGCTACCGAACTGCTGCTGGGGCCGGTGGCCCGGGGCTCCGAGGTGCAGATCACGCCGGTGCCGAGCTCCGCGGCAGCCGCACAGACCGGTGAGGGGCGGCCATGAAACTGAAGCGCAGCACCGTCGTCTTTCTGTCCCTGTTTCTGGTGTTCTCGGTCGCCGTGACATGGATGGTCTATGCCACCTTGCAGCGCAACATCTCCGGGCCGACGACCAGCTACACGGCGGTCTTCAGCGACGTGTCGGGTCTGACCGCGGGCGACGACGTCCGGGTGGCCGGGGTGCGGGTCGGCCGGGTGGACAGCATCGAATTGACCGGCAACTACGAGGCGAAGGTCGGTTTCGAGGTACACAGCAAGCAGACGTTATACACCAACACGCTCGCCTCGGTCACTTATCAGAACATCATTGGGCAGCGGTACCTGGGGCTGTCGCAGGGCGAGGGGGAGCGACGGAAACTGCCTGCGGGAGCACAGATTCCGCAGGAGCGTACGAATCCATCGTTCGACATCTCCTACATGCTCAACGGTTTCGAGCCGCTGTTCACCGAGCTCGATCCCAAACAGGTGGACAATCTCACCAACGCCATCATCACGGCGTTCCAGGGCGATCAAGCCTCGTTGTTGACGTTGACCACCCAGGCGTCGGTGTTGACCCAGACCCTCGCGGGTCCTGATGCCGCGCTCGGGGATCTGATCGCCAACCTGGACAAGCTCATGACGACACTGGCCAAACAGAGCACCAATCTGGAGACAATGCTGAGCCGGACCTCGTCGACGTTGTCTGCATTGTCCGGTCGGCGCGAGGACCTGGTTGCCTCAATGGGGTCCATCACGGCGAACGTGCAGCGGCTGTCCGCGATCATCAACGCGATCACCCCGGATATGCAGCAATTCATCGACCGCGACCCCGGTTTCCTGAAGTACAGCGTGACCGATGGTAAGTCCCGGCTGGGCTACCTGATGGCCAACGTGCCGTTGCTGCTCAAGGGCCTGGCCCGGATAACGCAGGACGGCAGTTATCTGGACGCCTACGTGTGTGACCTCGATTTCGGCCTCTGGCGCGGCTTGCTCAACTGGTTCCGGATGTTCGTCACCAGGGCCACGCCCGGCAATGGCAACGAAGTGTGGCATACGGCGGTGTGTCGATGAGCAACATCTTTGGCGGGCCGCTGCGTCCCCCGAAGCGGCTTCCGGGCGGGCGCGAGCGGGTTCTGGAGGACTACAACAAAATCTGGCTCGGAGTCATCGGTCTGACTGTCATTCTCGCGATGCTCGCGGCCGTGGTGCTGGTCAGTGCCCTCGACATCGGCAAGAAGCAGTACACCGCCGAGTTCGCCCAAGCCGCACAGCTCAAGTCGGGCAATCCGGTGACCATCTCCGGCATCCCGGTCGGCTCAGTACAGGACGTGGCGCTGGCCGGCGACCATGTGGTGGTCACCTTCAAGGCGGACAAGAATGTCCGGTTGGGCACCCAGACTCACGCGGCGATCAAACTCACCACTATTCTCGGTTCCCGCTATTTGGAGATTTCTCCAGCGGGCTCTGGCCAATTGGCCGGTGACACAATCGAATTGAGTCACACGGAGGTGCCGTACGACCTGCAGAAGACGCTGGCCGGCGCCACGAGCACTCTTGGCCCCCTCGACGCCGACAAGATCGCCGAATCAGTCCGGGTGATGAGCGCCAGCCTGCAGGGCGTGCCCGACGCGCTGCCGCAGGCGCTGACCAACCTGAATTCGCTGGCCGGGGTGATTGCGTCGCGGCGCCAGCAGCTCGGCACCCTGATCACCAATGCCGACACCATCGCGGCGCTGTTGCATCGGCAGAAGGCGGATCTGGGCGCGTTGGTGTTGCAGGGCAACCAGATTCTCGGTGAGATCACCACCCGTCGCGCAGCGGTGCAGCGCCTGCTCGACGGTGCCACCCTGTTAGTCGACCGGGCCCGCACGGTCATCGCCGACGAGCCGCAACTGGACGCCCTGATCAACAGCCTGCACGACTTTGCGAAGCTCCTGGCTGATCACGACGCCCTGGTCCGCAATGTCCTGCAGACCGGTCCGGTGTTGGCGCGTAATTTCGCAAACATTCTGGGCAGCGGCAACGCCGCCGATGTGCACCTGCCCGCCGGCATCATGGTCGACTCCTGGATGTGCGCGATCAGTGGTCGGGCTCGGCAATTCAACATCGTCGAGTACTTCAAGGACTGCAAATGAGTAAGCGTGCCTTGATGATTGGCGCGGTCCTTGTGGTCGCCGCCGTAGTGGCAGTGACGGCTGTGGTCTTGGCCGTTCCGCGGTTCTGGCACCGCAACATCACCGTCCGGGCGCACTTCCAGGATGCGGTCGGCCTGTACGTGGGCAACGCGGTGTCAGTACTGGGGATGCAGGTCGGCAAGGTCGACAGCGTCGAGTCCAAGGGTGATCACGTCGAGGTCACCATGGACATCGATCGCAAGGTGCCCATCCCCAGCGATGTCACCGCCGTCACCGTCTCGGCGTCGCTCCTGACGGACCGGCATATCGAGCTGACCCCGCCCTACACCGGCGGTCCCAAGCTGGCCGACGGCGACCTGATCGGGCTGGGGAACACGAAGACCCCCGTCGAGTTCGACAAGACACTGTCCATGATCGACAAGCTCGGTACCGCCCTGCGCGGCGATGCCAACGGCGGTGGGCCACTGGGTGATCTGGTGAACCTCGGATCCAGAATCTCCGCGGACAACAGTGAACAGATCAAGTCGACGCTGACCAAGTTGTCGGAGGCGCTGAAGGTCGGTGCCGATGGGGGTGCGCAGACCGAGAAGAACCTGCAGGAGATCATCCGCAGTGTCGGCGATCTGACCCAGTCCGCGGCCGACAACGACAGCGCCATCCGGACATTCGGTTCCAACGTGCACCAGCTGAGCGACATCCTGGCCGACCAGAACCTGGGTTCTGGGCGCACCGGGGCCAAGGCCAATGAAATCCTGCAGGAGGTCAGCGGTCTGCTGGAGCGGCACCGGGATCAGTTGAAGGGCTCCTTCGGTGACCTGAACACCGTCACCAAGTCACTCTCGGACAACAAGCGTGAGCTGGAAGAAACCCTGGACGTATTGCCGCTGACTCTCGACAACTTGTACAACGTGCTTGACCCGGTCGGCGGCAGCATCCGAGTGCATCTGTTGACCGACAAAATACTGGCCAACGGCCAACTGAACAAGGAACTCTGCAGCCTCATGGGCCTGAAGCAACTGGGTTGTGCAACAGGCACATTGCAGGACTACGGACCGGACTTCGGGCTTGGCTCGATGCTGGATTTGATGGGCAACGGCATCGGTCCATCGGGTCAGGGCGAACCGCCCAAGCCGGGGGGCGCACCCGCTGCGAGCCCGGCCACGCAGGGGGGACCGACCCGATGACGATGAGCCTGACACCCGTGTTGCGTCGTGCCCGATGGGGTGTCGCGCTCGGCAGCGCCCTGCTGCTGACGACCGGTTGTGGCACCGGCCTGGACAGCGTGCCGTTGCCGTCTCCGGGGTCTGGGGGGCCGACGTACGAGCTGAGCGCGGTGTTCTCCGATGCCCTGAATCTACCGTCGAAGGCGAAAGTGCGTTTGTACGGTGCGGATATCGGTGAGGTCGAGTCGATCGAAGCGGAAGACTTCACCGCCAAGGTTGCCATGCGGATCCGCCAGGACGTACCGCTGCCGGTGGGCAGCACCGCCGAATTGCGTTCAGCCACACCGCTGGGCGATGTGTTCGTACAGATTCGCCCGCCCAGCGACCAATCGACCGCCGATCGCGGACCGCTGCTACGGGGCGGTGACACGATTCCGCTGGCTTCCACGGCGGCTGCGCCGACGGTCGAGGAGTTGCTCAACTCGCTGGCAATGCTGGTCAACGGCGGGGCCATCCGGGCCGTGACCATCGACGTCAACGGTGCCGGTCGGGCAGTCGGCGGGCGCGGTGGGAAGTTGGCCGGATTGATCTCGGAGACAAACGAGTTCCTGTCGAAGATGTCGGCACGCTCGGCGCAGTTGGACGCGACGATGCGCAGTACGTCGGCGATGGCCGCCGAGGTGGCGAGTCATCAGCAGAGCATCGACACTGCGTTGACTGCCGGCGCTCCGGCGCTGGCGGTGATCTCCGATAACACGACTCGCATCATGGATATGGTCGACAACGTCGCCCGGATCACCCGGCAGCTGTCCAAGTTCCCATCGATGAAGGGCACCGACACCCGCAGCGTGGCAGCCGATGTGAACAAGCTGTCGCAGGTGTTCAATGACATCGCGATGGACCCGAACATCTCGTTGACCGCATTCAACCGATTACTCGGCGTCTTGATCAAGTCGACGAATTCCACTTCGCTGCATGGGCTCGCGTATATCTCGAAGATTGCGATCGGTGCGCTGCCGGACAAGAACTATGCGGGTGACCCCGGCCTCCACGGACCTGACGGCACCGACTGGCATCTGATGATCGGCAGCCTGCGCTATGAGTGGAACATGCTTGTCGCTCGCGCCAATGGAGCGGACCGTCCATGATCACCGTGCTGAATTCTCTGGTGGCAGTGGTCATCCGCGTGATCAAGGCGGTGGCCAGCCGCAAGGTGGTGCTGGCTCTGTTCGGGTTGGCGCTCACCGCGGTGATCGCCTTTGGCTACATCGCCATCGACGGTCTGCGGTTCAACCCGTTTCACCGCACCATCGCGATACGGATCATGCTGCCGGAGTCTGCGGGGCTGCTGGAGAATCAAGACGTCACAGTGCGTGGCATCCCGATCGGCCATGTCCGTGAGGTCAACCTCACCGATCATGGGGTGGAGGCGGTCGCGTCCATTGACGCGTCGGCCCACATCCCGACTGACAGTCCGGTGCGAGTGTCAGGTCTGTCCGCGGCGGGGGAGCAGTATCTGGACTTCCGGCCCGAGCATGGTGGTGGCCCGTACCTGGCCGATGGTGCGGTTATTTCGGGTAAGCAGGCCAGCATTCCGGTGACCCTGCCGCACATCATCGACCACAGCCGTGGTGCGCTTGCGCAGTTGGACGCCGACAAGCTGGGCAAGATGTTCAACGAGTTGCACGTGAGCAAGGACGGCCCCCGCAAGTTGGCCGCGATCCTGGATGGCGCCAGCCTGCTGGCCAATACGGTGGATTCGGTGCTGCCGGAGACGATGACCATGATCCGCAGTACCAGGGTGACGTTCGGCACCGTCGCCGATGTCGGGCCTGGCTTGCGCGCCACCACAACGGATTTGACCAAAGTGCTGTCCGGGGTGAACCGGATGGATGGCGGCTTCCGCACGTTGGTAGACCGGGGTGAGCCGCAGTTGGCCAGTCTGGACAACCTGATCGCCGACAACCGGCAGAACGTGGTGCAGATCCTGGGTAACCTGACCACGGTGTCGCAGAACATCTACCAACGAATTCCGGCGCTGCAATACATATGGCGGCCAGATCGGGACCCGTTTATCGACAGGTTCTCCGCCATGCTCCATGACGGCGGCATCTGGGCGCTCGGTGACATCTATCCCAAGTACCGGTGCGACTACAACCTGCCGACGCATTCGCCGTCGGACGCGAGTTTCCCCGAGCCGTACAAGTACACGTACTGTGCTGATCAGGATCCATCGTTCTTGGTTCGCGGTGCCCGCAACGCTCCGCGGCCGCCGGGCGACGATACCGCGGGCCCGCCGCCGGGATACGACCCGACCGCGGTGACCGACAAGACGCCGCATTACCCGGGCTACACCATTGACACTCCGTACGGCGGCCCGTCGATGCCGGTGCCGATACCGAACTGACGTGACCACGAGATACGCGAGATGTGATGAGTAAACGAACTGCCAGCGCCGACGTGTTCGCGCAGGTGCGCGACACCGAGACCGACGCCGGCGAGGCCGAGGAGACCGCAGCCGCTGAACTGACCGAATCTTCGGTCGAGTCCGAGCCTGCTGAGCCCGCCGAGACGGATCAATCGGCCGCGGTGGTATCGAAGCGGCGGATCGGCCTGACCGCCGGGGTGTGCGGACTGTTGTTCGCCTTGCTGATCGCTGCGTTGGGCTTCTTGGGTTGGCGGCAGTACGAGCAGTACCAGGTCACGGCGGCTGGCCAAGCTGGATTGCAGGCAGCCGAGGACTACGCGGTGGTGTTGACCACGTTGGACGCCAAGCACATTGACGACAATTACCGAAAGTCGCTCGACGGTGCGACCGGTGAATTCAAGGATGCCTACAGCCAGGGCGCGAACCAGCTGCGGCAGGTGTTGATCGATAACAAGGCTTCGGGGACGGGCATTGTGGTGGCGGCGGCGGTGAAGTCGGCGACGCCCGACAAGGTCGAGGTGCTGCTGTTCGTCGACCAGTCGATCACCAACGCGTCCAACCCGAGTCCACGCATCGACCGCAATCGCATCGACATGACCATGGAGAAGGTCGGCGGCCGGTGGCTGGCCAGCAAGGTCGAAATCCTGTGACCGCCAAAGAAGTTCAAGCAGCTGAAGCTACCGAAGATGCCGAGGTCGCGGACGGCGATGTCGGTGCCGGCGCTGAGGTGGCCGAGGTCCAATCGACCGCACCACCGGTCCCCAAGACCTACTCCATCCGGCGCAGCGTCTGCTGGGCAGTCGGTGCGGTGATCGTCGCGCTGTCGGCTGCGGCGGGGACGGCGGGTGCACTGGTGTACGCCCAGCATCAGCGCGATGCTGAGGCGGCCCAGGCGCTGGCTGCGGCCCGCAGCTTCGCGGTGACGCTGACCTCCACCGACCAGAACGCGATCGACAAGAACTTCACCGACGTGTTGGACGGCGCCACCGGCGACTTCAAGGATGCCTACAGCAAAGCCGCGGCGGCGATGCGAAAAATGTTGATCGACAACAAGGTCACCACCACCGGCACCGTAGATGATGCCGCGGTGAAGGCGGTCCGCGGCGACGACGTCGACGTCTTGCTGTCGGTCAAACAGGAGGTCAGCAGTGCCGGGGCGCCGCAGCCACGGACGGACTTCGTCAGCGTGTCGATGACGATGCGCAAGATCGGCGACAAATGGCTGGCCGCGGAGGTGCTGCTAGCCGGAGCGGACGGTAAACGTGGCAAGTAGGGTTCGGTCGGCCTTGGCCGGCGCCGTCATTGCTGCAGCCAGCCTCACCGCCACGCCGGTGGCCCACGCGTCGGTCGAGGGTTTCTGCACCCAACTCGGGGCGGCCTGGGACGGCGGAGCCTGCACAGCGGTGGTCAAGTCTCAGCGGGAAGCGGAAATGCTGCTGTCGCTTCGACTTCCGGCCGAGCTGATGGACAATCCGACGGCCGGCCCGGTGCTGCGCGACTACTACACTCGGCTCTTCAACGGCTGGCGCAATACCGGCAACACCACGCCGCGGGACAGCAGCGCACGCGCCGACTACGAGATCATTGCCGGCCCCGGCGGTGTGCAGTCGATAGTGGTGCACGAAACGTTCGAGCCCTTTGGTCTACAGGCCAACAACGCGTTCCGGTCCTTCGTCTTCGACATGAATAGCGACCGCCGGCTGTATCTGCCCGATCTGTTCCGGCCCGGAGTTAACGCCAATCAAGCGGTGGCGGCCGCCGCCGCACCGATCCTGCCGCCGGTGCTCGATGCGGCCGCGCCGCCGCACACGCCCGATACGTATCCGTTCACTGTCGCCGAGTTCCAGCCCGACGTGGACGGACCCGGCTATTCGGGCAACTACCGCGCCTTCGCCCTCACCGGTGATTCGCTGCGGCTCTACATGCCTGATCAGCCAATGCTGCGCGAGCAACCGACTCCGCCGGACCGCCGCGTCTGGTCCATGGACGGCGGTGCGGTAGTGGCCAACGTGCCGCTGGCCGCCCTTTCCGGACAGCTGAAGCCGGAATACGGCGGCTGAGTCAACCCGGAGCTGCTGCGAAAACTGTAGGCCCGTCGAATCCAAGTAGCAGCTCACCCGTGTAATTCACGCAAATCCCGAGTGCCGGGAAAACAAGAATCCGAGTAGTGGACTACTCGGATTCATCGATCATCACCGACCTAATCTGCATTTGGATCAAGCATCTCGATGTCAAATGAAGTGGGTCACCATGGGGGAATTTCGACGGTTGGCAATGTCATCGACGAACGCCCGCCTGGAGCGGTCGACCTGCGTTCGCGTCCTGACGGCGCGGCCCAAAATAAGCTGACGGTAACGCTCCGAGCGCCTGCCGGCCGCCGGGGAGTACTCGACGGCGCGTTTGCCATCCTGGAGGTCCTTGCGACCGCAGAAGGTGGGCTGGGATTGACCGCGCTGGCGGCCGCAAGTGGGTTGGCGAAGACATCTGCGTGCGCTTTGTGCGCGGCTCGACGACGAACTTCTCAAACCACTCGTGGGGAACGGCGATCGACATCACAATCGGCGGCGTGCTGACGCCGCGCGGATCACAAACTGTCCAGCAGGGTCTCGTCGATCTTGCGCCCTTCATGGCCGCCGAGCGGTTCTTCTGGGGCGCTGGATTCTCGACAACACCCGATGGGATGCACTATGAAGCATCGGCCGAGCTGATCGCCGACTGGAAGGCGAACGGGACGATCCCATAATTTCTGGCCGTGCTCGGCCGTCGGCCCAACCCGAATTGTTGGCCGTTGTCCGCCGTGGGGGTGCAGGCCAGACCGCTGTAATCTCGGCGATCGCAACACATTTGACGAGTCGTTTACTCGTGCATCGCTCGCTGGCTCTGACGTTAACTTCAACAATGTCAGATACCGTAAAGTCGCATTGGCGCTGGCGAACTCCTGCGCGATCTGAGAGTGTGCAGAGGGTAGATCGACAGCGACCCACAGATTGCTGAACTTCTCGCTGTCGGGCATTGGCGCCGGCCCGGCGAAGGGTTCTTCTCTTGAAATCGTCTGTTGCACTCCATGATTAGAAGCTTACGGACAGCGACCCACGGAGCGGATCATGCTGTAGTCGGAAATGGGGCTCGTTCGGCTCCTACCGGGATAGCGCCGATAAGCGCCTTCAGCATGACGTCGGACCTCGATGCGGCCGCGACGAAATCATCTACCGCACTTGATGATCGGATAGTCATCCAGACTGGGCGGTGATGTTTTCTCGAGCTGCTCTGCCGAGAGGCGCTCTTGCCGCCCTTCGACAGCCGGCGCTGAGAAGCCCCGGTTGTTTTGGCTCATCGCCGTGGTAGGCCCGAGCAATTCGTCGCGCAGGCTGGGTGTCAACGTCATGAGTGCGGTGGTGAGGTCACGCACGGTCTCGTCATGGGCGAGGTGGAGCCAGTCCAACTCAACATCGAGTGCGCGGGCGTAACCGGTGTTGCTATCGAAGTACTCGGCTCGGATGCCGAAAAATTCGGCCAGCATCTCCACGGTACGGGGGGATGGGCTGATACGGGTCCCACTGCGTAGCTGCGACACGTACGGGGCTGACAGTCTGTATCCGCGGCGAGCCAGAGCCTCCATTACCTCGACACTGCGGTAGGGGCCACGGCCGGGTGGGTAGACGACGGCGAACAATCGGTTGAGTCGTTCGGCGAAAGCGGCGGCGTCCACAGAATATTTGCGGCGGTGGTTCTTGCTGTCCATGTAATTCCCCTGGATGCTGTTGCGGTGCTGTGATTTACGGCGCACCGGCCGACGAGTGGGCCTGGTTGCAGCGCTGAAGTGACCTGCTGATACCGCCCGGGGGCGCGGTGTCTGGGCACTTGCTGCAGGCTGGTGCTACGCGGCAAACCCGTGGTGTGCACGTTAGCTCATGTTTCTGTGGGGGTGTCAGCAGCTAACCGCCACGGGGAGTTGACGAGTCAGCGAGTTCGTGGAAGTCTCGTGATATCAGTTGAAGGTCCAGTCAAGCCGGGGGGCTTGGGGCCGGTCTTCACAAGGGGGATGCAGTGTTTCGTGGCCTGCCGTGGGTTTTGCGGTGTCTCGTGACGATATCGATGGTGTTCGCTGTCGCCGTCGTGGCTACTATGCGCACGTCAAGTGTCGGGGTTGCTGGTCGGAGATCTGTACAGGATCGGCGAGCGCCGTTCGTCGACGATGTATGGGTGGATTGAGTGTCAGCGCCCTGGTCGAGGTGAGTCATCACATCGACAACTTGACGGTGGATATGCCTGCGCTGCTACGAGACTCGCGTCTGCCGATCCAGCCCCAATCCGCGGAGCGCAACTCGGCGCACATCCCCGGCATGATCTGCCAACCACCGCGTCCGGTCCGGGTGGCGTACTGGTGGGCCAGCGTGCTGCAAGCCCAGGGCTGGCGATTGTGCGCGCTGGGGGAGCAGGTCGCACGCGGAGGGTTCATTGCGGAGATCACCGAAGAAAGCGGTGAATCGGTGTGGGTCGTCTTTCCTCGCAATATGCCCGACGATGGCACCGAGGCGTCGGCGCTGGCCAACTTCATTCAGCGACTGACCTTCGACCAGCGTCGCTACCTCCGCCGACTCGTCTCCGCCATGCACGGGAACGCCTAGCGCAGTGCAGGACAGTCACAGTGCACGAAGGGATCATGTCGTTGAATAGCGAGTCCGACATTGCGTGGGAATTGGTGGAGTGCGTTCGTTCTCACTTAACGGTCGCTGAGCTCAACAGGGCGTACGTGAACCTGGGCGTCGCCGAGTTCGACTCGGTGATCCAGGCATCGATGACAGTTGTTGAACGCGAACGACTTACGATTTCAGATGCGCTGGTCGAGACGCTGGATACGTGGAGTGCGCTGCACTATCCCGACGGCCCCGTCTCCGAGCGCCTCGCGCGCCAGATCGCACGGTGTCGGCAACGGAGCGGTTTTCGATGCGGTGGATGAACCAGTGTGTACAAACGTATGTGAGCAGGTGAGGCAGTGGGGGATTTGTGGTGTTGACGCCAAGTGCCAAAGACGAACTCGCCAGTACTGTTGTGCATTTGGCTAGTGCGCGCAAAGCCGAAGTGACTGCGCTTCTACAATTCGCGGGCGGGCTGCGCATCGTCAAGGGACGCGCTGTGATTGACGCCGACGTTGACCGAGAGCCGATCGCGATCCGTATCTGCAAAGACCTCAAGGACTTATACGGGTGTGCGGCGGAAATACGCTTACCGCCGAGCATAGGTACGCGCCGTCGTTACGTGGTGCACGTTGCCCACCAAGCAGAAGACGTGGCCCGATTGACCGGACTGATCGACCGTCGGGGTCGGCCGGTCCGGGGCATGCCCGCGCAGATCGTCGGCGGTAGTACGGCAGAAGCCGAAGCGATGTGGCGCGGGGCGTTCCTGGCCCGGGGTTCGCTGTCATTAGCAGGTCGCGCACGGGGGCTGGAGGTGGAATGCCCCGGGATCGAAGCCGCCTTGGCGCTGGCGGGAGCTGCTCGCAGGTTCAGTGTGCACGTCAGAGCACGCCAGTTGCGGGGTGCCGATCGGATCACGGTACGTGACGCTGACACGATCGCCGCGTTGTTGAATCGAATTGGCGCTCAAGAAACCCGAGCGGCCTGGCAATCACACCAACGTGCCGGCACCACAATGACTGTGGACGCGGCACTGGTGGACTCCAACCAACGTCGTGCGCAACAGTCGGCAATGACGGCCGCGATTCGGGCACAACGTGCGCTGGAAATCCTCGGGGACAAGGCACCTGATCATTTCGTCGAAGTCGCACGTTTGCGCATCCAACATCCCAACCTCTCATTGGACGAGTTGGGCCGCCTCGCTGAGCCCCCGTTGACGAAGAACGCAGTCGCAGGCCGCCTTCGGCGCCTGCTGGGGATGGCTGACCGGGCAGCCGAACGAGCCGGAATTGCCGATACCAGCATCGTCATCGCGGCACGATGACCTGGGCATGCTCACGCAAGATATTGCGGGGCAATGGATTTCATCCAGCCAGGGGGCAATCCGACCGTTCGCGCGATTTCGCCCCGACCCGCGGCTATCCCAGCGGGTCGCCGTCGACGACGTCGGTGACGGTCACATCGATCGGTCCGGCCGGCGTACTCCCGCTGTCGTCGAGGCTATCGAGGATGGGGCGGATCGTGTCGAGTACCGACCGACGGATGTCGTCGCCGAGGTCGCGCAGTTGGGTGCCATAGCTTCCGGTGACGTCGATGTCGATGGCGCGCAGCACCGCGCCCTCCAGCGTGAAGGCGATTCGGGTCGGCTGGCAGACGAATTTGCGCCGCAGCTCCCGGGCCAGCAGGCTGCGCAGCGCGTGATCGCTGATGTACACCACTCCGCCCCCGGCGTCCCGGGACGCCCGGATGGGCCAACCGACCCGCGACGCGGCGTGCACGGCCGCACGCACTCTGGCGCTGATGGCGTCCCAGCCGGGTTCGGGCACAGATCTCAGGTATGAGGCTGCGCGCTGCAGGATGGGATCAGGCTCCGTCACTGCCACCTCCTCAACAGAACACGCAAACTCTTCATAGCTCGGACGTGGTGACCGCGCACCGCATCGGGACTGAGGTGGAGCACTTCGCCGATCTCAGGGAACGTCATCAGTTCGATCTCCCGCATCATCCACACCGCACGCTGGCGCACCGGCAATTCGCCGAGTGCCAGTTCGAGGGCATCCAAGAAGGCGGCGTTGGACGCCGCGGTGAAAGGGTCCGCGGACGTGTCGGGTCCGGCCAACGGTTCCAGCACCCAATCTTCGACCGGTCTTGCACGTTTGAGTCGGTGTGTGTCAGCGATCTTGCGGTAGCAGATCGCGAACAACCACGTCCGAAGTGACGAGCTTCCACGGAAGGTACTGATCTGCTGCCACGCGGCAACGAAGGTGTCCTGCACGACATCTGGGACATCGGCCTCGGAGGCGAGCATCCGCCGCGCATACCGGTAGAGCACTGGTCCATAGCGGGTCACGATGGCGTCGAACGCCTCTCGATCACCGACCACAGCCGATACCCGTAAGGCCTCGTCATCGGCGTCGCGTAGGTCGCCACCGGTTGGCGCTATCACCACACTCCGCTCTCAGCTACGCTTCGCCGCTCCTGAAATATAGGCCCTCGTAACAAAAATAAGTGCGATGTGGCCCACTCGAGCGTGCTCAGCTGAGAGTCTTGCAATGTGTCCTGTATCACTCAACAGGCACGTTCGGTTCGGGCCCTGGGTAACGACTACCCATATGTCGCAGTCGAAAGGGGAGTGGTGATGACCAGCGCGCAGGCCGAGGTGGAGTCCTCCGGTAGAGAAGTGAGCCCTTACCAGGGAGCACCGTTGGTGAGCTCGCAGGGCAAGACGACCATCGCGGACGTCGTGGTGTCGAAGATCGCCGGGATCGCTACCCGCGAGGTGAGCGGCGTGTACGACCTGGGCGGCGGCGCGTCGCGGGTGGTCGGCGCCCTCCGTGAGCGGATCCCCGGTGCCAGCGTCAACCAGAGCCAGGGCGTGTCGGTCGAGATCGGGGAGAAGCAGGCCGCCGTCGACATCGACATCGTGGCCGAATACGGGGTGGCGATCGCCGACCTGGCCGCAGGCATCCGGCGAAATGTCATCGCCGCGATCGAACGCATGACCGGACTCGAGGTCACGGAGGTCAACATCACCGTGCACGACGTGCACCTCGACGGTGACGGCGGCGACGACGCCGATGCCACACCCTCCCGTGTGCAGTGAGGTCCCGGCGCGGGCGGCAGTTCCCGAGGACGACGCCGAACGCATCGCCGCCGCGGTGAGTGCCGTCAAGGGTGTGGCCGGGTTGCATGCCGGCATGTTCGGTGAGGTGGCCACCTACCTGCCCGGCCGACGGGTATCCGGGATCCGGATCGCGATGGACCGCGTCGACGTGCACGTGAGTCTTGCGCTCGACGCGCCAGTGCGACCCACCGCTACCGCGATCCAGCGCGCCGTCGCCGAGATCACCGATCTGCCCGTCGACGTCACCGTCGAAGATCTCCTGCCGGTGACGCCAGTGTCCGGTCGAGGACTGCAGTAGAGCGCCACGGTGTGGCGGCGCGACGAGGGGCGCGCCGCCACACCTTGGTCCACTAACTCCTCAGCGTCCGTAAAACTTCGCTCCGCGGAAGGTTCACATCATGACCACATCGACACTGGGTCTGGTTGCCGGTCTGCTGCTCGGCGTGGCTGCGGCGGCCGGCGGAGTGTGGGGTTTCCTCATCGCGTTGCTGCTCGGCGCGGCAGGCTACCTGATCGGCGCTCACCGCGACGGTGAACTCGACCTGTCCGCCTTGCTTCGGGGCCGCGACCGTGACTGAGCCGAAGACTGCGGAACCTCCGCTACCACAATGCGATTCCGAGGACGACGCCGCCACGCGGGGAACCCTGACCGTACGTGAGAAGGTCGCGCAACGGCTTGCGGTCCGCGCCGCGCTCGACACACCCGACGTGCTGCCGTTCTCGGCAGGCCTGACCAAGATCGCGGGCCGGTCTCTGCCTCAAGCGCAGCTCACCGTCACCGACAGCCGCGTCACAGCACACCTCAAGGTCACCGTG
>JARLGS010000968.1 GCA_031292695.1 Mycobacterium sp. | reverse complement strand
CTACGGTCGACGCCCGGCTGAACAATGGCGGGGTGACGGTCGAGAGCGACGTGACGCTGACGCTGGACAACGTCACGGTGACCGGGACCACCTTCGTCGACACCGCCGCCGGCGCCACCATCCAGGTCGACCGCGGCACTACGCTGACGCTGGACGATGTCACGGTGGTCGGCGGCACCATCACCGACAACGGTACCATCCAGGTCGACGCCGAGACCACGCTGACGCTGAACGGCGTCGCCATCAATGGCGGCACCATCAACGACAACAACGGCACCATCGACGTCACCGCCGACAGCTCGATCAACGGCACCAGCATCGGCAACGGCGAGGATGGCACCACTACGGTCGACGCCCGGCTGAACAATGGCGGGGTGACGGTCGAGAGCGACGTGACGCTGACGCTGGACAACGTCACGGTCACCGGGACCACCTTCACCGACACCGCCGACGGCGCCACCATCCAGGTCGACAACGGTACCACGCTGACGCTGGACGATGTCACGGTGACCGGTGGCACCATCGCCGACAATGGCACCATCCAGGTTGACGGCGAGACCACGCTGACGCTGGACGGCGTCGACATCAATGGCGGCACCGTCAACGACAACGGCAGCATCGACGTCACCGCCGACAGCTCGATCAACGGCACCGCGACCAATGCCCTGCTGAACAATGGCGAGGTGACGATCGAGAGCGATGTGACGCTGACGCTGGACAGCGTCACGGTGAACGGGACCACCTTTACCGACACCGCCGACGGCGCGATCCTCCAGATCGGTGTAGGCACGACGCTGACGCTCGAGGGCGGAGCCACCATCGATGGTGGCACTATCAATGACGGCGCCGCCATCATCGACGTCAAGGACGCGGCCAGGATCGACGGCAACGCAACCCTGAACAATGGCCGGGTGACGGTCGAGAGCGGGGCGACGCTGACGCTGGACAACGTCACGGTGAACGGCACCGCCTTTACCGATCTCGCCACCAGCAGCACCATCCAGGTCGATGACGGCGACACGCTGACGCTGAACAGCGCAAGCATCAGTAGCGGAACCGTCACCGACAACGGCACGATCGACATAAGCGGAGCCGTCATTTTCCAGAGTGGAGTGGCGGTGAATGGCGGCGCGATGTCGATCGCCAAAGGGGCGACGCTTGACATCGAGAATGCGGTGACGGGCACCGGCGCCACGCTGAACGGCGTCAACGTGATCAATTCGGGAACCATCCAGGTGGACGCACCCGGGGCTGGGACCACCGTCATTTCGCTCGTGCTCGATGGCGGCACGACGGTGACCGGCGGCACCTTGCTGATTCACGTTGGCTTCCCGGTTGGCAGCATTGAGGGCACCGTCGAGATCGGGACAGGCGGTGCGACCCTCGATGGCGTCACGGTTGCGAACAATAACAGTCTGACAATCGATGACGGCGCCGTCCTGACGCTAAAGGGTGGCGCCGCCATTAATGGCGGCATCATCAATGACGGGGCCTTCGACAGTGCCGGCGGCACGATCGACGTTACTGGCGACAGCTCGATCAACGGTATCACCACCGACGGCAGGGACGGCACTACCACGGTCGATGCCATCCTCAACAATGGCGAGGTGACGGTCGAAACCGGCGTGACGCTGACGCTGGACAACGTCACGGTGAACGGGACGTGTCTTTACCGGCCTTGAT
>JARLGS010000009.1 GCA_031292695.1 Mycobacterium sp. | reverse complement strand
ATAGACGCAAAACTGCCCAACTCCCGAAGGAATTGGGCAGTTTTGCGTCTACTCACGGAGAAAGTGTGACCAAGCTCTCCTACTTGGCGTCGCGGTACCTATTCATCGCGTCGTCGAGCTTCTGCAACGCATCGCCGTACTGCCCGAAATTACCGCTCTGCTGAGCCTGCCGGACGCCGTCCAGCGCTGAGTTGACGTCTTGCAGCGCAGCGGCTTTCGCGGGCGACAACGTCTCGGGCACGCCCGGCGAGGGCACGGCGACCGGAGCGTGTGGCTGGGGTCCGACAGCAGGTGCCGGCACGGCCCCCGGAACGGCTGCAGGCGGCGCGCCCGCGGGCAGGTCCGTCGGCGCCGGTCCGGTTGCGGTCGCGCCCGCACCGGGCCCGAAAATGCCGTTCAGCGCGTCACGCACGGTCGGCCCGTAGCCGACCTTGTCGTTGTACATCATGGCTACGCGGATCAACCGTGGGTACGACGACGCCGCGTCGCTGGCTCCGGGCGACGCATAAACCGGTGCGACGTACAACAACCCGCCCTGCCCGACCGGCAGGGTCAACAGGTTGCCCCACCTGATCCGGTTCTGGTTGTCCCGGCCGATGACACCAAGATCCTGGCTGACCGCGGTGTCCGTGCTGATCGCGTTGAACGCCAGCTTGGGCCCGTTGACCTGACCCGGCACCGTCAGCACGGTGATCTTGCCGTATGTCGCCGGATCAGAGCTGGCGCTGATATACGCCGCCAGGAAGTCCCGCCGGAACCGGTTCATCGCTGTGGTCAGCTGGAACGATGCCGAATCACCACCGGTCGCAAGGTCTTTCGCGACGATGTAATACGGCGGCTGGAAGCTGCTCGCGGTCGGGTTCGGGTCCAGCGGCACATCCCAGAAATCCGACGTCGAGAAGAACGTCACCGGATCGTTCACGTGGTACTTGGCCAGCAGCATGCGCTGCACCTTGAACAGGTCTTCGGGGTAGCGCAGATGTTCGGCAAGTTCCTTGGAAATAGCCGACTTCGGCTTCACCGTGTCCGGGAAAACCTTCATCCACGCCTGCAGCACCGGGTCATGATCGTCCTGCTCGTAGAGCGTCACCGTGCCGTCGTAAGCATCGACGGTGGCCTTGACCGAGTTCCGGATGTAGGACACCTGCTTGTCCGGCAGCATCCTGTTGACCGCAACCTCATTCGAGTCGGCGGTCGCACTCGACAACGACGTCAGTTCCGAATACGGGTAGTTGTCCAGCGTGGTGTACCCGTCGACGATCCACACCATGCGCTTGTTGACGATCGCGGGATACACCGTCGAATCAGTGGTCAGCCACGGCGCCACCGCCTCCACGCGCTTGGCCGGATCGCGGTTGAACAGAATCTTGCTGTTCGGCCCGATCACGTTGGAGAACAAGAAATTTCGCTCGGCGAACTTCGCCGCGAACACCGTCCGCGTCAGCCAGTTGCCGATCGCGACGCCGCCGGCGCCGTCATAGGTGTAGTTCTTGGTGTCGGTGTTCGTTTCGTAGTCGTACTCACGGTCCGCGCCGTTCTTGCCGACGATCGCGTAATCGGGCGACGCAGAGGCAATCACCGGACCGAAGTACACCCGCGGCTGATCCAGCGGCGCCGGTCCGGGTGACACCGGAGGGCCGTTCGGGCCCACCACACTGGCCAGGAACTCCGGGTACCCGCCGTTCTGGTTGGGGTCATTGGCGATTCCGCGCACGGTGTTGGCCGGCGAGGCGATGAAGCCATTGCCATGGGTGTACACCGAATGCTTGTTGATCCAGTCACGCTGGTTGTCGATCAACCGGTCCGGATTGAGCTCACGCGCCGCCACCACGAAGTCGCGCAACCTGCCGTCCGGACCGGCGTAGCGGTCGATGGCCAGCTGGTCCGGGAAGCTGTAGAAGTTCTTGCCCTGCTGGAACTGCGTGAAAGCCGGCCCGACAATGGTGGGGTCGAGCAGCCGGATGTTCGAGGTGGTGGCCCGGTCGGCCGCCACCTGCTCGGCGGTGGCCGGCGTGTTGCCGTTGTAGTCGCGGTAGGTCACCACATCGCCGTTCAACCCGTAGGCGTCGCGGGTCGCGGTGATACTTCGGCTGATGTAGTCGCGTTCCTTCTGCGCCGCATTGGGTTTGACGCTGAACTGCTCCACCAGCATGGGCCAGCCGGCCCCCACGATCACCGAGCTGAGCACCAGCAGCACCAGGCCGATCGCCGGAATGCGCAAGTCCCGCAACACCAGCGCCGAAAACACTGCCACGGCGCAGATCAGGGCTATGGCCAGCAGGATCAGTTTGGCCGGGAGCACCGCGTTGATGTCGGTGTAACCGGCGCCGGTGAACGGCTTGCCACCGCGGGTGTGGCTGAGCAGCTCATATCGGTCGAACCAGTAGGCGACCGCCTTGAGCAGCACCAGAATTCCGATCAGTGACACCAATTGCATGCGTGCCGCACGGCTCAGCGCGCCCTGCCGACCCGACAACCGGATACCGCCGAACACGTAGTGGCCCAACAGATTCCCGACCAGGGCCAGGAAGACGCCCACGAACAAGTAGCCCAGCACCAGCCGATAGAACGGCAGGTCGAACGCGTAAAAGCCCAAGTCCTTGCCGAACTCGGGATCACTGATGCCGAACGACCCGCCATGGAGGAACAACTGCACGCGCACCCAGTAGGTCTGACCGACGAATCCGGCCAGCAGCCCGATGAACGCCGGGACCCCGACGCCGAACAGCCGCAGCCGGGACAACACCGTGGCGCGGTAGCGGGCAACCGGGTCATTAGGACCGGACGACGGCACGAACACCGGCCGGGACCGGCACGCCAGTGCCATTCCCGCGAACGCCACGGCGCCGATGAACACACCGGCCACCAGGAAGATCACGACACGCGTCAGCACCACGGTGCTGAACACCGCACGGTAGCCGAGCTCCCCGAACCAGAGCCAGTCCACGTACGTGTCGACCACCCGCGGGCCGACCAGCAACAACCCAACGAACAGCAACGCGAGGCCGACCAGGATCCGGCTTCGTCGCGTCAGCTTCGGCATCCTCGCCGCGGGCCGCATCCCCACTCGTCAGCTCCAGTCTGTTGATAATCCGTAACGCCAGCTTGCGATATGAACTCTACGCATCGACCGGTGACCGCACCCTCAACAGCGGGGAGGTTCGCCACCGGCGGAAACGGTGTGCAAGGCATCGACGGCGCCGCTGAGGTTGTCGACCTTGATCAGCCCCAGCCCGTCCAGGTGAGCCGACACCGCTTCGGCGCAGTTATCGGCCGGCACCAGGAACACCGCCGCGCCGGCTTCCTTCGCGGCGAGCATCTTGTGCGTGATGCCGCCGATCGGGCCCACCTTGCCGTCATCGCCGATGGTTCCGGTGCCTGCAATGAACTTGCCGCCGTTCAGGTTTCCGTCGGTGAGCTTGTCCACCACGGCCAGACTGAACATCAGGCCGGCCGACGGCCCACCGATGTTCGCAAGGTTGAAGTCGACGGTGAACGGCGCCCACGGGGCGTTGAGGACCGTGGTGCCGAGGTAGCCGTAGTCGCGGTCCTTGTTGGTGCCCAGAGTGATCGTCACAGTGCCGATCCCGGCGTTCTTGCGCCGGTAGTCGAGCACCACATTGTCCCCTGGCTTGGTTTTCTTCAGCAGCGCAGTGAACTCCTCGACGTTGGCCACCGGAATGCCGTTGACCATGTCGATGGCGTCACCGGCGTGCAGCTTGCCGGCCGACGGCCCGGGATCGGCGACCGCCTGGACCGTCACCGCCTTCGGATATTTCAGGTAGCCCAGCGCCGCGTACTCGGCATCTTCCTCGGAGTTCTTGAAGTCGGCGTTGTTGGCTTTGTCCACCTGGTCCTTCGACCTGTCCGGCGGATACACCAGGTCCCGCGGCACCAGCTGTTCGCGGCCGGACATCCACAACGCCAGCGCCTGTCCAAGGGTCAGGCCGTCGCTCTGCGACACCGTCGTCATGTTCAGGTGCCCCGACGTCGGATGGACCTTGACGTCACCCTTGATTTCGACAACCTTCTTGCCGTCGGCTTCACCGAGCGTGTCGAACGTCGGGCCCGGTCCCAGGGACACGAACGGCACCGTCACCGCCGACACCAGCACACCGAACACCACGATCGGCACCAGCGCGACCACGAGCGTCAAAATCCGCCTGTTCACGCCGCCAACAGTAA
Organism: Mycobacterium sp.; assembly: GCA_031292695.1. Taxonomy (GTDB): domain Bacteria; phylum Actinomycetota; class Actinomycetes; order Mycobacteriales; family Mycobacteriaceae; genus Mycobacterium. Next base: position 11,220 of record JARLGS010000009.1, on the reverse strand, counting down.
AGCTCTTGCCTAGGTTCGCTGACAGCATGACCCGCGAAGCCACCGCCCGCCCATCCTGGCAGTACCGTTGACGGTATGGCTGACCTGCCTTTCGGCTTCTCCAGCGGCGAAGACCCCGACCACGACCAATCGAAGAAAGAGCCTGGACCAGGCTCTTCAGACCCGTTTGGGTTCGGTGGCCAGGGCAGTGGCCCCGGCGGCGAGTTCGCCATGGGCGACCTGGGCCAGATCTTCACCAGGCTCGGCGAGATGTTCAGCGGCGCCGGCGCGTCGATGGCCAATCCGCAATCCGGCCCGGTCAACTACGAGCTGGCCCGCAAGCTCGCATCGAACTCGATCGGGTTCGTCAAACCCGTGCCCGAACAGACCAGTTCGGCGATCGCGGACGCGGTGCGGCTGGCCGAGACCTGGCTCGACGGCGTCACTCCCCTGCCGGCCGGCACCACCCGGGCCGTGGCCTGGACCCCGAGCGACTGGCTCGACAACACGCTGAACACCTGGAAGCGGCTCTGCGACCCGGTGGCCGAACAACTGTCGACCGTCTGGGCCTCCGCGCTGCCCGACGAGGCCAAAGCCATGGCCGGGCCGCTGATGGCGATGATGTCCCAGATGGGCGGCATGGCGTTCGGCTCACAGCTGGGCCAGGCCCTGGGCACGCTGTCCAAGGAGGTGCTGACCTCCACCGACATCGGCCTGCCGCTGGGGCCGTCCGGGGTGGCCGCGCTGATGCCCGAGGCCATCGACGCATTCGGGGAAGGCCTGGAACAGCCGCGTAGCGAAGTGCTGACGTTCCTGGCAGCCCGCGAAGCCGCGCATCACCGGCTGTTCAGCCATGTGCCGTGGCTGTCCAGCCAGCTGCTCAGCGCGGTCGAAGCCTTCGCCAAGGGCATGAAGATCGACATGAGCGGGTTCGAAGAGCTGGCAGCTGGTTTGGACCCCATGAACCTAGGTTCAATGGGCGACCCGGCGACCATGGAGAAACTGCTCAGCCAGGGCATGTTCGAGCCGAAGGCCACCCCCGAGCAGGCGGCGGCGCTGGAACGGCTGGAGACGCTGCTGGCGCTGATCGAGGGCTGGGTGCAGACCGTCGTCACCGCCGCGCTCGGCGACCGGTTGCCCGGCACGTCGGCCTTGAGCGAGACGCTGCGCCGCCGGCGCGGCACCGGTGGACCGGCCGAGCAGACCTTCGCCACCCTGGTGGGCCTGGAACTCAGGCCGCGCAAGATGCGCGAGGCCGCGACGCTGTGGGAGAGGCTCACAGATGCCGTCGGCGCCGACAAGCGCGATGCCGTCTGGCAGCACCCCGACCTGCTGCCCGGTGCGCAGGACCTCGACGATTCCGCGGCCTTTGTCGATCGCGCGCTCGGTGGCGACACCACCGGCCTCGATCAGGCCCTGGCCGACCTGGAACGCGATCTCAACCAGGGACCCGACGACCAGTAGCCCCGCCTGTGGATAACTGATTAGCCGATCCGGAGCGCCATTGGCACAGTTGGGCTATGACGTCTGGGCCGGCCCGGCACACCCTCAACCCCGCGATGCCGGTGTTGCAGCGGCCGGACGGGACGGTGCAGATCGGCTGGGACCCGCGGCGCGCCATCGGGATTCGGCCGCCGAACGGACTGTCGCCCCGGACCCTTGCCGAGCTGCTGCGCGGCATGCAGAGCGGCTTCGACGCCGAAACCAGTCACACCCGTGCCGTGGCCGCCGGCCTCACCGACGTCGATGAGTGGACCGGATTGCTCAAGGCTCTGAGGGCAGCGGATATGTTGCAATCCGTGCCGGCCCACGGCAGCCGGTCGGTGGCGGTACGCATCCACGGCAGCGGACCGCTGTCGGACCTGCTCACCGGCGCGCTGAGCTGTTCCGGAAACCGAGTGCGCACCAGCCGATTCGGCCATGTCGCCGTCACCCGCGAGGCCGCTGACCTGGTGGTGCTGTCCGACTACCTGGTGGCCGACCGGCGCCTGGTGCGGGACCTGCACCGCGCCGGAGTGCCGCACCTGCCCGTGCGCATCAGGGACGGCACCGGACTGATCGGCCCGCTGGTGCTGCCGGGCGCCACCAGCTGCCTCAACTGCGCCGACCTGCATCGCGGTGATCGCGACAAGTCGTGGCCGGCGCTGGCCGCCCAACTCGAGGGCACCGTCGGCAGCGCCGATCGGGCCACCGTGCTGGCCACCGCGGCGGTGGCACTCAACCAGGTGGACCAGGTGATCGACGCGATCCGCGGGGCTGCAAGTGGCAACAAGCCGCCACCGACACTGGATGCCACCCTGGAATTCGACATCGGCTCCCGGACCACTGTCGTGCGCCGATGGTCGCGACACCCACAGTGCGACTGGTGCGCCCACAAGCCGTGACAACGATCGTTGCCATGTCGTTGCCAGCGCATTCGCAACGTCATGGATGATGTTGAAGTGGCAGATATCAAACGGGGCAGTGTGGCCCGCAACGCGAAACTCGCCGGCCTGGCCGGCGGCATGGCAGGCCGCGCTGCACTCGGCTTCGGCAAGCGCCTGGCGGGCAAGTCCAAGGACGAGGTCACCGCCGAACTGATGGACAAGGCCGCCAGCCAGCTCTTCACCGTGTTGGGCGAACTCAAGGGCGGCGCCATGAAGGTCGGCCAGGCCCTGTCGGTGATGGAGGCCGCCATCCCCGAGCAGTACGGCAAGCCGTACCGCGAGGCACTGACCAAGCTGCAGCGGGAAGCCCCGCCGCTCCCGGCGGCCAAGGTGCACCGCGTACTCGACGCGCAACTGGGCACCAAGTGGCGCGACCGGTTCCAGTCGTTCGACGACACGCCCGTGGCGTCGGCCAGCATCGGTCAGGTGCACAAAGCGGTCTGGTCCGACGGCCGTGAGGTCGCGGTGAAGATTCAGTACCCCGGTGCTGATGAAGCGCTGCGCGCCGACCTGAAGACCATTCAGCGACTCGTCAGCGTCTTCAAGCAGCTGGCGCCGGGTGCTGACGTCGAAGGTGTGGTCGACGAGTTGATCGACCGCACCGAAATGGAGCTGGACTATCGGCTGGAGGCCGACAACCAGCGTGCGTTCGCCACGGCCTACCAGGGACACCCGCACTTCAAGGTGCCGGCCATCGTGGCCAGCGCACCGAAGGTGGTCATCGCGGAATGGATGGACGGCATCCCGATGTCGGTCATCATCCGCGACGGCACCGTCGCGCAGCGCGATCTGATGGGGACCAGGCTGTCCGAGCTGACGTTCGATGCGCCGGCCCGTCTGCAGATCATGCACGGTGACACCCACCCCGGGAACTTCATGCTGCTCGCCGACGGCCGGATGGGTGTCATCGACTTCGGTGCGGTGGCGCCGCTGCCCGGTGGGCTGCCCACCTCGATCGGCGAGATGATCAGCCTGGCCCGGGACCGGGACTACGACAAGCTACTGCCGGTCATGGAGGACGCCGGCTTCATCCAGAAGGGTGAACAGGTTCCGATCGACGAAGTCGACGACATGCTGCGGCAGTACGTCGAGCCGATCCAGACCGATATCTTCCACTACACGCGGCGCTGGATCATGAAGATGGCCGCAGGGCAGCTGGACAATTCGGTGGCCCAGATCAAGATGGCCCGGCAACTGGACCTGCCGCCGAATCTGGTGATCCCGCTGCGGGTGATCGCGTCGACCGTCGCGATCTGTTGCCAGCTGGACGCCCACGTCCCCGTGAAAGCCATTGCACTGGAACTCGTTCCGGGGTTCACCGCCTAAGTTGCGCTGAAAGTGGGTGATATGACCGATGTTTCGCTGATCTCTCGGTCATATCGCCCACTTTCGGCGACGGCTGGTGCAGCCTGGCGCGGCTAGGCGGCGACGACGGCCTTGCGCGGACGGCCACGTGGCCGCTTACGCGCGATGACAGTGCCGCGCTCGAGAATTTCCCCACCCCAAACACCCCACGGCTCTTCACGTTCCAGCGCACCATTGAGACACTGCAGCCGGATCGGGCAATCGGCGCACAGCGCCTTGGCCTGTTCGAGCTGAGTGGGGCTGTCCGCGAACCACATATCGGGGTCGCCGACATGACATGGCACCGCCAGCCTTTGTCGGCAAGTCTGGCTAGACATGTCTCCGATCACCTACTTCCTGGTCGTTCTGCTTCATCTGCTGCCATCTATTTCTGATGGATCGGCGACCAGGTTGCGGTTTTCGGGTTCTGCCCCAAAAACTTTGGCCACGGATCCGTTGTTTTCGGGTCCGTGGCCAAGTGGCTTTCGTGGGCTCTACCTAGGTATTGCCCCAGTTCACGGACGCGAAGTGCTTTGCAATGCGCTTGTGCTGCGGGATGTCGGCGACATGTCCGGCCGTTGCGTGACGTGCCGCCGACATAGCGGCGGCAGCGGCGGCAGCGGGAACGGCGAGGCGCCAGCCAAAGCCAAACGGCGATACGCCGACATAGCCAGGCACGGACACACGGTTACCGGCAGCGGGCAGCACACGAGTGCCACGGACAGCGCCGTCGGCGACGACAGCGAGGGCAGTGCCACCGAACGCGTTGAAACCGATCATGTTGGGCACCTCCTCAGCAGTCATTGCGGGTTCACATCTGATGAATCCGCGAGATTCTCTTGCGGCTTCGAGGCTAGACGGTACCACCGGAAACCGACAAGCAATTTTTTGACCAGCAGTTTTGGCGCAATATGCGTCAAAGTTGGCGCAATTTAGCCGCACTAGGAAGACGCGTTCACCAACGCCAGCACGTCGGCACCGAACTGCTCCAGTTTGCGCGCCCCGATGCCGGGAATGGCCACCAACGCGGCATTGTCGGCCGGCAACGCCTCGGCGATGGCGATCAGAGTGTTGTCGGTGAACACCACGTAGGCCGGCACCTTCATCTCCTGCGAGGTACGCAGCCGCCACTCCTTGAGCCGAGTGAGCAACTCTTCGTCGAGGTTCGACGGGCAGGATTCGCAGCGCCGCAACAGGATCGCAGTCGACGTCGTCAGCGCCGAATTGCAGACCCGGCACCGTGGCGCGGGTCCCCGCTGGCGCTGCGCCTTGGGCGGTTCCCGCCGGCTCTGCGGGGTCAGCCCGTTGAGGAATCGCGACGGCTTGCGGCTCTGCCGGCCGCCCGCCGCCCGGGCCAGCGCCCACGAGATGGTCAAATACACTCTGGCCCTGGTGATTCCGACGTAGAAGAGCCTGCGTTCTTCTTCCACTGGTTCGCTGTCCGCGCCGTGCGACAACGCATGCGAGATGGGCAGTGTGCCGTCCACCAGCCCGACCAGGAACACCGCATCCCATTCCAGCCCTTTGGCCGCATGCAGCGACGCCAGTGTCACTCCCTGCACCACCGGCGGATGCCGAGAATCGGCACGCTGACGCAGTTCCGCGACCAGCGCCCGCAAATCCAGTGTCGGACGCACCGCGACTTCCTGCTCGACCAATTCAACCAAGGCCAACAACGCATCCCAACGTTCCCGAGCCTTGGTACCTGCCGGCGGCTCACTGGTCAGACCGAGAGGCTCCAGCAGTTCACGCACCAGCGTCGGCAGCTCGGCACCGACAGTGTCGGTATCGCGGTCAGCCGCCCGCTGCAGGGCCAACAACGCCTGCCGAATCTCCTGACGGCTGAAGAACCCCTCACCACCCCGAACCTGAAAGGCCACTCCGGCTGCGGTGAGCGCCTCTTCGTAGACCTCCGACTGTGCGTTGATCCGGTACAGCACCGCGATTTCCGAAGGGGCAGTACCGGATTGGATAAGCTTCTTGATCGCGGCGGCGACCGCATTGGCCTCGGCGACCTCGTCGGGATGTTCCCGGAACACCGGTTTGGGCCCAGGATCGCGCTGGCCGACAAGTTGCAGGCGGCTGGCCGCCATCCGGCCGGCAGCAGCCGAGATCACCTGGTTGGCCAGCGACACCACCTGCGGCGTGCTCCGGTAATCGCGCTCGAGGCGGATCAGCGCCGCATCGGGGAACCGCCGCGAGAAGTCCAGCAGGTACTGCGGGGTGGCGCCGGTGAATGAGTAGATGGTCTGGTTGGCATCCCCCACCACCGTCAGGTCGTCCCGATCGCCCAACCACGCGTTGAGCACCCGCTGCTGCAGCGGGGTGACGTCCTGGTACTCGTCGACGACGAAGCAGCGATACCGATCGCGGAACTCGCCTGCGACGGCGGCGTCGTTCTCGATCGCGGCGGCGGTGTGCAACAGCAGATCGTCGAAGTCCAACAGCGCCGACCCGTCCCGCCGGGCCTTGAGCGCCTCGTATCCGGCGTAAACCGCCGCGACTTTGGCGGCGTCGAACGGAATGTCGCGCTCGACCGTGGCAACCTGCTGCGGGTACTGCTCAGGGCTGATCAATGACGATTTCGCCCATTCGATCTCGCCGGCCAGGTCCCGCACATCGTCGGTGCTGGCCTGGATGCCCGCCCGGTTGGCAGCCTGCGCGACCACCGCGAACTTGCTGTCCAGCAGTTCCCAGCCGGTGTCCCCGACGACCCGGGGCCAGAAATACCGCAACTGCCGCATCGCAGCGGCGTGGAAGGTCATGGCCTGCACGGCTCCAGTGCCCGGCGATCCAGCCAAAGTGCCGTCGTCCGCATTGTCCAGGCTGCGGAGCCGGCCGCGCATCTCCCCCGCCGCACGCTGCGTGAACGTCACCGCCAGCACCTGGCCGGCCGCGACGTGGCCGGCGGCCACCAGATGCGCGATCCGGCGGGTGATGGTCCGCGTCTTACCGGTGCCGGCGCCAGCCAGCACGCACACCGGGCCACGGGGCGCCAGAACCGCCTCGCGCTGTTCGTCGTCGAGGTCCTCGAGGAGGGTTGTCGGCGGGGCCCCGGCTGGCATGGCCCCCATCATGGCAGCTGGGGGTGACACTGTCGGCACCGCCGACCCTTGTGTCCCACGACCGTGTGACCCAGTCGGCACCGCCGGGTGGCATCACGGGGCGATCGGATACGTTGAGTTGCGTTATGAGTGCACTGATCATGTACAGCACGACCTGGTGTGGCTACTGCAAGCGGCTCAAGACCGCGCTGAAGGCCGAAGGCATCGCCTACTCAGAGGTCGACATCGAGCAGGACCCGGACGCCGCCAAGTTCGTGATGTCGGTCAACGGCGGAAACCAGACGGTGCCCACGGTGAAGTTCCCGGACGGCAGCGCGCTGACCAACCCGACCGTCAAGCAGGTCAAAGCCAAGCTGGGCTAGTCACCCAGTCTCATTCGCCGAGATCGACAAAATGGCCGGTTGCACTCGCACTTTCCGGCCCATTCGTCCGTTTCGGCGGGAGTCTCAGTCGAGGGCGGCCCAGGACTCGATGATCTCCCGGGCGATCGAGATCGAACCGGGCAGCAGCAGGCGCGAGTCGGACTCACTGCTCCAGTCGCCGTGCTCCAGCGCTTCACGCACCTCGGCCCGGGTGAACCAGGCGGCCTCGGCGATCTCGCCGTCGTTGAAGGCGAACGGCTGCTCGGGATCACCGACGGCATGAAATCCGACCATCAGCGAACGCGGGAACGGCCACGGCTGACTGCCCAGATACTTCACGTTGGTGACGGTCAGGCCGATCTCCTCGGCGATCTCACGCTGCACGCAGGACTCGAACGACTCCCCGGCCTCCACGAACCCGGCCAGCAGCGAGAACAACCGCTCGGGCCAGTTCGTCTGGCGGGCCAGCACGGCGCGGTCGTGTCCGTCGTGCACCAGGCAGATCATCGCCGGGTCGATACGGGGGAATACCTCGTGACCGCCGAGCACGTTCGCCCGCGCCCAGCCGCCCCTGATCGACTTGGTCGGTGCGCCGTCGACCGCACTGAACCGGGCGCTGTCGTGCCAGTTCAGCAGCGCGGTCGCGGTGGCCACCAGCTGAGCGCTGGCGTCATCGAAGATGTGCCCGGCCCGGCGCAGGTCCAGTACCTCGGACTCACCGTTCTCGGGCGCCTCGAGCGCCGCTCGCACCGCCCACACGTGCTTACCGTCGGGCAGCCTGCCGAGGAACACCGCGTGCTCGTCAGGCTTGTCCCCCAGCTTGGCGGCGCTGCCCAGCACCACACTGCCGCCGGAGATCAGGACCTGGTTACGCCGGTCGACCCGCAACAGCAAGGCGTCCTGCCAGCCCGCGATCGCGGCGTCGACGTCGGTACGCAGCGCGTCGGCCCGGTCTGCGCCGACCCGGGACAGCAGCGGAATGTTGCGCAGGGTGAAGTCTCTCATCGTTCGGCCTCGGCATTCCGGATGTAGAGCAATCGATCTCCATCAGTAAGTGCATCCACCTCGGGCGAGTCCACCCGGAGCAGATGGCCGTCCCGGACGACCCCGAGCACGATGTCGTGCAGGTGCCGCGGTGAGCCACCGAGTTCCTTGGCCTCGACCTCCCGCTCGGAGATCGCGAATCCGGCGTCCGGAGTCAGCAGGTCCTCAACCATCTCGACGACGCTCGGGGTCTGGGTCGCGATGCCCAGCAGCCGGCCGGCCGTCTCCGACGACACCACTGTCGAGTCGGCGCCCGATTGCCGCAGCAGATGCTGGTTCTCGGCCTCGCGGGCCGAGGCGACGATCTTGGCGCGCGGCGCCACTTCCCGCGCCGTCAGCGTGACGAGCACCGCGGTGGCGTCCTTGTCGGTCGCGACCACGATGGACTTCGCGTACTGGGCGCCGGCCAGCCGCAGCACCTCTGACTTGGTGGCGTCGCCGACCACGGTGACCAGTCCGGCGGCCCGCGCCCGGTCCAGTGCCGCCGGGTTCTCGTCGACCACGACGATCTCGCTGGGTGCGACGTCGTCGCCGACCATGGCCGCGACCGCGGTGCGGCCCTTCGTCCCGTAGCCGACGACGATGGTGTGGTTGCGCACAGTGCTCCTCCATCGCTGAATTTTCAAGGCCTGACGCGACTGGGTGGTCAGCGTCTCCACCGTCGTACCGATCAGCACGATCAGGAACGCGACCCGCATCGGGGTGATCACCAGCACGTTCACGAGTCGCGCGCTGGGGGTGACCGGCGTGATGTCGCCGTAGCCCGTGGTCGACAGCGACACCGTCGCGTAGTACACGCAGTCCAGGAACGACATCTGGTTCTCTTGGACGTCCCGGTAGCCGTCGCGATCGATGTACACGACGAGCACGGCGGCGGCGAGCACCAACAGCGCGTAGGCGAGGCGACGCGCGATCCGGCGGCCCGGACTGACGAACCGCTCTGGGATACGCAGGATTTCAACCAAATCCGCGTTCTGCCGGCTGGTGAGATTCTGCTCGATCGCGGCCATCCGCCGTGACAATCTAACCCGAGCCATGGGGTTCCACTATCTGCCGGAGGCTCAGCACAGCACTATGTAACCATGACCGCCTCCAGTACCGCGGAGAACACCACCCGCAGCCAGACCACCGCATACCGATTGGCCGTATTGCTCCTTGGAGTGGGCACCCTGCATTTCGTCGTGCCCAAGCCCTTCGACGGCATCATCCCCGAGGAACTGCCCGGCAGCCCGCGGCTGTACACGTACGCATCGGGCGTCGCCGAGGTCGCCACCGGCGCCGCGCTGCTCGTCCCACGTACCCGCAGACTGGGCGCACTGGCGGCGGTCGCGCTGTTCATCGGCGTGTTCCCCGCGAACGTCAACATGGTCCGGCTGTGGTGGCCCAAAGGCTGGCCGGCGCGCATCGTCGCCCTGGCCCGGCTGCCGCTGCAGGTGCCCATGGTGACCGAGGCACTAAAGGCGTACCGAAACTCACCCGGCGTCCACTAGCGGGGAAAGCTCGTCCGCGCCGGGCAGGTCGGTGGGCGCCACCGTCTGCCCGGCGCGGACGTAGTGGAATACCGCGCGCACCGCGTCGATCGGTACACCTTGAATCGCCGACCAGGCCAGCCGGTACACGGCCAACTGGATTGCGTTGTTCCGCAAGGTTTCCGATGTGGTTGGTGGATCGCCGGTCTTCCAGTCCAGCACGGTGAAGCCGCCGTTGCGGTCGGCGAACACCGCGTCGATGCGACCGCGGACCACACGATCACCGATCACCATGTCGAAGGGCACCTCGACATCGAGCGGGGTGCGGGCCGCCCACTGGGACAAGGCGAACGACGCTTGCAGGTCGGCCAATTCGTCGGCGACCGGCTGACCGAGCTCGGCGTCGACCGCACCGGGGAGGTCGTCGAGGTCGAACAGCCGCTCGGCCGAGAAGTACCGCTGCACCCAGTCGTGAAATGCGGTGCCCAACAGCGCCTGCGGGTCCGGGCGGCTGGGCATCCGGCGTTGCAGCCGCTGCAGGGCACCGGCGCGGTCGCGACCGAGATCCACCAGGTGCTGACGGACAACTGCGGTGGCAGCTCGATCGGACCACGCTCCTGGGCCCGCTCACGTTCGGCCAGTAGCGCATCGACGTCGGTGACCCAACCATGCCGGTCATCGGGTTCCTCGCCATCGGAGCCGGCGGTCAGTGCCTGGGCGACCAGGGCCGCGCCCCGGTCGAAGTCCGTCCGGCGCGCACCGGCCGGATCGACGGGCCACGAGCACTCGACCACGTTGTCCCGCAACGGATTGGCCGTCCCCTCGGGCGGTTCAGGCGCCCATTGCTCGATCTCGCCGCACGGGTCACCCTCAGCCGCGGAGCGTTCGATGACGTCGCGGATCTCGGTCAGGAACTCGGACGGTCCGGCGGGTTTGGACGCGGTGGCACCCCAGTGATAGCCGGACAACAGCAAGGTGTCCTCGGCCCGGGTCAACGCGACGTAGAGGAGGCGCCGTTCTTCGTCCGTGCACCGCTGATCGAGTCGCGCCTTGTGGTCAGCGATCCTGTCCGCCAACACTTTCCGGTCATTGATGTCCGAGGTGTCCAGCACCGGCACTCCGTGCTCGGACAGCTCGGCCCGGTCACCGCGCAGCAGCGGAGGCAGGTCGCCCGGGTCGGTCAGCCAGGTTCGTTGGGACGCCGTGGACGGGAACACCCGAGCGGCCAGGTGCGGGACAGCGACAATCTGCCACTCCAGCCCCTTCGCCGCGTGCACCGTAAGAATCTGCACGCGGTCGGACGCCAATGTCACCTGCGCCGGCGCCAAGCCGTTCTCTACCTCGGCCGCGGCGGTCAGATACGCCAGCAGCCCGACGATGGGCGCCGACCCATCGGGCGCACTGGACGGCCGCGCGGCGTAGTCCGCGACCACGTCGGCGAACGCATCGAGATGCTCCGTCCCCCGCCAGCCTTCGGAAACCCCGCTGGCCGCGCGGATTTCGGCATCAATGCCCAGGACCCGGCGCACTT
>JARLGS010000967.1 GCA_031292695.1 Mycobacterium sp. | reverse complement strand
GTCCTCCCGCGACGAAACCGCGTCGCGCGACGAAACCACATTGTCGGTGGTCATGTGGTCCTCCTGGGCCGGGCAGGAAATACAGTCATCCGATAGAAATATCCGTAGTTGTTGTTGCTGGGATTTCCTGCCTGTGACAACTGCGTGACGCGATCGTCGGGAGGTAACAATCATGTGCATGTCCTCCAGTAATTGTGGCAACGACGGGCCGGACTGCGCCGTCGCGGGCGTGGCGGCCGCGATCGGCGTGATCCAGGCTGCAGACGGTGAGGCTGCGCTGCGGTCGGGAATCGAGCAGGGTTTGCAGGCGGTGCGGGGCGCGGCGCGCGCTTCGGCCCCTGCCGTCGACGTTGCGGGCGCCTGGTCGCAGTTGCTGCGATGCGGGGTCGCGGCGGCCGTACGTCTGACGCCGATCGACCGGCCGTGGTCATGGTTCGTCTCTGGCAGTGTCGCCCGGGGCGAGGCGGTGGCCGCCTCGGATGTCGAGACCTTGATCGTGCTGGACGACGATGCCGAGCGGGACGAGGTGTTGAATGCGGCGGCGGAGGTGCATGCGCTGTTGGAGCGGTGCGGCGTGCGTGCCGACACCAACGGGGTCCTGGCCAGTCGGCCACGGTTCTGCCGGTCGGCGAGCGCGTGGTCTGAGGGCATCGCGCGCTGGGCGGCCGATCCGCGGGAGGATCGCGGCGTCGTCATGACCGGAGTGCTGGCCGATTCGCGTGCTGTGTACCTGGGCGACACCGCGGTGACCGAGAACCTGCTCCGCGCCCAGGTGGTGCGTGCCGCCGGGGAGAGCTACCCGGTTAGGCAGTACATGTTGCAGGACGCCACTGCTCTGCGGGCGGCATTTCCCTCGCGCCTGCGCATGCTGACCAAGCAGTCCGATGCCGTCGACCTCAAGCTGGCGGCGATCGATCCGCTGGTGAAGATGGCCCGTTGGGCGGCGCTGTCGGCGGGTTCGGCGGCGCTGCCGACGTTGAGTCGGCTCACTGCTGCTGGTGCTGCGAATGTGCTTGACGCCGATGATGTTTCGATTCTGCGCGACTGCTTCGCCGCGCTGCTCCGATTTCGGTGGATGTCCCGAGCGGGCAGGGACCAGGTGGTGCTTTCGCAGCTACCGCCACAGGAGCGGGCCATGCTGCGCAGCGCGGCCCGGGAAGTGGCGGGCATCAGTCGCAAACTGGCCTACCTCGCTTCGACGTCGGCGTTCCGCTGATGACGCCAGACCGGGCCGCGACGGCGCCCGGGGTGCACCGTGCCGTGCAGCAGACGCTGGCCGCCCAGCGTATCGAGGGATGGGATCCGCAGCCGGGCCATATCGCCGAACTGGAGGCACTGGCTTCCGGTACGGCCCGGTTCGGGGACTACCTGGCGCGCTGCCTTGACGAGTATCCGCCGACTCCAACGCGGCGACGGTTCTTCCGGCGTGCGGTCCCGTACCTGATTCCCGGAACATCAGTGCTGCGCAACAACTTCGGGATTCGGCACGGGCCAGACCTGGCGGCGGTGGAATACCGGGTGACAGCGGGGCGGATGGTGCTGTGGCACCGTCAGCAGTCCGGCCCGGCGGCGGAAATCGACCTCCGCTCGCTGCACCGGCAACTTTTCGGGGACGTGTACCCGTGGGCGGGGGAGCTGCGCATCGTCGACCTCCGGCGCGGTGACTCGGGGTTCGCCTGGCAGTCCGACGTCGCCGCCGGAATGGATGAAATCCAATTCGCCACAATAGAACTGGTCGCAGTCGGAGCCGGCTATGACAACCCGAGGCTGGCCTGGGAACTGTCCCGGATCTACGCCCGCTATAACCACCTCCACCCGTTCCGGGAGGGCAACGGCCGCGCCGGCATGTTGCTGCTCGACGCGCTCGCCGCGCGGTGCGGACGGCAATTGGATCTGGCCGGTGTCACCCGCGCCGACTGGTACTCAGCCGCCCGGGACAGTATGCCGCTGCACCGGGACGGGCACCCCAGCCACCGACCGTTCCTGTGGTTGCTCAACCGGGCGGTGAAATCGTGTTGACCCCGGGAGCGGTTGCGGACTAACCTCGGCGATCGTGCTTCACATGCTCGTAGTAGCCAGTACCCACAGCGGGGTCTGATCCTGACCGACCCCTCGCTGTGGGTCGGACGCTACTACCTGTCGGTCACTCCTTTCGAGCAGAAAAGACCGGCACGTGACCACCTCCACCGCCATCCCAACCGAATCGCGATTCGCGGATCTCTTCGACCGACCGCTGCCCCGTGACCTGCGCGGCGACGCCGAATCGATGTGCCACGACACCTTCGCCGATCGCTACGGGCACCAGCAAGGGCGGGTCCGCTTGGGTAGTTGGGAGGCCCGCACCCGGACGATCAGCGGTGTCGCCGACTACCGGGCGACCATCGCCGTCGGCAACCGGATCTCCACGTCGACGACTTCCGCGACCGGCCCGATCGCGGCGCTGACCGCCATGCTGCATGAGCGCGGGATGGGCATCGAGATGATCAAGTTCCACCAGCTGCCCGCCGTCGGTGGCGGTATCGCGACCTTCATCCACGGCACCGACGGTGTGCGGGCCGAATGGGCCATGGGCTGGGCCCGCGACCCGGTCCAGTCGGCGCTGCGGGCGATGATCGCCTGCGCCAACCGGCTGTCGGCGTAGCCGACGAAGCCAACTGCGACACGGGTTTAGGTGAAGGCCTTGTCGCAGTTGGCTGTTCGGTGAGTCAGGAAACGCGTCAGGAAATGGGCCGCAGCACGATCGGCATGCCGTCCACCGGTACCGCCATGCCGCCGTAGTCGTACCAGGGCGTGTAACCCGGGCGGGTCAGCTCCAGCCGGTACCGGCGCAGCAGCCGGTGCATCACGGTTTTGATCTCCAGCTGACCGAAGACCATGCCGATGCACTTGTGCGCGCCGCCGCCGAACGGTGCGAACGCATACCGGTGCTTCTTGTGTTCGCTGCGCGGCTCGGCGAATCGTTCCGGGTCGAAACGCTCTGGGTCGGGCCACAATTCGGACAGCCGGTGGTTCATGCCGGGCCAGGTGACGACGTCGGTGCCGGCCGGGATGTAGTACCCGAGCAACTCGGTATCGCGAACCGCCCGCCGGAAGTTGAACGGCAGCGGCGTCTGCATCCGGAGCGACTCGTTGATCACCAGGTCGTAGGTTTCCAGCTTCTCCAGCGCTTCGATGTCCAGCGGGGCATCGCCGATGCGGGCCGACTCGTCGCGCAGCTTGTCCTGCCACTCCGGGTTGGCCGCCAGGTGGTAGGCCATCGTGGTCAGGGTCGACGTCGTGGTGTCGTGCGCGGCCATCATCAGGAAGATCATGGGGGCGACGATCTGGTCGTCGGTGAAGCTCTGCCCGTCCTCGTCCTGGGCGCGACAGAGCACGCTGAACATGTCGGTGCCGTCCGAGCGCCGCTTCTCGGCGATGGAACTGGAGAAGTAGTCCTCCAAGGTCCTGCGCGCCTCGATGCCGCGCCACCAGCTCAGCGGCCGCACCGGTTTGCGGATGATGGCGTTGCCGGCCCGGGTGGTGGTGGTGAACGCCTGATTGATCGTGGTGACGAGCTTGTGGTCGGTCCCGGCCGGATGGCCCATGAAGACCTCCGACGCGATATCGAGCGTCAGCTCCTTGACCGCGGGGTAGAAGAGGAACCGCGGGTCGTTGGCCACCCAGTCGTTGGCCAGCACCTTGGTAGCGACCGAATCGATATGGGAGACGTAGCCGGTCAGCCGCGAGCGGGTGAACGCCTCCTGCATGATCCGGCGGTGGAACATGTGCTCGTCGAAATCGAGCAGCATCAGGCCGCCCTCGAAGAACGGCCCGATGACCGGATCCCAGGCGCGCTGGGAGAAGTCCTTGTTGCGGTTGGAGAACACGGCCTGGGTGGCGTCCGGGCCCATCGCCATCACTGCCGGCAACGCCGGCGTCTGGGCGAAGTACAGCGGACCGTGTTTGCGGTACAGCTCCAGGACGTAGTCGGGGCCGGCCCGGAACGTCTCGATCAGGTGGCCGATGATCGGCAGCCCGGCATCGCCCATGATCGGATTGAGGCCGCTGCCCGCGGGCGGCTCGGCGAACACGAACTCATCCCACTTCTTGGCCCTGAGCCGCTGCTCGATGATGCCCATCCCGGGCACCGTGACCGGCGTCGGCTTGAGCCTCCTCATGGCCTGATCAAGGAGGTAGTGCGGGGTGCTGATAGTCGCCATTGACCGCTCCTGAATGCGTGCCGTGTGGTGAAATTCACCACCTATCGCCATCTTGGCTGGCATACTTGACGCATGTCAAGTTTTGATCTGGCGTGGCGACGATGACATCGTGAGTGCCATGAGCGCTGAACTCGAGCCGGTCGACAGGAGCCGCAGTCGCGGCGACCGTCAGCGCGACGCCATCGTTGCCGCGGTCCGCGAACTGCTGGAGGAGCGGCCATTCGCCGACCTGTCGGTCAGCACCATCAGTGCGCGGGCCGGTGTCGCGCGGTCGGGTTTCTACTTCTATTTCGACTCCAAGTACGCGGTGCTGGCCCGGATCGTGTCGGAGGCGATGGCCGAACTCGACGCGCTCACGCACAACTTTGCGCCGCGGGAGCCGGATGAGACCCCGGCCTCCTTCGCCAAGCGGATGGTCGGCAGCGCGGCCGCGGTGTTCGCGACCAACGACCCGATCATGTCGGCGTGCACCGTTGCGCAGAACACCGACGCCGAAATCCGCGACCTGATGGCAGATTTCGAGGACGGGGTGATCGCCAAGATCGTCGGCCTCGTCCGACAGGACGCCGGCGCGCGCCCGATTTCGGACGATCTGCCGGCCTTGGTCCGCACGTTGGTGTCGACGACGGCCTTCACCCTGTCGCACGACAGCGCGTTCATCGGTCGCGATGGAGACCCGCAGCGCGCCCTGGAGATCATGGAGCGACTGTGGCTCAGCGCGTTATGGGGTGGCGGGGACCCGCCTGTGTAGGGTCGGGCCATGACGCGGTGGAGCGGCTACGCAGGCAAGCGGTGTTTCGTGACCGGGGCGGCCAGTGGCATCGGCCGGGCGACAGCGCTCAAGCTCGCGCAACAGGGTGCAGTGTTGTATCTGACCGACCGCGACGTGGAGGGTCTGGAGCTGGCCGTCGCCGACGCGCGAGCGCTCGGCGGTGAGGTGGCCGAATATCGGGCGCTGGATATCTCCGACTACGACGCGGTGGCAGCCTTCGCCGCAGACATCCACAGTCGGCATCCGGCCATGGACGTGGTACTCAATATCGCCGGGATCTCGGCCTGGGGCACCGTCAGCACACTGACCCATCAGCATTGGCGCTCAATGGTCGACGTCAATCTGATGGGGCCGATCCACGTCGTCGAGACGTTCCTCCCGCCCATGGTGGCCGCCGGGCAGGGCGGGCAGTTGGCCAACGTGTCGTCCGCGGCCGGGATCGTCGCACTGCCGTGGCACGCCGCGTACAGCGCCAGCAAGTATGGCCTGCGCGGCCTGAGCGAAGTGCTGAGATTCGATCTGGCCCGGCACCGCATCGGGGTTTCGGTGGTGGTGCCCGGAGCGGTGAAAACTCCTCTGGTACAGACGGTTCACATCGCCGGCGTGGATCGGGAGCACCCGCAGGTGCAGCGTTGGGTCGGGCGGTTCGCCGGGCACGCCGTGTCGCCGGAGAAGGCCGCCGACAAGATCCTCGCCGGGGTCGCCAGAAACCGGTTCATGATCTACACGTCGCAGGACATCCGGGCGCTGTATCTGTTCAAACGTGTGGCCTGGTGGCCCTACAGCGTGGCGATGCGTCAGGTGAACGTGTTGTTCACCCGGGCGCTGAGGCCCAAAGACCGCTGAGCCTCAACGCTTCCCCCAATCCCACGGGGGAGTGCTGACCAGGGTCTGGCCGTCGATCTGGGTTTCACCCCACTGCTTGACCAACTCGACTTCGCTTGCGTCGCAGGCGGTCAGGCGATCGAGCAACACCGCCGAATGGGTGACCACCACCACCTGCGTCTGGCGTGCGGCAGCGGCGATCATGTCCGCGAGCGGGCTGACCAGATCAGGATGTAGTGACGTCTCGGGCTCGTTGAGCACCATCAGCGCCGGCGGGTCCGGCGTCAGCAGCGCAGCACCCCACAACAGGAATCGCAGCGTGCCGTCTGATAATTCGGCCGAGCGTAATGGGCGGAGCATGCCGCGTTGGTGCAGTTGCAGTTCGAAGAGCCCGTCCCCGACAGCCACCGAAACCTTGGCGCCGTCGAACGCGTCGGCGACGGCCCGCGGCAGATCGTCGAACCCGGCCTCGATGATGGTCTGGACAGCTGCGGCCAGATCGCTGCCGTCGTTGCTGAGCACGGGAGTTCGGGTGCCCACCTGGCGGCGGCGGGCCGGCGCGTCCCGGTCGACCCGGAAGCCGTCGTAGAAACGCCAGTCGCGCAAGCGGTCCCGCACCGCGGCGAGTTCGGGCAGGGCATCCGGATTCGCATACTCGGCCAGCACGCTGCGGTAGCTGGGCAGGGAACGGGTCAGCTCATCGAAGCCGCGGCCGGAGTCCGACGCCACCTCGGCGTAGTCGCGGGTCCGGCGCACCAGCGTGCTGCTGGGCCGGGGTACCGGGCCGGCGAACACCACTTCGCGTTTGATCTGCGGGTCCTGGCCGAACATCGAGTTCGGACCCGGATCCTGGGGCAGGCCGAGGTCGATGAAGTAGCCGAAATCTGTTGCCGAGAAACCGAGTTCGAGGGATACCGGCCGGGTCCGGTTGGTGCCCTGGGTGGTTCCGGTCCGACGTGCGCCGCTGGTGTTCTCCGGCCCGGCCCACAGCACCGACTGCAATCCGCCTTCGCGCGCGAGCGATCCGATGACCTCACCACGTCCACAGTCGGCCAGCAGTCCGAGCGCTCGGTAGACCGACGACTTGCCGGTTCCGTTGGCCCCGGTCACCACCGTGAGTTCGGACAGTGGCAGGACGATTTCGCGCAGCGACCGGTAGCCCCGGATGGCGATGGTGGTCAGCACACGGGCATCTCCAGTTCTAGGCGGACGCCGAGCAACCGCACCGGCCGGTCCAGTTCGAACCGGTGGAGCAAGTCGATCGCGGTGTCGGTGATGCTCGTCAGATCAGTGCCGGCCGCCGGCAGCTTGCGAATCTTGGTGCGGGTGAAGAAGGTCTTGGTGCGAACGGTAACTGCGACCCGGGTGACCTCTCGGCCCTGTTCGACGACCTCGGCCAGCGTGCGGCGGGCCAGATGGGTGACGGCTGCTTCCATCTCTGCGGTGTCGGTCAGGTCCGCCGGGAACGTCACGACATGGCTGCGGGAGCGCGGCACCCACGGTTCGGCGGTCACGGTGTTGTCGCCACCGCCCTTGGCCAACAACAGGACCCACAGTCCGGTGGTTGGGCCGAACGTCGAGGTCAGGAGTTCGGCGTCGGTGCGGGCCAGCTCTGCGACGGTCGTGATATCTAGTTCGGCAAGCTTTTTCGCCGTTTTCGGCCCCACGCCCCAGAGCGCGTCGACGGGCCGGTCGCCCATCACCGTCATCCAGTTTGCGCTGGTGAGGGTGAAGACACCGGCGGGCTTGCCGAATCCGGTGGCCACCTTGGCCCGCTGTTTGTTGTCGCTGATCCCGACACTGCACGACAGTCCGGTCTCGGCGGCGATCACGGTGCGGATCCGCTCGGCGAGATCGACGGGATCATCCACGTCGGCACCGATGTACGCCTCGTCCCAACCCCATACCTCGACCGGGTGGCCCAGATCCCGCAGCAGTCCCATGACCTGTTCGGAGGCGTCATCGTAGGCGGCCGCATCGGAGGGCAGGAAGACGGCCTCCGGGCATTTGCGGGCTGCGGTGCGTAGCGGCATGCCGGCATGCACGCCGAATTCCCGTGCCTCGTATGAGGCGCAGGTGACCACCTTGCGAGGTTCGGTGGGATCGCCGTTGCCCCCGACGATCACCGGTTGGCCGCCGAGCTCGGGGTGGCGGCGCAATTCGACCGACGCCAGGAACTGATCGAGGTCGACGTGAAGTACCCAGGACATGTTGCGGTTCTCAGGTCCCACAGAGCTTGCGCGCCAAGCTTTCCCATGCTTCGGCCTGAGCGTCCAGGTTGTGTCCGAGATCATCGTGCTGATGGATGACGTAGTCGGCCTCGAGTAGGGCCAGTAGGGCATCGATCTGCGCGTCCAGATTTCCGGTGGTGCTGGCTGACCGCAGGAGTATCCGGATATGGGTGCGCTGGACAGCGGTCGGGGCGCTGAAGCGGTTCTGCGGATCGCGTCCGGCATCGGACAGTAGCGCTCGGTGATTCCACACGAACTGCAGCCTGGTTCGGCCGTACGCGAACAGGCGCTGCAACGGCGGGGCGCCGGGGCCCAGCGGTGGCGGTCCGAACATGTAGGCCTGTTGCAGGACCTGCTCGTCCTCATCGAGGAGGACCAGCATCAGGCCGGAGCGACTGCCGAACCGACGGAACAGTGTGCCCTTGCCGACGCCGGCCTCTACCGCGATGTCGTCCATGGTGACGGCGTCGGCCCCGCGCTGGCCGATCAGTCGGCGAGCCGCATCGAGCAGCAGCGCGCGGTTGCGGGCCGCGTCGCCGCGCTCGGCCGGTGGCGCATTGGTGACGGGAAGGTTGATCACAGGCAGGCCCGTGGACCGCAGCTCGGCCAACCCATCACTCATATCCGCACTTTAACTCAGCCGGAATGAATCGGACTACAGTCCGGTTACTGTATGCGAGGATCGGCTCAGCGGAGCCGCCACAGACATCGAGCAAGGGGATAGAAAATGGCTGAAACGAAAGTCCTGGTCCTGGTTGGCAGCCTGCGTGCGGCCTCGCTGAACCGGCAACTGGCCGAGGTGGCGGTCGAGTCGGCGCCCGAGGGTGTGACGGTTCGGGTCGCGGACCGACTCGGCGAGTTGCCCTTCTACAACGAGGATCTGGATAACGAGTCGGCGCCCGAAGCCGTGGTCGCACTCCGTCAGATCGCCGGCGACGCCGACGCGGTGCTGGCGGTGACGCCCGAGTACAACGGCACGATCCCGGCTGTGTTGAAGAACGCGATCGACTGGCTGTCGCGTCCTTACGGCTCCGGTGCCGTCGTCGGCAAGCCGCTGGCGGTTACCGGTATCGCGGCCGGGCAGTACGGCGGCGTGTGGGCGCACGACGAGGCTCGCAAGTCGTTCGGCATCGCCGGCGCGGACGTGGTGGACGTCAAGCTGTCGCTGCCGGCCTCGGCGTTCGACGGCAAGCACCCGCGGGAGACCGCCCAGGTGGTGGAGGGTGTGCGCGAGGTGATCGGCAAGTTGGTGGCGGAGGTCGGCTGAGCCGACAAGGGGCAGGGTCGGCTGAGCCGACAAGGGGCAGGGTCGGCTGAGCCGACAGAAGGCGTGCGTCAGGGCCGTCGGTATCCGGAAGCGGATGCCGACGGCTCTGTGTTGTCTGGGGGCTCCGCGGCCAGAGGCCGATAGGCGAAAAACTCCGATCCTGTCGTCCTGTGTGGATAACGAACTACGGTTTGATCTGGCTGGGCAGTGGGCAGCCGTGGCCGAGCAGATGAACGAGCCGTGTAACCCAGGCGGCTATCTACCGGTTGAAGTGGCTTCGGGGTGTGCCGGGCTGCACCGATGGGACGGGGCCAATGTGTCCGCACAGCGTGATCCTGTGCACCGACCGCCACTGCGCGTGGTGTCGTCCGATTCCAGCTATCCCGACTGGGAGTCGGTCTACCAGGACAACGCCAGGTGGGTGTACCGCACCATCTTTGCGCGGGTGGGCAATCAGGCTGACGCTGAAGACCTGACCGCCGAGGTCTTTCTCGCGGCGCTGCGGCCGTTGCGGTTGACCGCCAGTGTGGCCGAGGTGCGGTCATACCTGCGCAGCACGGCGCGCACGGTACTGGCCGCGCACTGGCGCGAGACGATGGGGCGGGAGATCACCGAGATCGATGCCGATATCGCGGCGCCGCCGGAAGCCGAACAATCCATCAGCGCCGCGCCGGAGCGGGTGGCGGCAGTACTGCAGGCCTTGCCGGACCACTATCGACGCATACTGGAGCTGCGATTCCTGCAGACCAGGTCGATCAAAGAGTCTGCGGCCGAGCTCGGCGTCACCGTCGCAAATGCAAAGGTGTTGCAACACCGGGCTTTACGACTGGCGGCGCAGATCAACGAGAGGGGCGAGCCATGAACGCACGTGGGTTGCGCAGCTACCTCGACGATCTGCTGCGCGGACGCAGGCCGAGCGGCTTCAAGCCAGATGATTTCGATGCCGCGCAGATGCGTACCGCGATCGACTTGCGGGCCGCAGCGCCCGGTGTCGACGAGCCGCGCGCGGAGTTCCTGACCGATTTGCAGCGCCGGCTCGCCACGCAGTTCGACGGCGATGAGTCGGCCGCGGCATCGCCCGGCCGGTTGCGCGCCAACCGTCGTCAGATCATCGTCGGCACCTCGGCGGCGGCGAGCGCAGCGGTGGCCGCGGTGGCGGTCGATCGGGCGTTGGCGGGCGGCCGCGGGACGCCGGGTAATCAGGACGTGGTCAGCGGCGAGCTCACCCCGGTCGGCGGCAGCTGGCAGAAGGTCGCCGACAGTGGTGACGTGTCCGAGGGCGTCGTCCACCCGTTCGACCTTGGCGCGATCGTGGGGTTCGTGCGCAGGGTGAACGGGGCCGTGGAGGGCGTCTCGGGCGTCTGCACTCATCAGGGCTGCCGGCTCTGGTTCGACGCGCCGGACGATCGACTGAGGTGCCCGTGCCATTCCACGTCGTTCGCCACCGACGGTCACGTCCTCACCCACCAATTGCCGATGGCGCCAAAACCATTGCCGAAGTTGGAGGTCCGCGAGGTCGGCGGCGCGATCGAAGTGTTCGCGCCGGCCCGGCCGAGCGAACCGGCCTGAGGCGTGTAACCCGCCTCCGTATCTGTTGGGTGAGGGTGCGCAACGCACCCCTGCCCGCCGACTACGGAGGTACCCGTCGTGTCGCGACGATCCCTGGTGACGCTCTCCGGCGCCATCCTGCTGCTGACCGCCTGCTCCTCGCCAAACCCGCAAAACTCAACCCCCACACCCGTTTTCGGATCGACTTCCGATGCCACCCCGGGAATGACCGGAACCGGATCCGGGCCGAGCATGGGGTCGATGACCATGTCGCCACCCGAATCCGGCCACCAGGCGCCGGTGGCTCCGGCTGGGCCGAACGCCGTCAATATCGATAACTTCGCCTTCACGCCGGACACGCTGACCGTGCCGGCCGGCACGACGGTGACCTGGACCAACCACGATGAAGACCCGCACAACGTGGTCGCAGAAGGTGGCCAGTTCCGTTCTCCGACAATGGCTTCCGGAGCCGCTTTCAGCTACGCCTTCGCGACGCCCGGCACCTTCACGTACGTCTGCGGAATCCATCCCTTCATGCACGGAACCGTGGTGGTGACGCGATGAGCGCCGAGTCCATGAACCCGGAGCCGACGGCCGCCGAGCCATCGAAGGGCGATCCGCACCAGATGAGCCGACGCCAGCTCATCCGGCACACGGCATGGTTCGGCGCTGCCGTCGGGCTGACGGTGGTCGGTGGGGAAGTGCTGTCCCACGTCGCAGGGAGCCCAGCGGCCACGACGGCACGGCCGGCTTTACGTTTCGCGCAGATCAGCGACAGCCACATCGGCTTCACCGGCCCGGCCAATACCGATGTCGCCGGCTCGTTCACCCACGCCATCAACACCATCAACGGCCTGGACTACACCCCGGATTTCGTGATCCACACGGGCGATCTGACGCACCTGGCGACGCCGGAGCAGTTCGATCAGGTCAAACAGATGATGACCGGCATGCGCGCCCCGCATGTGTTCACCGTTCCTGGCGAACATGATTCGGCTGATGACGGCGGGGCGAAATACCGCCAGGCGTTCGGCGCGGGCACTCGTGGCGATGGCTGGTACAGCTTCGACATCGCCGGGGTGCATGTCATCGCCCTGGTGAACACGCTGAATCTCAAGAAGCTGGGTCACCTGGGCGTCGATCAACTCGAATTCGTGGAGAAGGACGTCGCGCCGCTGTCCAGCGATACTCCGATCGTGGTATTCAGCCACATCCCGCTGTTCGCGATGTATCCCGATTGGGGCTGGGGCACCGACGACGCCACCCAGGCGCTGAGCTACCTGCGCCGGTTCGCCTCGGTGACCTGCCTCAACGGCCATGTACACCAGGTGTTTTCCAGGACCGAAGGCAACGTCACGTTCCATAGCGGCACCACCACGGCCTATCCGCTGCCACACCCGGGCGACGGGCCCGCCCCGAAGCCGGTGACGCTGCCCGCCGGAAAGCTGCATGACGCACTCGGGGTCCGAGAGGTCAGTTACAGCACCGGGCAACACACTCTGGCACTCAAGGAACGGACCCTGTCATGACGAACATCGTCAGACGGCTGGTGATCGCGGCCGCGATGTTGGCGAGCGGCCTGATGCATGCCTACCTCTATGTGCACGGGTACCAGCACATACCAGTTGTCGGCATGGGCTTCCTGGTGCAGGCTTCCGTGTTCTGTGCTGTTGCGGTGCTCCTGGCCGTGGGTGCTCCGCAGTGGTTCGCGTGGGTTTCCGGGTTGATGTCCGCCGGCGCGCTGGCGGCATTCGGGCTGTCGCGGACCGTCGGATTGTTCGGATTCGTGGAGAAGGGTCTCGAACCGGTACCGTATGCCCTCCTCAGTGTCGTGACCGAGGTGGTGGTCGTCGTGACGGTGGCGGTCACCGTGGTGGCGCAGATGCGGGCCGTCCGGGCGCAGTAGTCGCACCCGTCACAGCCGTCCCACCTCGGCCGGAACCACTCGGTGGTGACCGGCGTAGCTGGGCGCCGGCGCGGCACGGCGGCCGGCGGCGCGCGAGCGCAGGTTGTCGGTGGGTGGTGCTAAACCGGTGGATGGAACACGACACACCCCCGAGTGTGATGTGCGACACGCCGGGAGGCTGTCCCGGCGTCGGCCTTGCGACCTGGGAATTTCACGAATGTTGTTCAGAACATCTTGTAGTGCTTCTGATTGTCGGCCACTAGGTGTAGTGTTTGGCGAACCGACAGGCCCCCACAGATTGAGGGTCGGCCGGGGCCGGAAAGCCAGGCGGACGGGGTTCTCGGACGCACAGGCGGAGCGGCTCGGGTCGGCCGGAGATTCGGGAATTTCCGGGGGTAGCCGGGCCGCTGATCCGGATGGGGATATCAGCGGACAGCGATACCCCGTCAGTTGCCAGCCATGTTCAGTTCAGCTTCCAGGCCTTCACAGAGGAGTCGTACCGAGATGACCGTCACCGTGTACACCAAGCCGGCGTGTGTGCAGTGCAACGCCACCTACAAGGCGCTGGACAAGGCGGGCATCGCCTACGAGAAGGTCGACATCAGCCTCGACGACGAAGCTCGCGACTACGTGATGGCGCTCGGTTACCTGCAGGCCCCAGTCGTGGTGGCCGACGGCGAGCACTGGTCGGGCTTCCGTCCGGACCGGATCAAGGCGCTCAGTGCAGTGGCGGTCACCGCCTAGGAATCAATCAACCGGGGGAGGAGGAGAGGAACAGTGAGCAATCTCGTCTACTTCTCCAGCGTGTCGGAGAACACCCACCGCTTCGTGCAGAAGCTGGGTGTCCCGGCCATCCGGATTCCGCTACACGGCCGTATCGAGGTGGACGAACCGTACGTTTTGGTTCTGCCCACCTACGGCGGCGGACGGGCCACCCCGGACGTCAACGACGGTGGCTATGTGCCCAAGCAGGTCATTGCCTTTCTCAACAACGAACACAACCGGTCGTTGATCCGCGGCGTTATTGCCGCGGGCAACAACAACTTCGGTGCCGAATTCGCGTACGCGGGAGATGTGGTCTCCCGCAAGTGCGGTGTTCCGTACCTGTACCGCTTTGAACTGATGGGCACCCCGGACGACGTCGCCGCCGTTCGCGAGGGCTTGGAAGACTTCTGGAAGGAACTGTCGTGCCACCAACCGTCACAGCTGCAGAGCCTGTAGCCGCCATCGCGCACGCGCTGCCGGGCGAAAGCGACTACCACGCCCTCAACGCGATGCTCAACCTGTATGACGCGGACGGCAAGATCCAGTTCGACAAGGATGTGCTCGCGGCGCGGGAGTACTTCCTGCAGCACGTGAACCAGAACACGGTGTTCTTCCACAGTCAGGACGAGAAGCTCGACTACCTGATCGAGAAGGAGTACTACGAGCGCGAGGTGCTCGACCAGTACAGCCGCAACTTCGTCAAGGCCCTGCTGGACCGGGCCTACGCCAAGAAGTTCCGGTTCCCAACGTTTTTGGGCGCGTTCAAGTACTACACCTCGTACACGCTGAAGACGTTCGACGGCAAGCGCTACCTGGAGCGGTTCGAGGACCGCGTCGTCATGGTGGCTCTCACCCTGGCCGCCGGTGACACCGAGCTGGCCGAGAAGCTGGTCGACGAGATCATCGACGGCCGGTTCCAGCCGGCCACCCCGACGTTCCTCAATTCGGGCAAGAAGCAGCGCGGCGAGCCGGTGAGCTGCTTCCTGCTGCGCATCGAGGACAACATGGAGTCCATCGGTCGCTCGATCAACTCGGCGCTTCAGCTGTCCAAGCGCGGCGGCGGTGTTGCGTTGCTGCTGAGCAACATTCGCGAGCACGGCGCGCCGATCAAGAACATCGAGAACCAGTCCTCGGGCGTCATTCCGATCATGAAGCTGCTGGAGGACTCGTTCTCCTACGCCAACCAGCTCGGTGCCCGACAGGGTGCGGGTGCGGTGTACCTGCACGCGCATCACCCCGACATCTACCGCTTCCTGGACACCAAGCGCGAGAACGCCGACGAGAAGATCCGGATCAAGACGCTGAGCCTGGGCGTGGTGATCCCGGACATCACGTTCGAGCTGGCCAAGAAGAACGAGGACATGTACCTCTTCTCGCCGTACGACGTGGAGCGCGTCTACGGGGTGCCGTTCGCCGACGTCAACGTCACCGAGAAGTACTACGAGATGGTCGACAACGGAGCGATCCGCAAGACCAAGATCAAGGCCCGCGAGTTCTTCCAGACCCTGGCCGAGCTGCAGTTCGAGTCGGGCTACCCGTACATCATGTACGAGGACACGGTAAACCGGGCCAACCCCATCGAGGGCAAGATCACGCACTCGAACCTGTGCTCGGAAATCCTGCAGGTGTCGACGCCGTCGTTGTTCAACGACGATCTGTCCTACGCCAAGGTGGGCAAGGACATTTCGTGCAACCTGGGCTCGCTGAACATCGCCAAGACCATGGATTCGCCGGACTTCGCGCAGACCATCGAGGTCTCGATCCGGGCCCTCACCGCGGTCAGCGACCAGACCCACATCTGGTCCGTGCCGTCGATCGAGCAGGGCAACAACGACTCTCACGCGATTGGCCTGGGGCAGATGAACCTGCACGGCTACCTGGCCCGCGAACGGATCCACTACGGCTCCGAAGAGGGCATCGACTTCACCAACATCTACTTCTACACGGTGCTCTACCATGCACTGCGGGCATCGAATCTCATTGCGATCGAACGCAGTACGAAGTTCGGCGGGTTCGAGAAGTCGAAGTACGCATCGGGTGAGTTCTTCGACAAGTACACCGAGCAGGTGTGGGAGCCGACGACCGACAAGGTGCGCCAGATCTTCGCCGACGCCGGCATTCACATTCCGACGCAGGACGATTGGCGCTTGCTCAAGGAGTCGGTGCAGGCGCACGGCATCTACAACCAGAACCTGCAGGCCGTGCCGCCGACCGGATCGATCTCGTACATCAACCACTCGACGAGCTCGATCCACCCGGTGGCGTCCAAGATCGAGATCCGCAAGGAAGGCAAGATCGGCCGGGTTTACTACCCGGCGCCGTACCTGACCAACGACAACCTGGAGTACTACCAGGACGCGTACGAGATCGGCTACGAGAAGATCATCGACACCTACGCCGCGGCGACCCAGCACGTCGACCAGGGGTTGAGCCTGACGCTGTTCTTCAAGGACACCGCCTCGACCCGCGATGTCAACAAGGCGCAGATCTACGCCTGGCGCAAGGGCATCAAGACGCTGTACTACATCCGGCTGCGGCAGATGGCTTTGGAAGGCACCGAGGTCGAGGGCTGCGTGTCCTGCATGCTGTAGGGATCACGTCGAATGGCCAGTTATGGCACGCCGATCACGAAAAGGCGTGTGATGACTGGCCGTTCGGCGTCAAGTCAGCTCTCGCGAGCCTGATCGGCATGCAGCGCCTTGATGCGCCGCTGCTCGCGCAGCACCAACTGGTAGCTCTCGCGTTCGGCGACCAGCCAGTCCGGACTCTCCTCGAGCAGCTGATCGATCTGCTCGGTGGTGAGTGCATCGCCGACGCTGCCGCGCGTGAGACCGGAGATCGAGATGCCCAGTTTGGCTGCCACGAGGTTCTTGGGGTGCGGCCCGTTCTTTCGGAGGTCCTTGAGCCACTGCGGCGGGTCGGCCTGCAGGGCGGCGAGCTCAGCGCGGGTGATCGCGTTCTCCTGGAATTCCGCAGGCGTCGCGGGCAAGTACACGTCCAGTTTCTTCGCCGCGGTGGCGGGTTTCATGGACTGCGCGTTCGGCCTGCTCATGGCATCAGCCTATCGGTAGCCTGATGCGGTGACCCAACTCTGCCTCACCGTCGGGTACGTCCCCGGTGGGACACCCGCGAAGTGGGCTCGGATTTGGGCGGAGCGCCACCCGGAGGTTCCGCTGCAGTTGCGAGCCGTCACCGCGGCAGACGCGGCCGATGCGGTGCGGGCCAGCGCCGTCGATGTGGCATTGCTCCGGCCGCAGTCCGATACGTCCGGGTTGGCCGTCATACCCCTGTACGAGGAGACGACGGTGGCTGTGGTGCCGACCGATCACATTCTCACTGCCGTCGATGAGATCGTTGCCGCGGACCTCGACGGTGAGCCGACGCTGCTCCCACTCGATGACGTCGTTGCTTGGACGGGCGCCCCCGGCACTCCGATCGATCACCGACCCGAGACCACCGAGGACGCAATAGAACTCGTCGCGGCAGGGCTTGGCGCGCTCATCGTTCCGCAGTCACTGGCGCGGCTGTATCACCGCAAGGACCTCACGTACCGCCCGATTACCGACGCGCCCACTTGCCCGGTGGCGCTCGCATTCCTGGAAGGGCCGCAGCCGGAGCTGGTAGCGGAGTTCATCGGCATTGTGCGGGGCCGCAAACCCAGTTCGTCGCGTGGGCACGTCGAGCCGGCACCGAAACGCACGGCACGGGAGAAGACCCTCGCGAAGCAGGCCGCCCGAGCCGCTGCGGGCAAGGTCGCCCGCAAGCCGGGCCGGGTCCAGCGCGGTCGAAGCTGACGCAGGCGCTGCTTTGAGTTCTCGTCCGCCGGCCAACAGCTCACTGTGAGTGTTGTGTACAGAAATCCGCGAGAATTCGTGCACCGCCCTCACATTCGCGTTCGGGTGTCCGAGAAATCGGGCGTATTCAGGTGCACGTCTCACGTATGTGCCGGGCCCTGTGCCTTCTTGTACAGCGACTTCAGCAGCAGATCGCGGAAGGTCCGGTTGTCCAGTGCCTTTCGCCCGGCTTCGGCGACCCGCGGCATACCGGCCAACTTGTGGAAGAAGCGACCGCGCCGGTACTCGCGGCCCCAGGCGGCCTCCATGCGCTGCGCATAGTTGGTGAAGTCGTCGGGGCCGCCGTTGGTGAGCGCCGCGATCGCGCATTCCCCGGCCGTCAGGCCGGACTCGAGGGCCTTGGAGATGCCCGCACCCGACGTCGGTTTCCCGGCGCCCAGTGCATCGCCGGCGAACAACACCCCCGGCCGCCACGGCGGCCACGCGGTGAACCCCATGGGCAGCCGCCAGGCCCGCACGCTCTTGTTCTTCTTCAACTCGTCTATCGACGGAAGTTCCCAGTCGCGGGGAAAGGTCTGCAAGAAGTCTCCGAAGAATCGGGTGGCGTTGATGGCCTGCCAGTTCCGGTAACTGTTGATGTAGCCCAGCCCAATATTGAAGGTGCCTTTGCCCATTGGGAACACCCAGCCGTAGCCCGGCAGTTGGTCGCCCTCGAACATCAGCTTGAGATAGACGTCCAGACTGTCGGAGTCGGGACGATTGGCGGGCATCTCGGCGCGAATCGCGATAGCCGAATAGCCGTGGTACTCCGACTCGGTGTGCAAGGCCCGCTTGAGGGGGGAGTACGCGCCGTCGGCGGCGATCACCGCGTCGCTATAGACCCTTTCGCCGCCTTTGAGGACGACACCGATGACCCGACCGCTGGCGTCGAGTTCCGGCCCGATGACTTCGGCGCCCTGCCGGATCTCGGCGCCGGTGGACTCGGCGTGCTTGAGCAGCAGGGTGTCGAGCTGGGTGCGGCTGATGGTGCAGCCGTGGTCTGGCATCCCGGGCCGGCGCGGGAAGGACAGTTCCCACTGACTGGGGCTGAACACCGTGACCCGGTTGATCCGGTGGAACGTGGCGACCTGTCGCGCCAGGCCCATCTTCTGCAGATAGCTGACACCACGGGCAGTCAGGCCGTCACCGCACGGCTTGTCGCGAGGAAACTGGGCCTTGTCCAGTACCACCACGCTGGCGCCGGTCTGTGCCGCCTGCCATGCGGCGGCTGATCCGGCCGGACCTCCGCCCGCGACAATGAGGTCGTACCGCTGCGCCATGTGATCAAGTCCTTGTCGGCCAGGCACTCTCGGGTGAAACTCGAAGCGATGCTACGCGCGAACGCTGTCGGACACCTGTCGGTCGGCTGGATGCCTGCGAATCGAAAGCTGGGTAATGTGCGCCGCGCCCGATGGGTCTGAGCAGGTCAGAGTTGGCTCGCCCGGTACAGTGGCCTCGTGCGCAGGCCATCGATTCCACGCGCCGGCATCCAGGCCGGTGTGAAGGTTCCTGGTGTGCCGGGCGTGAATGTCCCTTCGGTCACCGTGCAGGTGAAGGTCACTCCCGGCTCTCCCGGCAAGGTCGATGCCCGCAGCGAACGCTGGCGCGAACACCGCAAGAAGGTCCGCGAGGAGATCGTGGACGCCGCGTTCCGGGCCATTGACCGACTCGGGCCGAACGTGAGCGTGCGGGAGATCGCCGAGGAGGCAGGTACCGCCAAGCCGAAGATCTACCGGCACTTCGCCGACAAGTCCGACATGTTTTCGCAGATCGGCGAGCGGATGCGGGACATGTTGTGGGCGGCCGTCATCCCGTCCATCGACATCGAGAACGATTCGACCGGGCAGATCATCGGCCGAGCCGTCGAGCACTACATTGATTTGGTCGACCAGCATCCGAACGTGGTGCGTTTCCTGCTGCAGGGCCGCTTCGCCGACCAATCCGCCGCGGC
The DNA here is from genome assembly GCA_031292695.1 of Mycobacterium sp. Lineage (GTDB taxonomy): Bacteria > Actinomycetota > Actinomycetes > Mycobacteriales > Mycobacteriaceae > Mycobacterium. The sequence goes on along the minus strand of JARLGS010000967.1, from coordinate 12,879 downwards.
GATGACCACGGTCAACCGGGGCCGGGACATCACCCTGGCGATCGCCGCCATGATCAGTGGCGAACTCAAGGACATGGACCTGGACTCCAGCATCTTCGAGCTCGCGGCGTTCACCTTGTTCGGTGCCGCGGCTTCAGCGACGGACTGGTGGCTTGGCGGCAACGACGACAGCCCGCGGCGGATGCCCCGCGACGAGTTCGTCGGGCACATGACCACGATCATGACGGGTGCCATCAACGGCACGGCCAAACTGCTGGGCATCAGGTTCGATCTGGACCTTCCGGTGCACAACGCGGTACGTCGCGAAGAGTCCGTCGGCTGACGGTCTGACCCCGCTTGGCCTGGGGCAATGTGGGAACGTTGACACCTGGGCGGCATTGACCGGAGACTGTGAAGTATCTGGTACCGCCGTTCCCAGGAAAGAGCAGGTTCATGACGGTCTCCGAGCAGTCAGCTGACGTCGCGGCTCACACCCAACCCATCGTGACTCGTGCGGTGATCATCGGGTCCGGCTTTTCGGGACTGGGCATGGGCATCGCCCTGCGTAACCAGGGCGTGGATTTTCTGATGCTGGAGAAGGCCGGTGAGATTGGTGGCACCTGGCGTGACAACACCTACCCGGGCTGCGCCTGTGACATCCCGTCGCACATGTACTCGTTCTCTTTCGAGCCGAAGGCGGACTGGACGCACATGTGGTCATTCCAGCCCGAGATCTTCGAGTACCTCAAGGGCGTCGCCGACAAACATGGGCTGCGCCGCAGCATCCGATTCAACACTCATGTCGACCGGGCGCATTGGGACGAAGCCGAGCGACGTTGGCACATCTTCGACACCAGCGGTCAGGAGTACATTGCCCAGTTCCTGATCTCGGGGGCCGGCGGCTTGCATATCCCGTCTATTCCCGACCTTGAAGGAATCGACGAATTCGCCGGTGCCACTTTCCATTCCGCCGAGTGGGACCACAGCGTCGACCTCACGGGCAAGCGGGTGGCAGTGATTGGCACCGGGGCCAGCGCCATCCAGATCGTGCCGGCGATCGTCGACCAGGTCGCCGAACTTCACCTCTACCAGCGCACTCCGGCATGGGTCATGCCCCGGCCCAACAACGCGTTCCCAGAATGGATGCGCACCGTCTTTCGTCGGGTACCGGGCGCCCGGGCGCTGATGCGGGACGCCATCTACTGGATTCACGAGGGCGTCGGCTTCGCGATGACCCAGCAGCCCCGACTGCTCAAAATCGGTGAGCTGCTTGGCAAGTGGAACATCGACCGCAGCGTCAAAGACCCCGACCTGCGTCGCAAACTCACCCCGAATTACCTGGCGGGCTGCAAGCGAATCCTGAACTCCGACACCTATTACCGCGCTATCGCCAACCCCAGGACGCAGGTCTTCGCCGAAGGTATCGAGCGGTTGACCGCCGACGGCATCGTCACCCGCGACGGTGTTGAGCACCCCGTCGATGTGATCGTGTGGGCCACCGGCTTTCACGTCACCGACTCGTACACCTACGTCGATATCAAGGGTCTTGGGGGAGAGGACCTGGTCGGCCGATGGAACCAGGAAGGCATGGCGGCACACCGCGGGATCACCGTCGCGGGCATGCCGAACCTCTTCTTCCTGCTGGGCCCGAACACGGCGCTGGGACACAACTCGGTGGTGTTCATGATCGAGTCGCAGATTCGATACGCGGCGCAGGCCATCGCCGCAGTCGACAAGGCCGGTGCCGCCGCGCTTACGCCGAGTCGGCGCGCCCAGGACGAATACAACGCCGAATTGCAGCACAACCTGGCCGGCACCGTGTGGAGCACCGGTGGTTGCCACAGTTGGTATATGGACGAGCACGGGGTGAACCGGACCCTGTGGAGCGGCATGACCTGGCAGTACTGGTTGGAAACCCGCAAATTCCAGTCGACGGAGTACGAATTCATCCGCTGAAACGGGCTGGCGGGCGCGACACGAAAACACAATGTCTAGCGGTTCGCAACACGACGAGACACCAGGGGTAGTGTCGATAGTGCCGATCCGGCAAACATATATCCAGCTTGAAACGGGGTCACGGTGTCTGAAGGTATGAAGCTGATCGACCGGGCCTCCGCGATCAACTGGAACCGCGTCCAGGACGACAAAGACGCCGAGGTCTGGGACCGGCTGACCGGCAACTTCTGGTTGCCGGAGAAGGTTCCGGTGTCCAACGACATCCCGTCCTGGGGCACCCTGACCAACAGTGAAAAGCAGCTCACCATGCGGGTTTTCACCGGCCTGACGCTGCTGGACACGATCCAGGGTACGGTCGGCGCGGTCAGCCTGATCCCGGATGCGCTCACGCCGCACGAGCAGGCCGTGTACACCAACATCGCCTTCATGGAGTCGGTCCACGCCAAGAGCTACAGCAACATCTTCTCCACTCTGTGTTCTACCGTCGAGATCGACGAGGCGTTCCGCTGGTCGGAAGAAAATCTGAACCTGCAGCGCAAGGCCGAGATCGTCATGAAGTACTACCGGGGTGACGAGCCGCTCAAGCGCAAGGTCGCCTCCACGCTGCTGGAGAGCTTCCTGTTCTACTCCGGCTTCTACCTGCCGATGTACTGGTCTTCGCGGGCCAAGCTCACCAACACCGCCGACATGATCCGCCTGATCATCCGTGACGAGGCGGTGCACGGCTACTACATCGGCTACAAGTTCCAGCGTGGACTGGCCATGGTCGACGAGGCCAAGCGCACGGAACTCAAGGACTACACCTATGAGCTGCTGTTCGAGCTGTACGACAACGAGGTGGAGTACACCCAGGACCTGTATGACAGCGTCGGGCTGACCGAGGACGTCAAGAAGTTCCTGCGGTACAACGCCAACAAGGCGCTGATGAACCTCGGCTACGAGGCGCTGTTCCCGCGCGACGAGACCGATGTCAACCCGGCGATCCTATCGGCACTGTCCCCGAACGCCGACGAGAATCACGACTTCTTCTCGGGCTCGGGTAGCTCGTACGTGATCGGCAAGGCCGTCAACACCGAAGACGCGGACTGGGACTTCTAAAACAGCAGTTCAGTGCTGTGATCGCGGGGCGCGGCTGGTTGGTCAATGCGCCCCGCGATCCTGCCGTTCGGCGTTAGCCTTGTTCTTTACACGTCGAGAACAGGCGGTCCGGACATGGCGCTATCGACATTGATCCCACGTATTTTCGCTGCCGGCATACTGTGCGCCGCGACACTGACGACCGGCATTCCAGTGGCTTTGGCTGACAACACGATCGCCTGTGCGCCGGGTGAGATCGTCATCGACGGTCAGTGCCACACGTCGGCCAGCCAAGACAATCATCCGAGCTATACGGGTGGCACCGGCACCGGCACCGGCACCGGCACCCACAGCCACGGACATTGAGTGGCGCCTCGGCGTCAGCCGAGTGACGGAACCTGGCGAATGACGAACCCGAACTTCGTCAATGGCTCCAGTGACGGGCGAGCCTCGGGCTGTGCCACCGCGAAGGTGATGATCGCAGTCTGATCGGTGACCGCCGATGCGAACAGTGCCATGAAATTCCGTTGAAGCGCCGTGGTCATCTCGCCGTTCGTGGTCCATTGGGTGATCCAAAGGCCGTTGTCCAGACCGGGATTCACCGCGCTGGCACACGTGCCCGCGCGGACTGCGCCCGGCCAGTCACGGGCGGCGATCGCGGGATCGTCCTGGCTGAAAGAGCCTGGCGCGCATACTGCTTTCTGCCAGTCGTTCAGCACGCCGGTCACGCCACCGCCCCCGTCGCCGGGTGTGGGCTGGGCGTACGCAGTTGCGGGACTCCCGGACGACAGTAGGGCGATGACCACGCCGGCGGCAGCCAGGCGGTGCAGCGGGCGATGGTGGCCGCGGGTGATCGTCATGATCAAGTTGTAGTGCGGTCCGGCAAACGGCGTCAACCTGGCGCATTCGGGCGAGCGGCCGTATCGCGGCGACTCGGTTGGTGGCGGTGCGGCCGCCGACGGGGTGGGTGGCTCGGTAATCGTGACAGTCGTTGGGGTGCATGAGTTTTGGTTCGAATTCCGGAACCGCCTTGCCGACGACGATGGCCTACCTCACCGCAGCTAACCGCCCGAACTCCGCTGTGTCAGGTAACTGACGATGCCTCGGGTGATGGCCGCCGCGTACTTCTGCCGGCCGTCGGCGCTCTCCATCTGTGCGGCTTCGTCGACGTTTCGCATGTTGCCGACTTCGACCAAGACAGCGGGATATTCGGCCAGATTGAGGCCCGCAAGGTCGGCGCGGCCGTACAAGCCGTCCGAACCGATGTACGTCGCTGGTTGCATGCCAGCGGCGACGAGCGCATCACGCATGATGCCGGCCAATCGGAGCGCGGGTCCGCTCTGCACGGCGTTGACCGGGGGCGCTGAGTAGTTGATGTGGAATCCGCGGCCGGACGGCGGTGCCTCGTCGGCGTGGATACTCACAATGGCGTCCGGGTGCATCGCGTTGGCCGCTGCCGCCCGTTGATCAACACACGACGCGACCGAGGCGTCGTCGGGGCGCGACATCTGGACGTGCACACCCATCGATTCGAGCGAATTGCGCACTCGCGCTGCGATATCCCAGTTGAAGGCGTGTTCGGAGTACCCGTCGCCGGTGGATGTTCCTACCGTTTGGCAGTCCTTCATGCCGCCGCGTCCGTTGGGCACCTGGCGACTGATCGATTCGTCATTCAGCCCGTTGTGCCCTGGGTCGAGGAACACCGATGTCCCCGAGACTCCATCGGCTCCGGCGGGCGCTGCGAACACTGCGGCGGCGATGGTGGCGATGGTGGCGCTGGTGAGTACCGCCATCGAGAATTGCCCGGCACGGCGACGAGGCCGCCGAGAAGGGAACCGGTGGTGACGCTCTGGTTCGAGCGCCACCACCGGTGTCGTAACAGGCCTCAGTACAGCGGGATCCATACTCCGAAGAACCAGTAGCCCCAACCCCCGTACATCCAGTTGAAGACCGGGACAACGGTGAACGTGTTGAACTGGAATGGGCCGAAGTCGGTGCGTGCCCGGTCGACGTCGCGGTCCCGCGGACCGTCCCACCGGCGGTTCCAGCCGCCGGGAGGCGGGGGGCCGTTCCAGCCGCCCTGGGGCGGCGGGCCTTCCCAATTCGGCGGCGGTCCGCCCGGCGCCGGCCCGTCATTCCAGCCGTAGACGTGTGGCGGTGGTGGCGTCGGCGCACCTTGTCCGACGACGTTGAACCCGAGGTTGATGTTCGTCGGACCGCCGACCTGTGCATTGCCCCTGGCGATAATGTCCCGGCGCGGCGGCTCGTACGGCGGGTGCGGAGGTTGCGTATCCCGCGCCTGCTCCTGAGTGAGGCGCCGATCGTTGACCGCCACGTTCGCCGTCACACTGCCCCCGGCACTCGGCTGCGTACTGGTGCCCGAAGCCGGCGACTCGTGGTGCTCGCGGTCCTGACTGCCAGAGGTGGTACTGGGCGCTGAACTGGTCGGAGCATTTGGTGACGACGTCGAAGCATTTGGAGACGTCGGAGCATTTGGAGACGACTCAGTCGACGACGTGCTCGGATGCGGGCTCTCAGACTCGTGATTCTCACGGGACTGGGGGCTTTCCGGTGCCGAGGTGACCTGGCTTTGTGCCGTGGTCGGCGCGCTACTCGCCGGGGCTGCCGACGTTGGTGCTTCCGTGTTCTGTGGAGGCGGAGACGTGGGCGCCTGGGTTTCGGGAGCCTGCGTCTCGGGCGCGTGAGTTTCGGGTACCTGGGTTTCGGCGGGTTGGGACTTCGGCGGCTCGGAGTTCCCACCGCCACCCGAGCCACCGGGCCCGTTAGGGCAGGTCTGGCCGGGAGGGCACGGAGGTGGTGCGAGCGGGAAGGCGCCTGCGACCCCGCCATTCAGCGTCAGCGCCGCGATACCGATATTGGCAGCCACAGCGGTGACGACACGTTTCATAGACATACTCAGCCGACCCTTTCCGCGCTGCGGCTCGTCACCACAACGTTCTTCACGGCGGGCACGTCACGTCCAATTCGAACGTTTTGTTCACCTGCTGCGGCGCTTGTGGATTGCTCATGTCAGTGCCGCTGGCGGTGCCCTTGATCGTGTAGGACTTGCCACTTACCGCGGCGCCAGCGTTGCTGCCCTGGCCAGGTGCGGCATCCGAGAAGCCCAGGGCCACACCGTTTACCGTGCCGAGTCCGACAGCATGGACGATTGGCGGATTGTCGGTGCTCAGCACCGCTCCGACGCCGGTCGATGCGTCACCGACACCGATGGTGACAGTGTTGTTCGCGGTGTTGCATGTGACCGCGCCGGTGACGTTCTGTTGCTGACCGTCGACCGACAGCTGCGGTCCGGGTGGTGCCGCACTCGACGCTGCACTGGAAGAACCAGAAGAATTCGTACCGGATTTGGTATTCGAACAGCCCGTCACCCCCGCAGCCACCGCGGCCGCGATAGTTACCCCGACCATAGCCCCACGCATTGCCAACGCTCTCCTCCTTCGACGGCGCGGACGCTCTCCCGCGTCACGGCGCTTCCATCGTGTGGACTGCGTACATCCGGCTTGGGCTCGCCATGGCATCGCATGCACGAAGAGCCGAACCGCCGGCGCTCCGAACACTACTGGCAACACTTCCCGCATCCGGTGGTTTGACGCTGTGAATAGCTGTGAAGACGCGGGTGCTTGCCGAGCCGTGCCGCCTCAGTCGAGATTGGTCTGTCGATTGGCGACGTAAACGAGCAATGCGACATCGGTGGAACGCAGCACGTCGACTTGTTCACCGCCGTCGCAGCGGAACAGTCCAATCGTCACCTCGCGCCTGCGGCGGCCGATAACCCGCCACTCACCGCCGGCGATCTCCCACCGCCGCAGAACTTCAACTGGATCCTCGGCCACCGTATGATTATCGCCAACTTCTGTCCGGGTCGGGCCGTCGTGACCAGTAGCGGCACCGTGTGCAATCAAGCTCAGCGACAACGAAATTGGCGGCCGCCCGGGTCAACCCCCGTAGTGGGGCAGACCTGGCGACCGCCAATTGTGTTGGGCGACTAGGTGATCAGATGGTCGCCGTGTCGATCACGAAGCGGTACCGCACGTCGCTGGCGATCACGCGCTCGTAGGCCTCGTTGACGTAGGACGCCTCGATGACCTCGATCTCCGGGGTGACGTCGTGCTCGGCGCAGAAGTCGAGCATTTCCTGGGTCTCCGGGATGCCGCCGATCAACGAACCGGCAAGCGTGCGCCGCATGCCGATCAGCGGGAACACCGGCACCGCCAGCGGCTTCTCCGGTGCGCCCAATTCCACCAGCGTGCCGTCGACCCGCAGCAGGTTCAGGTAGTCGCCCATGTTCAGGTTCGCCGACACGGTGTTGATGATCAGATCGAAGCTGCCGGCCAGCGCGCGGAAGGTCTCCGGGTCGTTGGTGGCGTAGTAGTGCTGCGCACCCAGGCGGAGGCCGTCTTCCATCTTCTTCAATGACTGGCTCAGCACCGTGACCTCGGCGCCCATCGCGACCGCGAGCTTCACGCCGACGTGGCCCAGCCCGCCGAGACCGACGATGGCGACCTTCTTGCCCGGCCCGGCATTCCAGTGCCGCAGCGGCGAGTAGAGGGTGATGCCGGCGCACAGCAGGGGAGCGGCCTTGTCCAGGGGGATGCTGTCGGGGATACGCAGTACGTAGTTCTCGTCCACCACCATGGCGGTGCTGTAGCCGCCGTAGGTGGGAGTGCCGTCGCGCCCGATGGCGTTGTAGGTGCCGACATTGCCGCTACCGGTGCAGTACTGCTGCAGACCGGCCTTGCAGTTCTCGCACTCGCGGCACGAGTCGACGAAACAGCCGACGCCGACGTGATCGCCGATCTTGTACTTGGTCACTTCGGAGCCGACTGCGGTGACTACACCGGCGATCTCGTGCCCGGGTACCACCGGGTATTTGGCCGGGCCCCATTCGGACTTGACGGTGTGGATGTCCGAGTGACAGATGCCGGCGAACTTGATGTCGAAAGCGACGTCGTGCGGGCCGATGTCGCGGCGCTCGATGGTGGTCTTGGTCAGCGGGCCGGTCGCTGAGGTCGCGGCGTAGGCGGAAACGGTTGTGGTCATGACTGATCTGTCCTCTTGATTCTCGACTTGCCTCAGGGCGGTGCACCGTACGCCAAAAAGATTAGCGAAGGTAACGAATGGGCATGCGTCAGGCCCTGACCACACTCAACGGCGGCCAGGGCTGAACTAATCCCGGTTTTCGCTGTGAATTCCGGCGCTACAGTCCGGCCGCGCGGAAACCGGCGTTGAAACTGACCCGCTCGTAGCTGGCGACGCCGGCGTGGACGTACGGATCGGTGGCGGTGAGGGCGTCGGCTTCGTCGGCCGACATGTCCGCGGCGATCAGCACGGCGCCGCCCTGCGACTCAAGCCGGCCGGCGAGCAGGATGCGGCGCTTGTCGACCAGGTCGCCGAGCCATTCCAGGTGCGCGGGCCGGGACTGGTCGACGACGTCTAGGGGCTGGGTGTAGGTGATATTCAGCACGTGGAACACGGGTGCCGAGACTAGTTGATCTGTCGTCCTCGAGTGAGTCGACAGGTCAGTTGACCGGCGCGTTGAGCCAGTGCAGGTCGTCGAGTATGCCGCGGGCGGCCACAATGCCCTGGCCGCTCTGCCAAACCTCGTTGTTCACCACGAACACGCGGTTATCCCGGGTGGCCGCCAACTTCTTCCATGCGGGGCTGTCCAGCAGCGTCGCGGCCCGGTCCTTGGCCGCCGGCGAATCGAACGACAGGTAGACGATGTCGCCGTCGGCGGACGAGAAGTCAGTGCCCGGGCCGACCTTCGAAATATCGATCTCATGGTAGGGCTTATCGGTAAACCGTTGTGGCGCAGGACGATCCGCGCCGACTTGGGCCAACACGCTGCCTGCGAAGTTGCTCGCGCCCCAGACGCGCATGGTGTTGTCGGTCAACTGAACGACCGATACCTGGAAATGCGGAGCATCGCTCTGGGCGCCGACCTTGGTGGCGTCGGCGTTGAAACCATCGACCAGGGCGCCCGCCGCGCCGCCGCGGCCGGTCGCCGCTCCCACGGTGCGCAGGTCGTCCTCCCAGGCTGCACCGGCAGGTCCGGTGAACACGGTCGGCGCGATCGCCGACAATGCGCCGTAGGCGTCGGGGGTCAGTGCCTGCGAGCCGAGGATCAGATCGGGGTTGGCCGCTTTGACCGCTGCCAAGTCGGGCGTGCCGCGGGTGCCGGCCGGCGCTACGTTGTGGATGACGGTGCCCAGGTATGAGGGCTGCCCGGACGAGTCCGTCGCGGTCGCCGCGGCCACGACGCGGGACTGCAGTCCCAGTGCGCACAGCGTGTCCAGCGCGTCGCCGGACAGCACCACGATGCGCTGCGGGTCGGCCTTGACGTCGGTGGCGCCTGCAGCGTGGTGCACCTGCCGGGTGGGCGGGCCGTCATCGAGCGCCGCCGGGTCGGGCGCACACGAGTCGTCGGGCCGGCGCTGGTTGCCGAGCACTCCGGCGGTAGCGATCCGGGTGATGCTGGTGATCGGGGCCGAACTCGCCGCAGGATCATTGCTGGTGTGCCCCGAACATCCCGTCAGCACGGTTGCGGCGGCGGCGGTGAGGACGGCTGCGGCTGCGCTGAAGAGTCGGATGCGGGTGGTCGGAAACTGCACGTCGCCGACGGTAACATTCGCCCGGCCCCGCCCAGATGAGGCGCGGTCCCGGCCGCCGCGCCGGCGCCCGGGATCGTGGTGTGGCCGACCAAATACGACAGTTTGTAGGACCCTCGCCGCAAGGCTGCGGTATGGAGGATAAGATCACCGTCAGACAGCAGCGGGATGCCCCGTATGCCCGACATATTCGTGCGGAACATTTGGAGGATCTGTTGGTAGCCGAAGCGCCCCCAATCGGAGAACTCGAGGCACGTCGCCCGTTCCCGGAGCGTATGGGCCCCAAGGGCAACCTGATCTACAACTTGGTGACCACCACCGATCACAAGCTGATCGGCATCATGTACTGCGTCGCCTGCTTCATCTTCTTCTTCATCGGCGGCCTGATGGCGCTGTTCATGCGCACCGAGCTGGCCCTGCCGGGATTGCAGTTCCTGTCCAACGAGCAGTTCAACCAGCTGTTCACCATGCACGGCACGGTGATGCTGCTGTTCTACGCCACCCCGATCGTGTTCGGCTTCGCCAACCTCGTGCTGCCGCTGCAGATCGGTGCCCCCGACGTGGCGTTCCCGCGCCTGAACGCGTTCTCCTTCTGGCTGTTCCTGTTCGGCGCGATGATCGCCATCGCGGGCTTCATCACCCCCGGTGGTGCCGCTGACTTCGGCTGGACCGCCTACTCGCCGCTCACCGACGCGATCCACTCGCCGGGCGCCGGTGGCGACCTGTGGATCGTCGGCCTGGCTGTCGGTGGTCTGGGCACCATCCTGGGTGCCGTCAACATGATCACCACCGTGGTCTGCATGCGCGCCCCCGGCATGACGATGTTCCGGATGCCGATCTTCACCTGGAACATCCTGGTGACCTCGATCCTGGTGCTGCTGGCCTTCCCGCTGCTGACCGCCGCACTGTTCGGTCTGGCCGCTGACCGCCACCTGGGCGCCCACATCTACGACCCGGCCAACGGCGGTGTCCTGCTTTGGCAGCACCTGTTCTGGTTCTTCGGGCACCCCGAGGTGTACATCATCGCGCTGCCGTTCTTCGGCATCGTGTCTGAGATTTTCCCGTTGTTCTCGCGCAAGCCGATCTTCGGCTACACGACGCTGATCTACGCGACGCTCGGTATCGCCGCCCTGTCGGTGGCCGTGTGGGCGCACCACATGTACGCGACCGGCGCCGTGCTGCTGCCGTTCTTCTCCTTCATGACGTTCCTGATCGCGGTTCCGACCGGGATCAAGTTCTTCAACTGGATCGGCACCATGTGGAAGGGGCAGTTGACCTTCGAGACCCCGATGCTGTTCTCGGTGGGCGTCGTGATCATCTTCCTGCTGGGTGGTCTGTCCGGTGTGCTGCTGGCCAGCGGACCGCTGGACTTCCACGTCACTGACAGCTACTTCGTCATCGCGCACTTCCACTACGTGCTGTTCGGCACCATCGTGTTCGCCACGTACGCGGGCATCTACTTCTGGTTCCCGAAGATGACGGGCCGCCTGCTCGACGAGCGCCTCGGCAAGCTGCACTTCTGGCTGACCTTCATCGGCTTCCACACCACCTTTTTGGTGCAGCACTGGCTGGGAAATTCGGGCATGCCGCGTCGCTATGCCGACTATCTACCCACCGACGGGTTCACCACTCTCAACATTGTTTCCACGATCGGGGCGTTCATTCTGGGTCTGTCGACGCTGCCGTTCGTGTGGAACGTGTTCAAGAGCTGGCGCTACGGCGAGCCGGTCGTGGTGGACGACCCGTGGGGTTACGGCAACTCTCTGGAGTGGGCCACCAGCTGCCCGCCGCCGCGGCACAACTTCACCGAGTTGCCCCGGATCCGTTCGGAGCGCCCGGCATTCGAGTTGCACTACCCACACATGGTCGAGCGGATGCGCGCCGAGGCGCACATTGGCCGGTCACACCACTAGATGTCAGCCGACCCGCCCGCGCCTCGTGCGCGGGCGGTTCTGCGTTAGGGGACTTAACGGATGACGACGTCAAGCGGGTCGGTGCTGATCACCGTCACCGGACTCGATCAGCCGGGCGTGACCTCGACGCTGTTCGGCGTGCTGTCTCAGCACAATGTCGAGCTGCTGAATGTCGAGCAGGTGGTCATCCGTGGCCGCCTGACGCTCGGGGTACTGGTCTGCGTGCCGGCTGAGGCCGACGGCGAGGTATTGCGCAACGACGTACAGCAGGCGATCCAGGCTCTGGGCCTGGACGTCACGATCGACAGCAGCGACGACCAACCGGTGCTCACCGAGCCGTCGACGCACACCATCGTGGTGTTGGGACGTCCGATCACCGCTGAGGCCTTCACGGTGGTCGCTCGCGAGATGGCGGCGCTCGGGGTGAACATCGACTTCATCCGCGGCGTGTCCGACTACCCGGTGACCGGCCTGGAACTGCGGGTGTCGGTGCCGGCCGGAGCTGCTTACGGCCAGTTGCAGACGGCTCTGGCCCGGGTCGCGGTCGACGAGGGCGTCGACATCGCGCTCGAGGACTACAGCCTGGCCCGACGGGCCAAGCGGCTCATCGTGTTCGACGTCGACTCGACGCTGATCCAGGGCGAGGTCATCGAGATGCTGGCCGCCAGGGCCGGCTCCGAGGCCAAGGTCGCCGCGATCACCGAGGCGGCGATGCGCGGCGAGCTCGACTTCGAGGAGTCGCTGCGGGAGCGCGTGGCCACCCTGGCCGGCCTGCCCGCGGAGGTCGTCGACGAGGTCGCCGACCAGCTGGAGCTGACCCCGGGGGCGCGCACCACGCTGCGTACCCTGCGCCGGTTGGGCTACCACTGCGGTGTGGTGTCCGGCGGATTCCGTCAGGTGATCGAGCCGCTCGCCGAAGAACTGATGCTCGACTTCGTGGCGGCCAACCACCTGGAGATCGTGGACGGCAAGCTCACCGGACGCGTGATCGGCCCCGTGGTGGACCGCCCGGGCAAGGCGAAGGCGCTGCGGGACTTCGCCAACCAGGCCGGGGTTCCGATGGAGCAGACGGTCGCGGTGGGCGACGGTGCCAACGACATCGACATGCTGTCGGCCGCGGGCCTGGGGGTGGCGTTCAATGCCAAGCCGGCGTTGCGGGCTGTTGCCGACGCCTCGCTGAACCACCCGTACCTGGACACGGTGCTGTTCATCCTGGGCATCACTCGCAGCGAGATCGAAGCTGCCGACGCCATCGACGGCCTGGTTCGGCGGGTGGAGATTCCTACGCCGGGTGCCGATCAAGCGGCGAGGCACGAGCCGCGTTG
>JARLGS010000966.1 GCA_031292695.1 Mycobacterium sp. | reverse complement strand
TGCCGACCACCATCACCGCGGGGGCAAAAGTCAGTGCCATCACCAGGATGACGACCATGGCGGTTGCGCACGGCAGCGCCAGGGTGTTGAAGTAGTTCAACCGGGTGAAGCGCAAGCACATCATGGCCCCGGCAATGGTCAGCCCGGAGCCGAGGATCACGTGATAGACGCTGGAAAACGTTGAATAGTAAGCGGTTTCCCGGTCCTCGCCGGCATTGCGGGCCTCGTGATACCGGCCGACCAGGAAGATCCAGTAGTCCGTGCCGGCGGCTATCGCCAGGGCAGTCAGCACGCTGACCGCGAACGTGGACAGGCTGATGGCGTGGGAGTTGCCCAGCACGGCGACCAGCCCGCGGGCCATGCTCATCTCGGTCAGCACGACCAGTAGGGCGATGAATGTTGTTGCGATGGAGCGGTATACGACCAGCAGCATCACCGCGATGACGATGAGCGTCACCACCGTCATCTTGACCATGCTCTTGTCGCCGGCTTCGTTGGTGTCGGCCACCAGGGCCGCCTGGCCGGTGACGAATGCTCTCACCCCGGCCGGCGGATGGCTGCGCTCGACGATGTGCCGGACCGAGTCGACCGATTCGACCCCCTGCGTGGACCCCTGGTCACCGCGCAGGTTGACCTGAACATATGCCGCCTTGTGGTCCTCACTCTCGGACCCTGCGGAGGTGATGCGGTCACCCCAGAAGTCCTGCACGTGCTCGATGTGAGTGGTGTCGCGGTCCAGCTCCTGGACCAAATCGGCGTAGTAGTGCCGGGCTGCGTCACCGAGCGGCAGGTCCGACTCGACGATGATCATCAGCACGCTGTCCGAGTCGAATTCGCCGAACTTGGTGCCGATGTGTTTCGTCGCCATGACCGACGGGGCGTCCTGCGGCGAGAGTGACACGGCGTTGTTCGCACCGACCACCTCGAGTTTGGGCACCAGCAGATTGGTGGCCGCGGTGGCTGCCAACCAGATCAGGATGATCGGCACCGACAGGATGCGGATCACCCGGGGATAGCCGCCCCCGGTGCTGTGCTGGCCGCTCATGCTGCCTTCACCAGGCAGAAGGTGGTCGCTGCTGCGCCGTCGGCAGCCTGGTGATCGCGCAGTTCGCCGTTGACGGTGATCCGGCAGCTCAGCCGGCTGCTGTCGCCTTGGGCCACGAGGTTGGCGAACACACTCGGCACGGTGGTGGTCAAGGTCTTCGACCACGGCAGTGAGGTGAAGCGCTCCTGCTGCGGCTGGGCCCGCTCATCGACGTAGCTGATCATCCCGGTGGTGTCCGACGGCCCGTCCACCTCGTAGGTCACGTACTTCGGGATCGTGGAAACGATGTTGTCCGTTCGCGATTCGGCTGAATGCTGGCTGCCGAACACGCCGTGGAAGCGGTCGATGATGAAACCCCCGACCGTGATGACCCCGACAACGACCAGCAGCACCCAGCATCGCTGCGCGGTCTTGAGCAACCATTTCATGAGATGCAACCATACGGATGTATGTATACGACTGTATAGTTAGAACGCGGTGGCGACGATCACACTCCGTCACCGGCGGCGATTAGGGTGAAGGCATGGCTGGGTCAACGCGACAACGGAACATGCGAGGGCAGGGCGCGCTGCTGCGCGACGAGATCCTTACTGCCGCGGTCCGGGTGGTCGACTCGTCCCAGACCGCGAATGAGGTGTCCTTGCGCAGTATTGCGCGCGAGGCCGGGATTTCCACCATGTCGGTGTACGGCCATTTCGACAGTCGCGAAGACCTGCTGTCAGCCGTCGCCGAGCTGGGCTGGGACCAGCTGCAGCAGGACATCGCCGCGCAGGTGCAGAGTGGCAAGACGCCGCGAGAGCGACTGCTGCTCGGCTGCCGTGCGTATGTCGCATTCGCGCAGCGCTTTCCACTGCGATACGTCCTGATGGTCAAGGTTGACGAGATCACGCCGTCCGCGCGGCAGGCCCTCCAGGTGGTGACCCGCGGGTTATTGGCCAGCGGCGGCATGGACCCCGATTCGGAGCCCGGCGCCGACGCGCAGCGGGCGGCCGCGGCACTGTCAGTGGCACTGCACGGGGTGGCGATGTTGCACCGGACCGACACTCCGCATCTGTGGCTGAGCGATTTCAGCACCTGCGAGATCATTCAAAGCCTGGTGGACTCCGCCATCTTGCTGCTCGAGCAGGGAACTGCTGCGCCGCGGGCATGACCGCACGGGCACGCCGCCCCGGGGGCTACTTCTTCGCTTCCCGCCAACCCCGTTCGAACGGTAGCCGCCAGGCGTTCGGCGCGATCAGCTGGTGAATTGCGTTGGGGCCCCAGGTCCCTGGCTGGTACGGCTTGGCCGGCGGCGGATCGGTAAGTAGTGCCGCCGAGTTCGACCACAGCGATTCGATGCCCTCGGCGGTGGTGAACAGGGTGTGATCGCCGCGCATCGCGTCCAGGATCAGCCGCTCGTAGGCCTCCAGAACCTGGTCGGCCCCGTCGGCTTCGGTGGCCGAGAACTGCATCGAGAGCTTCTCGAGTTTCATGCCGGGGCCGGGTCGCTTGCCGTAGAAGGACAGTGACACCTTCGAGTTGTCGGCCAGGTCGAACGTCAGGTGGTCGGGTCCCTGGGAGCCGACGCCGGACCCGGTCGGGAACATGGTGCGCGGCGCCTCTTTGAACGCGATCGAGATGATCCGCATGCCCTCGGCCATCTTCTTGCCGGTGCGCAGGTAGATCGGCACTCCCGCCCAGCGCCAGTTGTCGATGGCCACCTTCAGGGCAATGAACGTCTCGGTGTCGGAATCCCTTGCCACCCCGTTGAGTTCGCGATACCCGGTGAACTGGCCACGAACCACGTCGGAGCACTTGATCGGCAGCATCGACCGGAAGACCTTGTTCTTCTCCTCGCTGATCGCCCGCGGCTCGAGGGCGGTCGGTGGCTCCATCACCACGAAGGCCATGACCTGGAGCAGGTGGGTGACCACCATGTCCTTGTACGCGCCGGTGCTTTCGTAGAAGTTCGCCCGCTCGTCCAGTCCGAGCATCTCGGGGATGTCGATCTGGATGTGGTCGATGAAGTTACGGTTCCAGATCGGTTCGAACAACCCGTTGGCGAATCGGAACGCGAGAATGTTCTGGGCGGCCTCTTTGCCCAGGAAGTGGTCGATCCGGAAAATCTGTGTCTCGTCGAAGGTTTCGTGCACGAAATCGTTCAACGCCACGGCGCTGGCCAGATCGGTGCCGAACGGCTTCTCCATCACCACCCGCGCGCGGTCGACCAGTCCCGCTTCGTCCAAGGTGCCGATGACTGCCCGCGCGGCCTTCGGCGGCACCGAAAGATAGTGCAGCCGGCGCGAATTCGGGCCCAGCTTCTTCTCCGCCGCAGCCACCGCGGCCGCCAGCCCCGACGGCCCGGCGCCCTGTGCCACATAGGTCAGCGACGCGGCGAACCGGTCCCACTGCTCGGCGGTGAGGGAGTGGCTGCCGAATTCGTCGATCGCCGCTTTGGCCAGCGCCCGGAATTCGTCGACACTCAGGTCTTCCAATGACGTCCCGACGATCTGGATGTCGGGTGCCAGTTCCGACTGGACCAGATAGGCCAGGCCCGGCAGCAGTTTGCGTTTCGCGAGATCTCCGGTCGCACCGAACAGCACGATGACGTACGGGTCGACGGCGACATCGTCGTGGCGGTAAGGCCGGGAGCCGGGCGCCGGGTACGAGATGGTCTGCGGTTGTGTGTTCGCCACGCTGCGCATGATTCCATCGCGGGCCGGTCCTCGCATGGCCTACGACGAAGAAGGCTCGGTCACCGCGATTGGTGACCGAGCCTTCTTCGTGGCTGTCGGGTTAGTCCAGCCGGATGTAGCTGATGTTGACCGGCTGCGCGGGCTTGCCGTCGCCGCCGCCGCCCTCGATGCCGTTGTTGGCGATCTTGTCCAGGGTGGCCAGCCCGGTCGCGTCCACGGTGCCGAACGCCGTGTAGTTCGGCGGCAGCTGCGAGTCCTGGTACACCAGGAAGAACTGGCTGCCGTTGGTGTTCGGGCCGGCGTTGGCCATGGCCAGGGTGCCGCGTGGGTACACCACCGGCTGGCTCAGCGCCGGGCTGTCGGGCTGGTATTGGTTGCTCGGGTACTCGTTGGCGAACTGATAGCCCGGGCCGCCGGTGCCGGAGCCGGTCGGATCGCCGCACTGCAGCACGTCGAGGCCGCCCTTGGTCAGCCGGTGGCAGGGGGTGTCGTTGAAGTAGCCCTGCTGCGCCAGGCTGGCGAAGCTGTTGACCGTGCACGGGGCCTTGGCGTTGTCCAGCACCAGCCCGAGGTTGCCTTCGTTGGTGCTCATGCTGGCGCTTACCGTGGCCGGGGTGGTCGGAATCTTGCCGGTGCGCGGCGGGTTCACCTTCTTGCTGGCCTGCTCCGACGACGCCGGGTACTGGCAGTTCTCGCCGAGTCCGGCCGGAGCCACGAACTGCGGCAGCTTACCGTTGGCCACCGGGTCCTGCGACGGGGCGGCCGGGGTGCTGGTGGAGGCCGAGGCGGACGCAGATGAGGACTTGGAGTCCTTGTTGAGGTAGACGACGCCGCCAACGACGGCGCCGATCACCACCAGTACCCCGACCACCGATGCGGCGATGGCCGCGATCCGCTGCTTGCGGGCTTTCTCGGCCCGGCGCTCCAGCTGCCGTTCCAGCTTGCGCTTGGCAGTCTCCCGCCGTTGTTCGTTCGTCGGCACCGCCGGTGTCCTCCTTGTGATTGTCAAGGCCTGGCGCCTCAACTTCGTCCGTACCGAGTGTGCCAGGTCACGCCGGGTGCGGGTGCCGCGACCCACGTGACCGGGGTGTCAGTTACCGGACTTGATCTCGTCCAAGAGGGCCTGCGGGTCGAGTCTGCGCAGCAGGGTGTCGGCGATGTCGGTACCGCCCAGCAGCACCGTCGGGGTCCCCATGATGTGTGCGGTCTCGGCGCCGTTGTTCACCATGTCGCGGTACTTGCCGCTGGTGACGCACTCGGCCACCGAGGCGGGCACCCCGGCCTGGCGGGCCTGGGTGATCAGCTGGTCGTCGGACGGGAACGTGCTCGCCGTTTCGTCGGGCTGGTTGGCGAACAGTGCCGTATGGAACCGCAGAAAGGCCGCCGGGTCGGCGTCGGCCACGCAGTATGCGGCCGCACCGGCCCGCACCGAGTACGACTTCGGGTTGTGGCGGCCCAGCACCGACACCATCGTGTAGTTGACCGCGATCTGCCCGTCGGTGATCAG
>JARLGS010000965.1 GCA_031292695.1 Mycobacterium sp. | reverse complement strand
GCGCAGGTGTAGGTGTGCGCGACGCTCCCGTCCGGGTTCAACAGGATGTCGGCATTGGAGTCGGCCACCAGCACGTCGCCGTCGGGGAGGACCTGGAGCTCGAAGGCCTGGACGGGCAGGCCCGTCGATTGGTCGTAGGAGGGGAAGGACTGCAGGTTGAAGTTGGGATCCTGCGTATTGGTGCAGATGTTGTAGTGCAGGATGTCGGTGCCCTCGGTGGTGTAGTAGATGTTGCACTGGTCGGCCAGCGCGATCCAGTCGTCACCGCTCAGCTCGGTGGCCACCGGGCCGATGTTCGCGATCTGTTGCCCATTGGGGTTGAACTCGGCGATGTAGGGGGTGGACTGCTGTCCGACGTAGAGGTTGCCGTTGTTGTCGAAGGCCAGCGACAGCGGGTTCGACAGCCCGCTGGCGAAGACACCGTCGAGCGTGCCGTTGGGCGAGTACTCGCTGACGTCACCGGCGTAGTCGTCGGCGACGTAGAGGTTGCCGTGCGCGTCGAACGCGGTCCCGGCGGTGTAGGGCTCGCTGAGGCCGTCGTTCAGGGTCGTGTCGAAGGCGGGGGTCGTCGGGGGGTTCGGGAAGGTGGCCGGCGTGGCCTGGCTGTACACGTTGACTTCTGAGTTGCCCACCGAGGCGAAGACCTGACCCGACGAGAACTGTGTGCCGGTGCCGTCGGCGGCGGCCGGCTTGGCGGGGAAGAAGAGGAGCCCGACACAGCCCAGGACGAGGACCAGTGCCAGCGCGAGCGCCGTCTGGCGCACTGCGGTGCCGTAGACCCGGGACCTTGTGTCGTCCCAGTCCGCCGTGCCGCTCGTGGTGTGACCACCCGCTGACGCTCGACCAATCGACAATCTCATGACGCCCCCTCGTGGCTACACGGTTCCCAGGTTCCGTGACTTCTGGCGCACACCCTGGCTGCAAGTCGTCACAGTGCGCGCGGTGTTCGAATGCGAATATGAGCCGAAGCGGGGAGTGGCGACAGGTACAAAAGGACCAGATGCTCCGGGCCGGCGGGGACAATTGGGTCGCCATTGTGGGCCTGCAGCGCGGACCTCAGCAGATCGTGGCGATGATCTGCCCGTTACCGTCATGTCCCGGATCGGGTCCGTATCCCGGGGACACCTTGACCACGACCAGATGCTTGATGTTGCCGGACTCGGTGGAGCCCGTCTGGTTGATCCAGCTGCTCACGACGACGACCATGTACACGGGGATGGTCGACGGTGGGTGAGAGCTGTTGCCCGGGTCCGACGTCCACGTGCTTCCGCAGCTGGGAGGGTTGAGAGGGGGGGCGTTGTCGATGTAGCCCTTCATGGACGCCGGGGCGTTGTTGACGCCACTGAATTGGTTGGTCTTCCAGAGCTGAGAGCCCCAGAAGTTCACCGTGGCGCCATTCGTATACGTAGTACCCGCTGGAGGCAGAGTACCCGCCGAGATGTCGCCGACCACGAACCCGCCGGCGTCCGGCTCCGCAGCCGTGATCTCGGAGCCCGAGGCACTTGCGGGCCGGTAATAGGCGTCCCCGGTGAAGGTCACCGTGATGGGGACCGAGCCGGCCGTCTGGTTCACGTCGGTGATGGTGCAGCTGGCGTTCCCAGAGGTGTTCGTGGTGCCCGTGCAGCTCTGCGCCGTGCTCCCCGAACCGAGCGTCATGAG
>JARLGS010000110.1 GCA_031292695.1 Mycobacterium sp. | reverse complement strand
TCGAATTTCTGGCCAGCCCGTCGAATACGACTTACGGGGCACGGCGCGCCGCCCTGGGACAGGCCGATCCCTGGACCGATGTGTTCGACAAGATCCATCTGTCGTATTGCAATGAGTGCTGGAACTCGATCTTTGACGGCCAGGCGCTGCCCTGGCGGTCGACGGCTCCGAATACATCGTTCTACTACGACTACGGTTCGCGGGCCAAGGACATCTTTGCTGCCATGCACGCCGACAGCTCCTACGTGGCGTCCTCGTTTGACCTGGTTCTGAATGCGCAGACAGCCGTCAGCTGGTCGATGGACGCGACCATTCAGCAGGTGCGTCCCGATTCGATCGAGATCAACGACTACCTGTATGGAAATGTGAGCGACCTTAGCAGCGACGCAGCGATATGGCAGCCGGCGATGGTGGAGCCGTATCTGCGGGTCAGCAATCCTGCCGATCCGTACAACTTCTATCAATCGGTGCACGACTACCAGTCGCAGAAGACCTGCGGTGCGTCGGGGACGGCGACCTGCAACGTGGGCATCTACGAGTGGGGCCAAAATACGCTGACAGGCAATTTCACCCAGGCGCAACTGGACATCATCAACGCCGGAGCAGGCGAGGGCATCGTGATGGCCCTGGAGCCGCTCCTGAACCTGCAGTATTACGGAATCCTGCCCCAGTCGCTGTTTTCCCTGGCGCAATACCAGTTCCATAACGGATCGATGCAATCGAAGCTGTGGGGCACGGTGGTGGACATGGGCGGGGCCACCAACAACATGCGTCCGGCATTCCTGGGCGTGTCGCTGGTCAACCAGTCAATCATCGGGCCCATGTACTCCTGCCCCATCAACAACAACGTGACCTACAACTTCGCCGGATCGGCCAACGGCAGCAATCCCATCCCGGCGCTGAGCGGTGTGCCGACGCTCTATGCCTTCTGTTTCGAGAACGGCAACGCGCGTTCGGTGGTGCTGATCAACACCGACCTGACCGCAAGCCATACGGTCAGCTTCGCGGGAACCAATCCTCCCGCCGGAGCGGTGACCCAGCGGCAATATGCGCCGGCGTCGCTGGACAGCCTGAACGAGGCGCCCACCGGCACGGTATCGAACCAGACCGCGGCCACGGTTGCGGTCGAGACCAGTTCACTCTCGAGTCCCGGCTCCATCACCCTGCCTCCGCACTCGGTCACGGCGCTGGACTACACGACCGGAGGCCAGGCATCTGCAGCCGCGCCGACGTTCACCCCGGCGGGCGGCACCTACACCAGCGCGCAGACGGTGGCGATCAATGACGCGACCAGCGGCGCCACCGTCTACTACACCACCGACGGCAGCACGCCGACCACTTCGTCGGCGGTTTACAGCACCCCGATCACGGTCAGCGCGACGGAGACGCTGAACGCCATCGCGGTCGAGACGGGCTATGTCAACAGCTCGGTGGGCTCGGCAGCGTACACC
>JARLGS010000964.1 GCA_031292695.1 Mycobacterium sp. | reverse complement strand
TCTGGAACGAGCCGAATGCGGTGCAGTCCTGGACTTCCGGCCCGCAGGGGCCTGAGCCTCAGGTGTACGCAGGGATGCTCAAGGCCGCCTACCCGAAGATCAAGGCCGCCGATCCCAGTGCCATGGTGGTCGGCGGTGTCGTCGGTGCGGTGGTCTCGTTCTTCGCGCTGACCATGGACCCGGTGACCTTCATCCAGAGGATGTACGCCGCCGGCGCGGCCGGTTCGTTCGACGCGCTGTCCTTCCACCCGTACCTCTACGGCATGAAGTTCTCCGCCGGCGCCGGGGTCGCCAACTCGCCGCTGAGCCAGGCCGACGCCATCCACCAGGCCATGGCCGCCAATGGTGACGGCGGCAAGCGGCTGTGGGCCACCGAGTACGGCGAGCCCACGTCGGCCGTCGACGAAGCCACCCAGGCCGACTACATTCGCGACTTCCTGACCAAGTGGCGCACCCTGGGGTACGCCGGCCCGGCGTACATCTACACCACGCGGGACCGCAATACCGGCAGCAACAGCGACCAGGACACCATCGGCGTGTACCGCACCGACTGGACGCCGAAGCCGGCCCAGCAGGTGGTGAAGTCACTGGCCTGACGGCCTGCGCCTAGGAGGCAGGCCATCACAGAGTGCCGTACCGGAATCGGTTTCCGCCACTGCGCTTGGCCAAATACATTGCGGTATCGGCGATCTCGATGAGTCGCGCAACAGTTTCGTCGCCGGTCCTGGCGCTCAGGGCGGTCATCGGCGCACTGGTCGCACCGACGCTCGCCGTGAGATGTGGCGGCGTCGCGATGATTGCCGCGCGTATCCGCTCGGCAATCAATTTGGCCAAGTCAGGATGCACGACAACATCGGCGACCAGAAATTCTTCGCCACCAACACGCGCGACGACGCCGTCCTGACTCGTGGTCGCCCGCAGACTCTGAGCGATGGCGATCAATGCCTGGTCGCCACGTACGTGTCCATGGGTGTCGTTGACCTGTTTGAACCTGTCCAGATCGATCATGACGACCGCGAGATAGTGACCGCCACTGCCTCTGTGCAGATCGATGAGCTCGCCGGTGCGGCGGTGAAATGCCCGCCGGTTCAACAGTCCGGTCAAGAAATCGGTATCGGAGTTCCGCACGTCCATACCGAGTGTCGAGACCAACCAGCTGGATGCCGACGATCCGCCCACGTTGATCATCACCACGAACAGCAGCTCCACTATGGCCAGTATCGGATCATGAGCTAGCAGCCGAACGGCCAGCACTCCAGCGACAACCAGCATGACGGCGTAGACAAACACCAGCAGCCGGGCCGAATGCCAGAGCGCCACGTAGGTGCAGATCAAAACGAAATACGTGCAGCCAGGCAAGGTCACCCGCGACGCTGTCCCGCCGAGCGCCACAGCCGCCGTCGCGATAGTCAGCGTGACGATGAAAGCAATCGATTCGATTCTGCTGGGCAACCGCCGACGAAACCAGATCGCCAAGGACGAAATGCCAATCAGTGCAGCACCAGCTGTCACCACGCGCCCGGCCGTCGCGTGCGGACCTTCCGGACTCCACAACGTCGCAATCGGCCCCAGGCCGCCGACCAAGACTGGAATGGCCAAGGCGAACCGAACCCAAGTCAAGGCACCATGACCATCGACATATCCGACCAGCCACGGATAGCGGTCAGGTGCACGCCACCAAGCTCGCAGAAGATCACCCCGCAGAAGATCACCCCCCGGGCCCCTCGGCCAATGCTTCAGGTTGGCTATTACCTACGTTGGCAACGTAACAGAAGGGTCGTTACTACAACTTCGGGGATAAATTTGGGGGAAGCTGGCTAAGAATTCATTGGTAGCCGATGAAACAGCAGACACCGCCCGATTAGCGAACCTAATCGCCGAGGATGCGGGCGATGGCGCCCAGCGGCAGTTCCAGCCACGCCGGCCGGTGCCGGGCTTCGTAGCCGGCCTCGTAGACCGCCTTGTCCAGCTCGTAGGCCGCCAGTAGGTCCGCAGCGCCCGCTGGATCCACACCGCCGCCCTCGGCGTAGCCGGCGCAGAACGCCGCCTGGTTCCGGTCGGCCCATTCGCGCGCCCGCGCCGCGAGCTGCTTGCGCCGTTGCTCGGTGCCACCGCCCTCGGTCAACCGCTGGTAGGCCGCGTACTGGTACGAGCGCAGCACACCCGCGACATCACGCAGCGGGCTGTCCGGCACGCGGCGCTGTTCGAGCGACTGCCCGGGTTCACCTTCGAAATCGATCAGCAGCCAGGCCTCCGGGGTGCGCAGCACCTGGCCCAGATGCAGGTCGCCATGGATCCGCTGCACCGTGATGTCATGGCCGTCGAGCGCGCGGTAGCGGGTTTCGATGGCAGCGGCGAACTCCCGGACCTGGGGCACCGCTGCGGCCACCGCCGTCAGCCGCTGCAGCATGGTCGGCACCGGGAAGGGTGCGGTGGCCGTGCCGAGTTCAGCGGCCAGCGTCGCATGCACATGCGCGACGGCCTGGCCCAGCCGCTGCGACTCCCCGGCAAAGTCGCCGCCCACCTCGTCGGCGTACAGGTCACCTTCGGCGAACAGGTCGCGGGTGCTGGCCAGGGCCATGTCCCAGCCCTCTGCGGCATTGTCCGCGAAGCGGGCCATCATGCCCAAAGCCGTTGCCGGACCGCCTGTTCCATTCAACGAGACGGACCCGAGCAGCGGGGCGACGTGTGGACTGCCCGCGCGCGCCAGCACCCGGGTCAACTCGATGTCGGGGTTGATCCCCGGCGTGACGCGGCGGAACATCTTGAGGATCGCCGCTTCGCCGAACACCACGCTGGTGTTGCTCTGTTCGGCGCCCATCACCCGTGCCTGCTCGCCCGCCGGGAGCCGGGCATCGGGTTCCTTGACGAAGGAGACCGGACCGACCGTGGCCGATTCATCTATCAGGGACAGCAGATAGCCCGCCACCTCCGGGTCGGCCAACGCATCGACGACGCCGTCGCCGTTATCGCCCCGGCGCACCAGCAACTGGTAGCGCTCGGCCGGACCGTCGGTGTAGGTGACGTCCAGCAGCACCAGGTCGACGTCGTCGCGCAGTGGGACGACGAGCCCGGGTTCGGCGCCGGTCAGGTCCCGGTTCCGGCCCGCGTACCAGCGCTGCTGGGTCAGGTATTCGACGATCTGCGGATCCATCACTGCTCCTCACCGATCGGCGCGCGCAGCGAAAACCAGTAGAACCCGTGCCCGGGCAGCGTGAGCAGGTACGGCAGCTCCCCGATCCGGGGGAATTCCACGTGTCCGGTCAGTTCGACGGGGGTGCAGCCATGCCACTGCTGCAGGTTCATCTCAATCGGCTGCGGGAATCGGGACAGGTTGTTCACGCAGAGCACAGTGCCGCCGTCGACATCACCGTCGACCTCGCGCACGTACGTCAGCACCGAAGGGTTGGAGCCGCCGAGTTCGCGGAACGCGCCCACGGCGAAGGCGTCGTGCCGCCGCCGCACCCCGAGCATGGTGCGGGTCCAGTTGAGCAGGGAGTTCGACGTGTCCCGCTGCGCCTCGACATTGACCGCGTGATAGCCGTAGACCGGGTCCTGATTGGGTGGCACGTACAGCCGCCCCGGGTTGGCGGTGGAGAAACCGGCATTGCGGTCCGGCGTCCACTGCATAGGAGTGCGCACGCCGTCACGGTCGCCCAGCCAGATGATGTCGCCCATACCGATTTCGTCACCGTAATACAGCACCGGCGACCCCGGCAGCGACAACAACATTGCGGTGAACAGCTCGATCTGGTTCCGGTCGTTCTCCAGCAGCGGGGCCAGCCGCCGCCGGATGCCCACGTTCGCCTTCATCCGTGGGTCCTTGGCGTATTCGGTGTACATGTAGTCGCGGTCCTCGTCGCTGACCATTTCCAGGGTCAGTTCGTCGTGGTTGCGCAGGAAGATGCCCCACTGGGCGCAGTCCGGAATCGGCGGAGTGTGGGCCAGGATCTCTGAGATCGGGAACCGGGACTCGCGGCGCACCGCCATGAAGATCCGAGGCATCAGCGGAAAGTGGAAGGCCATGTGGCATTCGTCGCCGCCGGTCGCCGGGTCGCCGAAGTAGGCCACGACGTCCGCGGGCCACTGGTTCGCCTCGGCCAGCAGCACCCGGCCCGGGAACTCGTCGTCGACCACCTTCCGGCAGCGCTTGAGGAAGGCGTGGGTCTCGGGCAGGTTTTCGCAGTTGGTGCCCTCACGCTCGAACAGGTAGGGCACCGCGTCCAGCCGGAACCCGTCGATGCCCAGATCGAGCCAGAACCGCAGGACGTCGATCATCGCTTCTTGGACAGCCGGATTGTCGTAGTTCAGGTCGGGCTGGTGGGAGAAGAAGCGGTGCCAGTAGAACTGCCGGCGCACCGGGTCGAACGTCCAGTTGGACTCCT
>JARLGS010000963.1 GCA_031292695.1 Mycobacterium sp. | reverse complement strand
GCTCCTTGATATCGAAATCAGCAGTGAGCCGGACCAATTCGGCCGCGGACGCCCAGGCCGGATGGGCACCCAGCAGCACGCTGAGCACCACCGACCGCGCGGTCAGCCGTTTCAGTTCAGCCACGGACGTCATACCCCGGACGCGACCCGGCCAGTGTCCCCGAACGGATCGTCGCGGTGCCGCACCGCCTGCCGGAAACCGTGTTCGACGGCATCGGCGACGAACGCATGCCCTTGCGGGGTGTGCCGGGCGATACCGTCGAACACCGTGCTGACCATCCGGCTGGTCGCCACCCCCTGTTGCAACAGCGAGGTATTGCAGGCCAGCTTGGCCATGATCAGCTGGTTGACCGGCATTGCCGCCATCCGCGCGACGAGGCGCTCGGTGCGCTCATCGAGATCGTCGGGTTCCGGCGCCTCCACTGCCAGTCCCCACTCGGCGGCCTGCGCCCCGGTGATGCAATCCCCGGTGAACAGAAGACGCTTCGCGCGCTGGTCGCCCAGCCGGTGCGCCCACAGCCCAGCGGCCGGCACGCCCCACACCCGCATCGGCGGATAGCCGATCTTGGCGTCGGCGGCCGTGATCACCTGGTCGGCGTGCAGCGCGATATCGGTACCACCGGCCACGCAGTAGCCGTGAATCTTCACCACCGTCGGCTTGTCACAGTGCATCAGACTGGAGAAGCCGCGCACGAAGCGGCTCATCATCTGATAGTCGATCATCGGATCCCACGGCCGGTCCGGCAGGTGATTGACCGCCTGCGTGCGGCCATCGAGCACGGTGCCCTCATGCCCGGCGGCGCCGGCTGACGACGTCCCGTCCGCGTAGGCGCTCAAATCGAAACCGGCGCAAAAGCCTTCGCCGCGACCCGACACCAGGATGACGTGCACGGCGGGATCCAGGTCGGCCCGCTCGACGCAGGCCGCCAGCTCCAGCGGCGTGTCGGCCACGATCGAGTTGCCCTTCTCCGGGCGGTTGAAGGTGATCCGGGCGATCCGATCGGCGACCTCGTAGGTCATGGTCTTCAGGTTGTCGAAATCCACCAGCTCACCTTTCCCGCGAGTAGACACAAATGTCACCGACACGCCGAGGTTTCAGGGACATTTGCTGGGGGCGCCGCCCGCTTGCGGGGG
>JARLGS010000962.1 GCA_031292695.1 Mycobacterium sp. | reverse complement strand
CCCTGAACGGCACCGAGACCTGCACCGGGACGACGGACCCGACGGGTACGGCGTCGTGCAGCATCACGCCCGGTGAGCCGGCAGCGACGTACACGCTGACCGGGAGCTTCGCGGGCGACACGACACTGCCGCTGCAGCTGATGCCGGCCAAGAACTCGGCGAACTTCATCGTGACCCTGGAGGAGACCGGCCTGACATATACCGGGCCCACCTCGGTCTTCAACTCGCAGAACCTGACGGTCTCGGGCGTCCTCACCTCGGACTCGGGCGCCACCCCGGTCGTCGGCCGCACGCTGACCTTCATTCTCGGCAGCGGGTCGACGGCGCAGACCTGCACCACTGCGGCACCAACGAACTCCAGCGGGAGCGGGAGCTGCACCATCAACAACGTGAACCAGACGGTGGGCCCGGTGCCCATCACGGTCAGCTTCACCAGCGACGGCTACTACCAGTCGGCCAACGCCGCGGGCACGGTCAACGTCGGCCCGGTGCAGACGGGGACAACCCTGACCGTCAGCCCCGCCACGGGTGACTACGCCGACGCCACCACCGTGTCGGCGACCCTGATCGACAACTACACGTCGGCGGGCGCCGCCAACGAGCCGGTGACCATCACGCTCAACGGGACGCAGTCCTGCACGGGCACGACGAACCCCAGCGGCGTGGCGTCCTGCCCCATCACACCGAACGAGCCGGCCGGGACGTATTCGCTCACGGCCTCCTTCGCCGGTGACGCCACCGTGTTGCCCCATCTCCTGGCCAGCACCGGGTCGGGCACCTTCGTCGTCACCCACGAGCAAGCCACCCTCACCTACACGGGGGCGACCAGTGCGACCAACGGGTCCTCCGCCACCCTCTCGGGCGTCCTGACGACCGACGACCCGGCGCTGGGGGCGCCCATCAGCGGCAGGACAGTGACCTTCACCCTGGGCTCCGGGTCCTCCGCGCAGAGCTGCAGCGGCACGACCAACGCGTCGGGCGCCGCCTCCTGCGTGATCGCCAAGGTGAACCAGACGACCAGCCCGGCGCCGGTCACCGCGAAGTTCGCCGGCGACGCCTACTACGTCCCGGCCACCGCCACGGGGAGCGTCGTGATCAGCACTCCGACCACCCTCACGGTGAGCGCGACCACCGGTACCTACGGCCAGCCCACGACGGTCACGGGCACGCTGACCAACTCGGTGACCGGCGCTCCGATCAGTGGGCAGCCGGTGACGCTCACTCTCAACGGCACCCAGTCGTGCACCGCGGTGACCAACTCGAGCGGCGTTGCGTCCTGCAGCATCACGCCCAACGAGCCGGCGGCCACCTACACGGTCTCCGGGACCTACCCGGACGCCACGAACACGCCCACGATCCTGTTGGCCAGCAGCGGCAGCAATCACTTCGTGGTCAACAAGGCGCCCACCTCGCTGACCTACACCGGCCCGGCAAGCGTGTCGTCCGGGCAGACCCTGACGCTGACCTCCGTGCTCACCACCTCGAGCGGGACGCCCATTCCCGGCCAGCAGGTCAACATGACGCTGGGGTCCGGCAGGACGGTCCAGAACTGCACCGGCACCACCAACTCGTCCGGCGTGGCCTCCTGCACCATCACGGTGAACCAGGTCCAGGGATCGGTGGCGGTCACGGCCTCCTACGGCGGCAGCAACTACTTCCAGTCGTCCTCCGGCTCCTCCTCCGAGAAGATCGGTTGCGACGGTGGGGGCGGCGGTGGTGGTGGCGGTGGTGGCGGCGGCCCGTGTGGCGGCGGCCAGGGCGGCGGCGGCTGCGGCGGCGGCTG
>JARLGS010000961.1 GCA_031292695.1 Mycobacterium sp. | reverse complement strand
GCGGCGAGGACGCGACGGCCGATGAAGCCCCGGCCGATTAAGCCCCGGCCGATGCCGAGGATTTCCCCGAAATCCAGCCGGAAGAGGCTGCGGCTGAGGGTGATTCGGCTGACGAGGCAAAGGCCGAAGAGCCGGCTGAGGCCGACGCTGAGGCCGGCCAGGGCGAATCGGAAGGCACGGAGCCGGAGGAGACCACCGAGCCGGAAGAGACCACCGAGCCCGAAGATTCCTCGGACGCGGAAGGGTCATCCGAAGCAGGCGAAGCCGAGGAGTCCGAAACCAAGGCGGCCGAGGGCGCCAAGGCGACCGAGGGCGAAGCCGAAGCTGAGAAGGCCTGATCCCGGGCACGCAACTTTTCTGACGATTGCACCGCCGTGATGGCATTCCTGGTCGGGGCCATCGTGGCGGTGCATATCGCGTTCATCGCCTTCATGGTGCTGGGTGGCTTCCTGACCTGGTGGTGGCCGCACGCCATCTGGCCGCATCTGGCCGCCGTGCTGTGGGGCCTTGGCAGTACCGCATTCGGTCTGGACTGCCCGCTCACTGATATCGAGCGGTGGGCCCGCGGGCGCGCCGCGATGTCCCCGCTGCCTTCGGACGGATTCATCGCCCACTACCTCGCTGACGTGCTCTACCCGGCGTCGGCGACGAATCTGGTGCGAGTGGTGGCCGTCGTCGTGGTGCTTGTCACCTGGGCCGGCTGGGCCCAGCGTCGCTGGCGATGATCCAGGGCGGGTCTTCGTGGCCCACCGCGCCATCTGTGCGTCATCGCTGAAGGTGGATGTGACGCAGATAACTGGTCCAACCAGTTGACCAGTAGGCCGCGTGCCGGGACGATCGACGCGTGGACATCGCACCCGTCTCGAGGTCAGCGGTCAGTGACTCGGTATTCGCGCACCTTGTCGACGAGATTCTGTCCGGCCGCGTCGAGGTCGACGAGGCGTTGCCGTCGGAGCGGGAGCTTGCGGTGGCCTTCGCGGTGAATCGCCACGCTGTCCGGGAAGCCCTCAAACGACTACAGCAGGCTCGGTTGGTCCGCATCAGTCATGGCGGTAAAACGCGGGTGGAGGACTGGCGCCAGACTGCCGGCCTGGACGTGCTGAGCACTTTGGCTGCCACCGGTACGGTGCCGGCACTGCAGATCGCCCACGACATCATGGTCATGCGCCGCTCAGTGGCCGCCGATGCGGCCCGGTGGTGTGCGCGGAACGCCTCCGACGACCGACTGGCGGCTATCGCCGCCGCGGCCGCGGCGTACCCACCGGAACGCACCGACGAATCGATCGCCGCAGACCTGGCGTTCTGGACCGCGGTGATCGACGGCAGCGGCAACCTCGCCTACCGGTTGGCGCTGAACACGCTGGTGGCCGCGTTTGCTGACATCGGGTTCGGCTCGATTGCGGAACTCGGCACGGCCGCCGAATTGGCCGACCGCGACGCGCATATCGCGCTCGCGGAGCGGCTGACTGCCCGCGACAGCGACGGCGCTCATCGGCTGGCCGCGGAGCTGCTCGGCCGGGTCGTCGAAAACCTTTCTGTCACTGATGTTTCCGGCGAGGAGTAGCCGAACATGTTCGATCTGATCCGGCACGCCATCCCGGTCTTCGTGATCTGTTTGGTGCTGGAGGCGTTGTCCTACCGGCTGCTGCCCGACGACGATGAGATTGGTTACGAATTCCGCGATTCGCGTACCAGTCTGGCCATGGGCATCGGCAACGTCATCATCAACGTTGGGTGGAAGCTGGTGGTGCTGGCGGTCT
>JARLGS010000960.1 GCA_031292695.1 Mycobacterium sp. | reverse complement strand
GCCAAGGAAGTTCCGGCCGCCATCGCCAAGGGTGTCGAAGAAGCTCGCAAGAGCTTCTTCCGGGTCCCGCTGATCGGTGCCACCATCGTGCACCCGGTGCAGGGTGAGGCCGCTGCCGGTGTCGTGATGCTGCGTCCGGCCAGCCCGGGTACCGGTGTCATCGCCGGTGGCGCGTGCCGTGCGGTGCTGGAATGCGCCGGCGTGCACGATGTGCTGGCCAAGTCGCTGGGCAGCGACAATGCGATCAACGTGGTGCATGCCACGGTCGCCGCGCTGAAGATGATTCAGCGTCCCGAAGAGGTGGCGGCCCGTCGTGGTCTGCCCATCGAAGATGTTGCGCCGGCCGGCATGCTGCGGGCCCGGCGTGAGGCTGAAGCGCTGGCCGCATCGGCAGCGCGTGAAGGATCGGCATAATCATGGCTGAACTGAAGATCACCCAGGTGCGTGGCACCGTGGGTGCCCGGTGGAAGCAGCGCGAGAGCCTGCGGACACTGGGACTGCGCAAGATCCGCCAGTCCGTCGTTCGCGAGGACAACGCGCAGACCCGTGGTCTGCTCGCGGTGGTTGCCCACCTCGTTACTGTTGAGGAGGCGTAAATGAGCGTCATCAAGTTGCACGACCTGAAGCCGGCCGCCGGGTCCAAGAAGGCCAAGACCCGCGTTGGTCGTGGTGAGGGCTCCAAGGGTAAGACCGCCGGCCGCGGTACCAAGGGCACCAAGGCCCGCAAGAACGTCCCCGTGACGTTCGAGGGTGGCCAGATGCCGATCCACATGCGGCTGCCGAAGCTCAAGGGCTTCCGTAACCGCTTCCGCACCGAGTACGCAGTGGTGAACGTCGGCGACATCGCCAAGGCGTTCCCGCAGGGCGGCACGGTCGGGCTGGACGACCTGGTGGCCAAGGGCCTGGTCCGCAAGAACGTTCTGGTGAAGGTTCTGGGCGACGGCAAGCTGGGCGTCAAGGTCGACGTCACCGCCAACAAGTTCAGCGGTAGCGCCCGTGAGGCGATCACCGCTGCCGGTGGTAGCGCCACCGAGGCCTGATTGGCGGCTCAGCCACCGAGCTGTAATTCTCTCTGCGCGAGCAGACGCAAAAGTGCCCCTTTTCGCTTGAAAAGGGGCACTTTTGCGTCTGCTCGCGGATGAGGTCAGGTCTGAACGCGGGTGCCGAGCACGTCGCGGAAGAGCGCCTGGCGCACCGCCAATTCGCGGGGATCGCTGACCAGGTGGAAACCCAGCCGGTTCATCACATAGCCGAAACCGGTGCCGGTGTCCGGGTCTGCGAAGCCGAACGAGCCGCCGAAACCAGGGGTGCCGAACGCCCGCGACGACGAGCCGAACACCATGCGCGGGAACTGCTTGCAGAAGCCCAGCGAATACGCGCCGTCCAGGCGCAGGACCATGTCCCGGGTGCCGCCGGACGGATTGCGCGCCGGTGCGGTCAGTTCGTCGAACACGTTCTGGCTCAACCCAATTTGGGAACCGTCGGTGGCGGCTCTGCCGTAGAGGTCGGCCAGCGCGCGGGCGGTGCCGATGCCATTGGCTGACGGGATCTCGACGCGGCGCACCTCGTCGAGATTGAAGTCGCCCTGGTAGGGGTCGACGTCCGCGGGGATGGCTGCGGCGCGGGCGAGGAGGCCGCGCGGGTTGAGGCTGCCGATCAGGAATCCGGCCGGCATCGCGGTGAGATGGAACAGCGCCTCGTGCCGCTTCCACTGGTGCAGCGTGGCGACGCGGTCGCGGTCCACGTCGTCGGGCAGCCCGATGTGGAGGTCTATGTCCAGTGGGCCGGCGATCTCCTCGGCCAGATAGCGACCCAGGGTGCGGCCGGCAGGGTCGGTCCGGCGGATCAGTTCGGACTCGTACCAGCCGATGGTGAGGGCGTGGTAGCCGTGTCGGGTGCCGGGCCGCCATGCGGGTTTCTGCGCCGCCAGAATTGTCGAGAGTCGGGCGGGGTCTGCGACATCGCTCAGGGTGGGGTTGGGGGTCAGCACGCACAGCCCGGCCTGGTGCGCCAGGAGCTGGCGGACGGTCACGTCGTCCTTACCCTGCTGTGCGAACTCGGGCCAGTACTCGCTGACGCGAGCGTCGTAGTCCAACAGACCCTTGGACGCCGCGTGCGCAACAGCAAGTGCGGCAACGCCTTTCGTCGATGAGAACATGTTGACCACCGTGTCGGCCTGCCACGGCGCTTTGGTGACCCCGTCGCGGTAGCCGCCCCACATGTCGACCACTTTGCGGCCGTCGCGGTATACGGACAGTGCCGCGCCGACCTCACGTCCAGCCGCGAAATTGGCCCGGAACGCGTCGGCCACCTTGCCGTACCCCTCGTCGGCGACGCCGTGAATCAGGTCGGGCGAGACGGAAACCTTGAGCACCATGGGCCTGATTCTGTAGCCGCACTCAGGGCTGGCAGGCCGAAATGCCCCAAATCAGCTCGGCCGGTTTGGTGCGGAGTCGCCGGACTGATCCGGCGCAACCCGGCCCAGCGGACGTGGCAGGCAGGGTGGCGCCGCTTTCTGAGTCGACTCAGAAGCCGCCGAAGCCGCCGAATCCGCCGAAGCCGCCAAATCCCCGCCGGACCGGCGGGTACATGATGACGTCGGAATAGTCGTCGTCATAGGGAGCCGACGCGCAGGCCGAATTCGGCCCGACTCCGCCTGAGAACTGACAATTTTGGGGATCACCAAGCTGTGCCTGTGCAGGCGCCGCGCCGCCGAGGGCAGCCGCGACGGCCACTAAAATCACTGGTGCAATGCGCTTGAACGTCGCCATGATTCGCTCCCGGCTGGCAGGGAAACTTGAGCATAACGCCAGTTGGCCCGTACCGAGAAGCGAATCATTTGCGGACGTCAATACCGAGTCGGGCGGGAGGTGCGAGGCGCACCTCGAGGCCCATTCGTCCGATTCGGCGAGTCGGTAGGCTCGTGGGATGTTTGCTTTCCGGCCCAGCCTGCCCAGCCTTCCCGGCGTCGATGAGTGGCGTGGAATTGTCCGCAAGGTCGACACCGCACGGCATCACGGGGTGCCGAACGGCTGCATACTCGAGCTCGACCTGCAGGCAGTGCCGCCGGAGACCGCCGGTTTCGACCCGGTCGCGTTTGTCATGGGCAACTCCCGGCCGTTGGTTTTGCGTGCGGCCGTCGCCGCGATTCACCGGGCCGCCGAGGACGACCGGGTGGCCGGGCTGATCGCCCGTGTTCAATTACCTGCTGCGGCAGCCGGTCCCGTGCAGGAGCTGCGCGAGGCCATCGCGGCCTTCAGCGCCGTGAAGCCGTCGATCGCATGGGCCGAGACCTACCCCGGCACCATGTCCTACTACCTGGCCTCGGCGTTCCGGGAAGTGTGGATGCAGCCGTCGGGCACCGTGGCGCTGGTCGGGTTCGCCACCAACGCTCTGTTCCTGCGCGACGCCTTCGACAAGGCCGGCATCGAGGCGCAGTTCGTCGCCCGCGGTGAATACAAGTCGGCGGCCAACATGTTCACCCAGGGCAGCTATACCGAGCCGCACCGGGAGGCTGATGGCCGACTCATCGAGAGCCTGCACACCCAGGTGCTTGCCGCCATCGCCGAAAGCCGGGCAGTCGATGCCGTTGAGCTCGACGCGCTGGTGGACCGGGCGCCGCTGCTGCGCGACGACGCAGTGGTCGCAAACCTGGTGGACCGCATCGGATTCCGGGACGAGGCCTACGAGCGGATCGGTGAATTAGCTACGGGCCCAAGCGAATCCACTCCTGAGGCCGACGGGCCGGACGCGCCGCCGCGGCTGTATCTGTCCCGGTACGCCAAGGCCACCGCGGGGCACACGCTGCCCGACGTACCGCCGATCCCGGGACGCAAGCACAAACCGACCATCGCCGTCGTCACCCTGGCTGGGCCGATCGTCAGCGGTCACGGTGGGCCGACCTCCTTCCCGCCCGGGCCCTCCAGCGCCGGCGGCGACACCATTGCTGCGGCCCTGCGGGAGGCAGCCGCCGACGACAACGTGTCGGCCGTGGTGTTGCGGGTGGACAGCCCGGGTGGCGCAGTGACCGGCTCGGAGACCATCTGGCGCGAGGTGGTGCGGCTGCGCGAGGCCGGCAAGCCGGTGGTCGCATCGATGGGGGCCGTCGCCGCGTCCGGTGGCTACTACGTGTCGATGGCCGCCGACCACATTGTCGCCAACGCCGGCACCATCACGGGATCGATCGGCGTGGTGACGGGCAAGCTGGTCACCCGGGGTCTGAAGGAACGGCTCGGCGTCGGCTCAGATTCGGTGCGTACCAACGACAATGCCGACGCCTGGTCGGCGAACCAGCCGTTCACCGAGGCCCAGCACGCACACGTGGTGGCTGAGGCCGACCTCTTCTACACAGATTTCGTCGAGCGCGTCGCGGAGGGCCGCAGCCTCACGGTCGAGGCCGTCGAGCAGGTGGCCCGCGGCCGGGTGTGGACCGGCCCCGACGCAAAGGAGCATGGTCTGGTCGAGGAGCTGGGTGGCCTGCGTACCGCGGCACCCAGGGCCAAGGTGCTG
>JARLGS010000959.1 GCA_031292695.1 Mycobacterium sp. | reverse complement strand
GAGCTGCCACAACGGCACCACCGCCACCGGCATGACCACGCCACCGCACATCCCGGTGGCGGGAGTTCAGTGCAGCAACTGGCATTCCAACACGGCGGCGAGTTTTGCGGCCTATAGCATGGGCGTGACGGGGCACACGGCGGTGAGCGCGAGCCGGTGTGACTCCTGCCACAACGGCTCATTCACCGGTGAGGGGACCAAGGGTGCGCAGGGTACCGCCTCCTTTCCCGGTCACGTTGCGACCAACGGCAAGGACTGCGTCACCTGTCATACCAGCGCATCTTCGGCTTTCGCCAGCTGGGTGGGCGGAACGTTCACGCATGCCGCCACCGACACCAATTGCTCGAGCTGCCACAACGGCACCACCGCGACCGGCATGAAAACCCCGCCACATATTCCGGTGACGGGTGTTCAGTGCAGCAGCTGCCACACCAACACGGCGGCAAGTTTTACGACCTATGCCATGGGCGTGCCGGGTCATGCGGCCGTCAACGCCAGCCGGTGCGACTCCTGTCACAACGGTTCGTTCACAGGCGAAGGCACAAGCGGCGCGCTGGGCACCGCGTCGTTCCCTGGCCACGTCGCGCCCAATGGCAAGGACTGCGTCACCTGTCATGCCAGTGCGGCCTCTGCCTTCACGAGCTGGACGGGCGGAACATTCACACACGCCGCGACCGACACCAATTGCTCGAACTGCCACAACGGCACCACCGCGACCGGCCTGAAGACGCCGCCGCATATTCCGGTGACCGGTGTTCAGTGCAGCAACTGCCATACCAACACGGCGGCGAGTTTTACGATCTATACGATGGGCGTGACAGGTCACACCGCCGTCAACGCCGGCCGGTGCGACTCCTGCCACAACGGTTCGTTCACCGGAGAAGGCACCAAGGGCGCGCAGGGAACGGCGTCGTTCCCGGGTCATGTCGCGACCAACGGCAATGACTGCGTCACCTGCCACGCCAGCGCGGCCACGACCTTCGCGAGCTGGACGGGCGGAACATTCGTCCACGCGGCGACCGACACCAATTGCTCGAGCTGCCACAACGGCACGACTGCCACCGGCCTGAAGACGCCACCGCACATTCCGGTGACGGGAATCCAGTGCAGCAATTGCCACACCAACACGGCGGCGAGTTTTGTGACCTACGCGATGGGCGCGACGGGCCACGCTGCGGTCAGCGCCAGCCGATGCGACTCCTGCCACAACGGTTCGTTCACCGGCGAAGGCACCAAGGGCGCGCAGGGCACGGCG
>JARLGS010000958.1 GCA_031292695.1 Mycobacterium sp. | reverse complement strand
CGTGGATACGGCCGAGCAGGACCAGCACGTTTCGGCTGCCCACCCGGAGCGCCAGCACCTGGCCACCGTGTCCGGACGCGGTCGGCGGCGTGAACCCGGGGATGTCGGCCATGGCCATGCGCTGCGTCGGTACTCCCAGCATGTCGGCCGCCGGGGCCCAGCCCGAACCCAGCACGACGGCTACGTCGAAGGTGGAGATTCCCGTGTGGACGTGGATCGCGGCGGCGGCCTGAGCGGCGACGTAGTCGGGGGTGCCCTGCGGATCGGTCACAGCGGCCAGCTTAGTTGCCAGCCGGGCCGGAACGGGCCGGTGCGATACTTCCATGATGTTCACCGGCGACGCCCTGCAGACGGTCACCGATACCGTCGTGCGCCGCCGCGGCGACCTGATCGAGCTGTCCCATTCAATCCACGCCGAGCCCGAGCTGGCTTTCGCCGAGCATCGCAGTTGTGCCAAGACCCAGGCGTTGGTCGCCGAGCGCGGGTTTCAGATCACTCCGGCGGCTGGTGGGCTGGCCACGGCGTTCCGCGCCGACTATGGCAACGGCGACCTGGTGATCGGGATCTGCGCCGAATATGACGCCCTGCCCGGCATCGGACATGCCTGCGGGCACAACATCATCGCCGCGTCGGCTGTGGGCACCGCCCTGGCGCTGGCCGAGGTCGCCGACCAACTCGGTATCACGGTGGCGCTGATCGGTACGCCCGCCGAAGAGGCCGGTGGTGGAAAAGCCTTGCTGCTCAACGCCGGAGTATTCGACGATGTGGCGGCGTCGGTGATGCTGCATCCCGGCCCGGTGGACATCGCCGGGGCGCGCTCGCTGGCGCTGTCGGAGGTGTCGGTGGCCTACCACGGCCGTGAGTCGCATGCCGCGGTGGCGCCTTACCTGGGTATCAACGCGGCCGACGCGGTCACGGTGGCCCAGGTGGCGATCGGGTTGTTGCGTCAGCATTTGGCACCCGGGCAGATGGTGCACGGCATCGTCACCGACGGTGGGCAGGCACCCAATGTCATTCCAGCGCAAGCGGAACTGCTTTACACCATGCGGGCCACCGATTCGGCGTCGCTGACTGCGCTGGAGGAGCGGATGGCGTCGTGCTTTGCCGCCGGTGCGCTGGCGACGGGCTGCAGCCATGAGGTGACCGAGGTGTCACCCCGTTACGAGGCGCTGATCCCGGACCCGTGGCTGTCCGCCGTGTTCCGCGGCGAGATGGAGCGACTGGGCCGCAGCCCGATGCCCGCGGACCTGGAAGCCTCTGTGCCACTTGGCAGTACCGACATGGGCAACGTGACGCAGATGATGCCGGGCATCCATCCGGTGGTCGGGATCGAGGCCAACGGGGCGTCGATCCATCAACCGGAATTCACCGTGGCCGCGGCCGGGCCGAGTGCGGACCAGGCCGTCATTGAGGGCGCAATGATGTTGGCGCGCACCGTTGTTGCGCTGGCGCAGGCGCCCGACGAACGGGCCCGGGTAATGCAGCAGATGGTGGACGCGGATCGGGGATCGGTTCTGCAACGAGTGAAGGCAGGGCGCTGATGACCCTCTCGGACCACGCCGAGCGTTGGCTGGCGACGAACTTCGGCGATATGGTCGGGTGGCGCCGGCACCTGCACGCGCACCCGGAGCTGGGCCGGCAGGAGTTCGAGACCACCAAGTTCGTCGCGACTCGGTTGGCTGAGGCCGGGCTGAACCCGAAGATTCTGCCCGGCGGCACCGGATTGACCTGTGACTTCGGTCCCGAGGACCGGCCGCGGATCGCGTTGCGCGCTGACATGGATGCGCTGCCGATGGACGAGCGCACCGGTCTGTCGTTCGCCTCCCGGACGCCCAACGTGGCGCACGCGTGCGGGCATGACGGGCACACGGCAGTGCTGTTGGGGACCGGGTTGGCGCTGGCGTCCGCCCCGACGCTGCCGGTCGGTGTGCGCTTGGTGTTTCAGCCCGCCGAGGAGTTGATGCCCGGCGGCGCCCTGGACGCGATCTCGGCGGGCGCACTCGCTGGGATTTCGAGAATTTTTGCGCTGCACTGCGATCCGCGGTTGGCGGTAGGCAAGGTGGCCACCATCGCGGGGCCGATCACCTCGGCGGCCGATCAGCTGGAGATCACCCTGCATTCGCCGGGCGGACACACCTCGCGCCCGCACCTCACCGGCGATCTCGTGTACGCGCTGGGCACGCTCATCACCGGGGTGCCGGGCGTGCTGTCCCGTCGCGTCGATCCCCGGCACAGCACCGTCATGGTGTGGGGCGCGGTCAACGCCGGGTTCGCCTCGAATGCCATTCCGCAGACCGGGACCCTGGGCGGGACCATTCGCACCGCCAGCCGGGATGCCTGGGTCGAGATGGAATCGATTGTCCGCGAGATTGTTTCGTCGCTGCTGGCGCCGCTGCAGGTGGATCACACCGTGCTGTACCGGCGCGGCGTGCCGCCGGTGGTGAACGAGGAGCTCTCCACGCGGATCATGACGCACGCCATCGAGGCGCTGGGCCCGGATGCGCTGGCCGACACCAAGCAGTCCGGTGGCGGTGAAGACTTCTCCTGGTACCTGGAGGAGGTGCCGGGCGCCATGGCGCGGCTCGGGGTGTGGTCCGGCGTCGGCCCGCAGCTCGATCTGCACCAGCCGAACTTCGATCTGGACGAGCGGGCGCTCGGCGTCGGCGTCCGCGTGCTCGTCAACATCGTCGAGCAATCCGCTAACTACTAGGCGCGAGCGGCCGAGTCTGTACGCCGACACGCCGCATTTGGCGTGCAATTCGGGGCCACTCGTCGGCGATGAGTTTGCCCCACCGACCTGTCACGGACGGTCTGCGTGCTCAGCGATCCGTGCGCAGCCAAACTCCACAGTTCGCGATCTATCCACAGATCAACTGAAGCACCTTCCATCGCTGCCTGCCTGAACTGAGCATCGACGTCGTGAACACCGATCTCGAAGCACTATTCGACAGCCAGCACGGGGTGGCCACAAGTGCACAGATCATGCGGCACATTTCCCGCAGAGCTTTTGATTGGCACCTGAAAACTGGTGTGCTCGAACGTATTTGGCAAGGAATCTACTCGCGTGGTGAACCCGACGATTGGATCCGGCTATGCGGACTCGACCTCGCGGCCGGCAAGCCCGTGCCCGTTTGCCTGGGCACCGCCGCGTCGCTCTACGGATTTGACACCGAGAACCCGAAGGACCTGCATGTGCTCAATCCTGGGGGTTCCCACCTGCGGCACGCCGACGGACTGGTGGTCCACCGTCGCGACGGCGCGCCGATGACCGTGGCGCGAGGCAGGCCCGCGACTGCGCCTGCGTGGACTGCGGTTGAGGTTGCGCGCTGCCTCCGCCGACCGCGTGTGCTGGCCACGCTGGACGCCGCGCTTCGGTCGCGCAGCTGTGATCGGGTGGGGTTGGCACGGGCGGTGGCCAAACAGGCGGGACGTCGGGGGATCGTCGCGGTGCGCGAGCTGTTGCCGTTCGCCGATCCTCGCGCCGAGTCGCCGATGGAAAGTGAAGCTCGGCTGGTCATGATCAACGGCGGTCTACCCACGCCCGAACTGCAGTACGAGGTGATCGATGGACACGGTCAGCTCCGCCGGCTGGATTTCGCGTGGCCGCAATACAAGGTGGCCGCCGAATATGACGGCCTGGATTGGCACAGTGGGGCTGACGCGATGTTGGCCGATCGCGGACGGACCGCCGCGCTGATGGATGTCGGGTGGACGGTGGTGTCGATAGTGTTCGAAGACGTCCGGTACCGACCGAACGATCTCGTCGCGAGGATCAATGGGCAGTTTCGTCGCGCTCGCGCGGCGTGAGTGGCCTCGATTGACACGGGAAATGCGGTGTGTTGCTGTACAAACACGGCCGCTCGCGAGGGAGAGCTAGGGCCCGATGTTGCGGGACGGGCGGGTCCGCAGGTGGTGCACGTAGGCCGCGGGGGCGCCGGCGATCTCGGCGGCCTCGGCCATCACCCCGAGGTAGCGGGCCGACGGTAGCCCGCCCTCCCAGGCGTCGACCACGTACAGCCACGCCAGCACCGGGTCGGTCGAGGTGTCCGACGACACCCGGTCCACCCGGCAGCGGATCTTCTTGTGGATACCGAGCTCGGAGCCCTCCCAGCGGTCCAGGCGTTCCTCGTCCTCGCGGGTCATGTCGTAGAGCACGACGAAAACCTTCGACAGCGGATCCTCGACCAGCGTCGCCAGCGCGCCCTCCCAGCCGATGTCCGCGCCGGCAAACGTCAACCGCCAGCCGTGCAGCCAGCCGGTGGCCGCCATCGGCGAATGCGGGGCCCGCTGCAGCATCTGCTCCGGATGCATGTTCGATCCGTAAGCGGCGTAGAGCGGCACCCGGCAAGCGTACGGCTTGTCGCCGGGCGGCCAACACCCAACTCGGGGTTAGATGTAGCGGTGGTTACCCGCATCGTGATCATTGGAGGTGGCCCGGCCGGCTACGAGGCGGCATTGGTCGCTGCCGGGTACGGGCCGGACGTCGCGCAGGTCACCGTCATCGACCGGGACGGTATCGGCGGCGCCTGCGTGCTGTGGGACTGTGTGCCGTCCAAGACGTTCATCGCATCCACCGGGGTGCGCACCGAGTTGCGCCGCGCCGACGGGCTGGGCTTCGACATCAGGATCGAGGACGCCAAGATTTCGCTGCCGCAGATCAACAACCGGGTCAAGACGCTGGCCCGCAGTCAATCGGTGGATATCGGCGGGCAGCTGCTGCGGGCGGGGGTCAACGTGGTGGCCGGCTGCGGCGAGTTGTGTGACGGCGTCGCAGGCATGGCCCATCACCGGATCAAGGTGACCACGCCGGACGGCCGCACCGGGGTACTGAAGGCCGACGTGGTGTTGATCGCCACCGGCGCCAGCCCCCGCGTGCTACCCAATGCCCGGCCCGACGGTGAGCGCATCCTGAACTGGCGTCAGCTCTATGACCTCACCGACCTGCCCGAGCACCTCATCATCGTGGGTTCCGGCGTCACGGGCGCTGAGTTCTGCAACGCGTACACCGAACTGGGCGTCAAGGTGACAGTGGTGGCCAGCCGCGACCAGATCCTGCCGCACGAGGACTCCGATGCGGCCGCGGTGCTGGAGGAGGTTTTCGCCGAACGTGGCGTGACGCTGGTGAAGAACGCCCGCGCCGACTCCGTCGTGCGCACCGACACCGGCGTCAAGGTGTCTTTGGCCGACGGCCGCGTCGTAGCAGGCAGCCATGCCCTGATGAGCATCGGCTCGGTGCCCAACACCGAAGGGCTGGGTCTGGAGAAGGTTGGCATCGAACTTGGCCCGGGCAATTACCTGACCGTGGACCGGGTGTCGCGCACCACAGCGGCGGGCATCTACGCGGCAGGGGACTGTACCGGCCTGCTGCCGCTGGCTTCGGTGGCCGCCATGCAGGGCCGGATCGCGATGTATCACGCTCTGGGCGAAGGGGTTTCGCCGATCAAGCTGCGCACTGTCGCGGCCGCGGTGTTCACCCGACCGGAGATCGCCGCGGTCGGGGTGCCGCAAACCGCGATCGACGCCGGCACGGTTCCGGCCCGCACCCTGATGCTGCCGCTGACCACCAATGCCCGCGCCAAGATGTCGTTGGTGCGACGTGGTTTCGTCAAGATCTTCTGCCGGCCCGCCACCGGCGTGGTGATCGGCGGTGTGGTGGTCGCGCCGATCGCCTCCGAGCTGATTCTGCCGATCGCGCTGGCAGTGCAGAACCGCATTTCGGTGACCGATCTGGCCCAGACGCTGTCGGTGTACCCATCGTTCTCTGGTTCGATCATCGAGACCGCGCGCCGGTTGATGGCGCACGACGATCTGGACTGACGCAAGAATCGGGGCCGAGCACGTAGGCTCGGTGGAGCAAGCCCTACCGACGAGTAACCACGAGGAGTTGTGCCGTGAGCGACCCGATTCCCGGTCCGGGCAACGGCCAGACCCTGCTCGGCCCCGCGCAGCGCGACACAGCCTGGAACCGGTTGGGTGCCGAGCAGTTCGACGTCATCGTGATCGGCGGCGGCGTGGTGGGGGCCGGCGCGGCACTCGACGCGGCGACCCGTGGGCTGAAGGTGGCGCTGGTCGAGGCGCGTGACTTCGCGTCCGGCACGTCCAGCCGCAGTAGCAAGATGTTCCACGGCGGGCTGCGCTACCTGGAGCAGCTGGAGTTCGGGCTGGTGCGCGAGGCGCTGCACGAGCGCGAGTTGTCGCTGACCACGTTGGCGCCGCACCTGGTCAAGCCACTGCCGTTCCTGTTCCCGCTGACCCGCCGGGTGTGGGAGCGCCCCTACATTGCCGCGGGCATCTTCCTGTACGACCAGCTCGGCGGCGCGAAATCGGTGCCCGCGCAGAAGCATCTGCTCAAGGCCGGTGCGCTGCGCCTGGCGCCCGGGCTGAAGCGCAGTTCGCTGGTCGGCGCGATCCGCTACTACGACACCGTCGTCGACGACGCCCGGCACACCATGACCGTCGCCCGCACCGCAGCGCATTACGGCGCGGTGGTGCGCACGTCGACGCAGGTGGTGGCGCTGTTGCGGGAGGGCGACCGGGTGACCGGTGTGCGGATCCGCGACTCCGAGACCGGTGCGGTGACCGAGGTGTGCGGGCACGTGGTGGTCAACGCCACCGGCGTGTGGACCGACGAGATTCAGGCGCTGTCCAAGCAACGCGGCCGGTTCCGGGTCCGGGCCTCCAAGGGCGTGCACATCGTGGTGCCGCGGGACCGAATCGTCAGTGAGGTGGCGATCATCCTGCGCACCGAGAAGTCGGTGCTCTTCGTGATCCCCTGGGGCACGCACTGGATCATCGGCACCACCGACACCGACTGGAACCTGGATCTGGCGCATCCGGCGGCCACCAAGGCCGACATCGACTACATCCTCGGCCACGTCAACAAGGTGCTGGCCACTCCGCTCAACCATGACGACATCGACGGCGTCTACGCGGGGCTGCGGCCACTGCTGGCCGGCGAGAGTGAAGAGACCTCCAAATTGTCGCGCGAGCACGCGGTCGCGGTGCCGGCCCCTGGCCTGGTGGCAATCGCGGGCGGCAAGTACACCACCTACCGGGTCATGGGCGAGGACGCGATTGATGCGGCAAGCGAGTTCGTCCCGACCCGGGTGGCGCCGTCGATCACCGAGAAGGTGCCGCTGCTCGGCGCCGACGGCTACTTCGCGCTGATCAACCAGACCGAGCACGTCGGCGCGCACTATGGCTTGCATCCGTACCGGGTGCGGCACCTGCTGGACCGGTACGGCTCGCTGATCGGTGAGGTGCTCGACATGGCAGCCGACCGGCCCGAACTGCTGGAGCCGATCACCGAGGCGCCGGTGTACCTGAAGGTCGAGGCCTGGTATGCGGCCGCGGCCGAAGGTGCGCTGCACCTCGAGGACATCCTTGCTCGTCGGATGCGCATCTCCATCGAATATCAGCACCGTGGTGTGGACTGTGCGCGCGAGGTCGCGGAAGTCGTTGCGCCGGTACTCGGTTGGAGCGCGGAGGACATCGACCGCGAGGTGGCGACGTACCTGGCGCGCGTGGAGGCCGAGGTGCTGTCGCAGACCCAGCCCGACGACGCATCGGCCGACGCGCTGCGGGCGGCGGCCCCGGAGGCCCGCTCGGAGATTCTCGAGCCGGTGCCGCTCGATTGACCCTGCCTGTTCGTCCGGGGTTCGAGGGGATCGGGCCCGCCCGGCTGCGGGTTTTGGGCGGGCCGGTGCTGGCCGAGTTGCGGTCCCGGTTCGGGGCTGAAGCCGAGGCGAAAGTGCTTGCCGGCGAAGTGGTTTGCGCCGATGGGGCAGTGGTGACGGCGACGACCGAGCTGCCGGCGGGCGCTTTCATCTACTGGTACCGCGACCTGCCCGAGGAGGTCGTCGTGCCGTTCGACATTCCGGTGCTGTATCGCGACGAGAACATCGTGGTGGTCGACAAGCCCCATTTCCTCGCCACCATGCCCCGCGGCGGGCACGTGGTGCAGACGGCCCTGGTGCGGCTGCGACGGTCGCTGGATTTACCGGAACTCTCGCCGGCGCATCGGCTGGACCGGCTGACCGCGGGCGTGCTGGTGTTCACCGTCCGGCGCGAGGTGCGTGGGGCGTTTCAGACGATGTTCGCTTCGGGTTCTGTGTCGAAGACCTATCAGGCGCGGTCCGGTGCCGGATCGCTGGCCGCGCCGGCCGAGCTGCGGAGCCGAATTGTGAAGCGGCGCGGCTCTTTGCAGTCCGTCGAGGAGCCGGGCGAGGTGAACGCGGTGACTCTCGTCGAGCCGTTGGAGGATGG
The DNA here is from genome assembly GCA_031292695.1 of Mycobacterium sp. GTDB lineage: Bacteria > Actinomycetota > Actinomycetes > Mycobacteriales > Mycobacteriaceae > Mycobacterium. The sequence continues at coordinate 22,799 of JARLGS010000958.1, read as the reverse complement.
GCTGTTTCGGCTGACGCCCTCGACCGGTCGCACCCACCAGTTGAGGGTGCACATGAATTCGTTGGGGCTGCCGATCGACGGCGATCCGCTGTACCCCGAGGTGCTTGATGTCGCGGCCGGTGATTTCTCGACACCGCTGCAACTGTTGGCGCAACGGTTGGTGTTTGTCGATCCGGTCACCGGGGTCGAGCGGGAGTTCGTCAGCGGTCGGACGCTCGCATAGGCCGGGCCTAGCGCGTCGAGTGTGCACGGAGAATGCATCGCTCGGCCCCAGGGATGCTCTGAGCGCACGCTCGACGGAGTGGTTCGTGGCGTGTGGACCTGCGAGGGCTGGGCTCACCCAACATGACCCGCGCCGGGACCCGTCATCTCGAGCTGACATTGTCAACCGATGCTGACAGGCCCAGATCGTAAGCGCCGCAAGCTAGTCCGACACGCCGGGGCGACCATGCTGCGACACGCCGCGTAGACCCGCCAGCCCCTGTGTTCTACTGCTAGCCATGGACCGCATCGCATTTGGCCGCCTGTTCGATATGACCGACCGCACCGTCGTCGTGACGGGCGGCACGCGTGGCATCGGGCTCGCGATGGCCGAGGGATTCGTGCTGGCCGGCGCCCGGGTCGTGGTGGCCAGCCGCAAGGCGGACGCCTGCGGGGCCGCGGCCGAACACCTGCGTGGTCTGGGTGGCCAGGCGATCGGGGTGCCCGTGAATGCCGGCAACCTCGACGATCTGGACCGGCTGGTGGAGCGCACTGTCGCGGAGTTCGGCGGTATCGATGTGCTGGTCAATAATGCGGCGAACGCGCTGGCTCAACCACTGGGTGAGATGACGCCCGAAGCCTGGGGCAAGTCGTACGACAGCAACCTGCGCGGTCCGGTGTTCCTGGTGCAGAAAGCGTTGCCGTACTTGAAGGTCAGCCCGGCTGCGGCGGTACTGAACATGGTCTCGATCGGCGCGTTCAACTTCACGCCGCAGCTGTCCATGTACTCGGCGGGCAAAGCGGCGCTGCTGTCGTTCACGAGGTCGATGGCGGCCGGCTTTGTGGCCGACGGTATCCGGGTCAACGCGATCGCCCCCGGACCCATCGATACCGACATGATGCGCAACAACTCGCCAGAGGCGGTCGCCGCGATGGCCGGCAGCACGTTCATGAAGCGGCTGGGCCGTCCCGATGAGATAGTCGGCACCGCGCTGCTGTTGTGCTCGGGCGCAGGCAGTTACATCACCGGGCAGGTCGTGATCGTCGATGGCGGCGGCACGCCGAGGTAGACCGACGCGGCCCGCTGGCCCCGGTGAGCGACCAAAGAGGGTTACCGTGGAATCCGCTTGGTCTCATGACGCGAGGAGCAAACGACTGTGGCATCCATCTTCCCCGACTCGCACCTGAGAGACACCCGCCTGGTCACACCGCAGACGAACAAGGGGTGCCAAGACTGCCTTGAAGCCGGTACCGCCTGGGTTCATCTGCGGTTGTGCTTGACCTGTGGGCACGTTGGCTGTTGCGATTCGTCACCGATGCGCCACGCCAGCGCTCACGCGAACACGCCCGGGCACGCGATCGTGCAGTCATTCGAACCCGGTGAAAACTGGCGCTGGTGCTACGTCCACGAGAAGTACGTCTAAGCGCTCGGGACGACTGATGGCTGTCCAGCGCCGGGTGGCGTTCATCTTGTTCGATGGCGTGAAGATGCTGGACGTGGCGGGGCCGGCAGAAGTGTTCGCCGAAGCCAACCTGGTCGGCGCGGATTATTCGCTCAGCTATGTCGCGCCCTCTGGGTCGGCGGTTTTGACATCGTCAGGAATGCACGCGCCGGTCGACGCCATCGCGGCCGACGCGCCCGACTATGACACGGTCGTGGTCTGCGGCGGCGACGTGCTCGTCAGCCAGCCGATCAGTCGGGCACTCGTCGACGCAGTAGGTCTCCTGCAGCCTCGGACGCGTCGACTCGTGTCGATCTGCACCGGCTCGTTCGTCTTGGCTGCGGCGGGAGTGCTGACCGGGCGGAAGGCCGCCACCCACTGGCGGCATGCTCAGGCGCTGGCCCGTCGCTATCCGGACATCGAGGTGCTGCCCGACGCACTCTTCGTGTGCGACGGGAACGTCTATACGTCCGCCGGCGTCTCTGCCGGGATCGACTTGGCCCTAGCGCTCGTCGAGCAGGATCACGGACCCGACTTGGCGCGCACGGTCGCGCGAAATCTCGTGTTGTTCATGCAACGGCCCGGCGGGCAGTCGCAGTACTCGACGTACCTGGACATGCGGCCGCCCCGGATTCCGGAGCTTCGCGAGGTGGTGGATCTGATCTGTGCGAATCCGGCACTGGACCACAGCACCAGCCGGCTGGCGGCGCGAGTCGGCGTCAGTTCCCGCCACCTGGCCCGGTTGTTCGCGACCGAGTTGGATACCACTCCGGCCAAATACGTCGAGCGGGTGCGGCTTGATCACGCGAAGGCGCTTCTGGAGGCGGGGCATAGCGTCGAAAATGCCGCCCGCGCGGCTGGTTTCGGCAGCGCGGAGACCATGCGCCGAAACTTTTTGGCGCGCATCGGTGTTCCGCCCAGTCAGTACCGAGACCGATTCATGACGACGGCGCGAGGGTAGCGGACCGCGTTGGTGCGCAGTGTCCGTTTTTGTGGATTACCTGTCGGTTTGTGCTCTGTGGTTGTGACTACTGGGCGGGCAAAGTGGAATGTGTCCACTTAAGCCTCACCAGATAGGTAGCAGTCCATGGCCGAAGTTATTGCAGGAGTAGTTATTCCGGACACCGAGCTGGTTCGTGAGGCCACGTCGATCGTTCGGCAAGCGACTGACGAGACCTTGTTCAACCATTCCCGTCGGGTGTTCTTGTGGGGGTCGCTGAAAGCCGCCGCGCGCGGGCTGGACGTAGACCCCGAACTCGCCTACGTGGGCGGCATGTTCCACGATCTGGGCCTGACGACAGCCTATGGCACCAAGGATCAACGGTTCGAGATCGACGGGGCGGCCATGGCTCGGAATCTGTTGCTGGACTTCGGCCGTCCCGAGCAGGAAGCGACCAACGTGTGGTTGGCGATAGCGCTGCACACGACTCCGGAAGTCCCGCATCACCTGGTGCCCGAGGTGGCCGTGGTCAGTCTAGGCGTCGAAACCGATGTCCTGGGACTGGATCTCGACGAGATCACCGATGAGCAGCGTGCTGAGGTCGTGGCCGCCCATCCGCGCCCCGACTTCAAAAACCGTATCCTGCAGGCGTTCAACGTCGGCATGGTCAATCGTCCGGATACCACGTTCGGCACCATGAACGACGATGTACTGGCGCACTTCGATCCGGCGTTCAAACGGGCGAATTTCGTTGAAATCATTCAGAACAATGACTGGCCGGAATGAGCGCGCCGCGTACCGCGGACGGCATCTGAGGTGCTGCAACGCCGGGCCGGGCGAACAGGACGCGGGGGAACCCGGCCCGGCGTTGCCTGCGGATCAAGCTTGCTTGACGGCTTCGATGTCGAGGGAGATCGTCACCTTGTCTCCGACGACAGCGCCGCCGGTCTCCATGGGCAGATCGAGATCAATGCCGAAGTCTTTGCGGTTCAACACAACCGAAGCCTCGTACCCTGAGACCTCGCCATAGCCCTGGCCGGGGCTGACGCCGTTGAACTCCAGGTTCAGCGTCACCGGACGGGTGACGCCCTTGATGGTGAGGTTGCCGTCGAGGAGGTATGACGCACCGTTCTGGCGGACCGACGTAGAGGCGAAGGTCGCGACCGGGTGGTTCGCGGCGTCGAAGAAGTCCGCCGACTTGACGTGGCCGTCGCGCTGCTCGTTGCCGGTGTTCAGGGAAGTCACGTCGATCTCCGCGGTGACCGACGGCGTGCCGTCCGAATCGACTGTGATGGCGCCGCTGACGTTTTCGAACTTTCCGCGCACCTTGCTGACCATCAGGTGGCGTACCGAGAATTCGACCGACGAGTGGGCGGGGTCGATCGCCCAGGTGCCGACGCTGAGGGGAGTGGTTGCGGTAGTCATGTGCCTGTCCTTCGTTGTCTGGGTGAGCGCCGGCTGATCCGGCGTCTGAATCAGCCAACCGGACCGCAGTCCGGATTATTCCGACGCAGACGGATCACGCTGCGCTCGAGCACATCCAGGTCAGCCTCAATCTGAATTCATCGCTGCCACCGGTGCCGGTGTACCCGAACCGGCCAAGCTGACATACGGGGCGACGCCGCCTTCGTGCCCGGGCGGCGGTGTTACCTGGTGCGGTGGCCCTCCGATATCGGCGCGAGGTCGCCGAGCAGATAGCGCTGCAAGGTGGCGCCGAGGTCGGCGGTGAGTTGTTCCCGGGGGCGGTTGGCCAACGGCTCAAGCCCGATGACATACCGAGCCATCGCGAAACCGTTGACCTGTGACATCACCAGGGCGGCGCGATAGTAGGCGTCCTCGGAGCCCAGTCCTTCAGCGATGGGCGCAATGATCTTGCGCGCCAGGAAATCCCGGACCAGCCGCGCGGCCTCAGGCTCGGCTGTGGCGGCGCGAACCATGCCGATCATGGGTCGTCGCCTGACTTCATCGTCGAGCACATCGAGGATAAATGTCGCCAGTCGCAGACCTGCGGTGTCTTTGTCGCCGTCGAGCACCCGGCCGATGATCACCGAGGGTTCGACCGGCAATTCGACCACCGCGAGGAAGAGGTCCCACTTTTTGCCGTAGAAGTGGCTGACCAACGAGGGGTCAACGCCGGCCTGCAGTGCGACCTGTCGCAGGGAAGTCCGTTCGTATCCGAGTTCTGCGAACAACTTTCGTGCGGTTTCTTCGATCGCCTCGCGGGTGCCGCTGGGCCCCGGGCGGCGTCCCCCGCGGGAGGTTCGCTGTGTCATTCGACTCCCTCAGCCGATCCGCAGGATGCAGCGGATGCAGAATTCTTTACATGTTGAATTATAGCCCCGGTCAGTCTACTGTCATAGCGTCAACCTCATTGATCAGCCACCCTGGAGGACGTACCGTCCGCGCCTCGCTGCGGATTGAAAGGGTCACGGATGCAGCGGTTTTCGCTCAGGAGCCGACTGGGTCGACACTGGATGTACCTGGTGGCGGTCGTGGTCATCGCGCTGGCCGGGTTTGTGGTGTTTCGCTTGCATGGCATCTTCGCGTCCCGTGACGTGACGTCGACCCCGAGTGGTGCGGTGAACGACGTTGTCCCGTTCAATCCCAAGCACGTGGTCATGGAGGTCTTCGGCCCGCCGGGCACGGTGGCCACCATCACCTACCTGGATGTGAACGCCCGCCCGCAGCGCGCCGACGCGGTCACGCTGCCCTGGGCGTATGACACGAACACCACCCAGCCGGCGGTGTTCGTCAACGTCCAGGCCCAAGGCGACAGCAATTCGATCGGCTGCCGAATCAAGATCGACGACGCGGTCAAGGATGAGAGAACGGTGAACACGGTGAACGCCTTCACCTTCTGTCTGGATAAATCCGGATGAGCGCCAATCGGGTTCCGGACTTTATCCGGCGGTACTCGGTGCTCATCGCGTTCTTCTGGCTGGGCGTGGCCGTCGTCACGAATGTTTTTGTGCCGCAGTTGGAGACCGTGGCCGAATCCCACAACGTGTCGCTGAGTCCGAAGGACGCGCCGTCGCTGCAGGCCAGTAAACAGATCGGCAAGGTATTTCACGAGTTCGATTCCGACAGCGCGGCGATGATCGTCCTCGAGGGCGACCAGCCACTCGGCGCCGCCGCGCACCACTACTACGACGGACTGATCGACAAACTCACCAAGGACACCAAGCACGTCGAGCACATTCAGAATTTCTGGGGCGACCCGCTGACCGCAGCCGGCTCACAGAGTTCCGATGGCAAGGCGGCTTTGGTGCAGGTGTACCTCGCCGGCAACCAGGGCGAGTCGTTGGCCAACGAGTCCGTCGATTCCGTCCGAAAGATCGTGGAGAACACACCGCCCCCGCCGGGGGTGAAGGCCTACGTGACCGGTGCCGCACCGCTCATCACCGATCAATTCGAGGTGGGCCGCCACGGCACCCTGAAAACCACCCTCATCACCATCGGCGTGATCATGGTGATGCTGTTCTCGCTCTACCGCCGTTTCACCACGGTGATCGTGGTGATCTTCACGGTGATGATCGAATTGACCGCATCCCGCGGCGTCGTGGCCGTGCTCGCCAACGCCGGCGTCATCGAACTGTCGACCTACTCGACCAATCTGTTGACGCTCCTGGTCATCGCCGCCGGCACCGACTACGCGATCTTCATCCTCGGGCGATTCCACGAAGCCCGTTATGCCGGGCAGGACCGAATAACCGCGTACACCACGATGTATCACGGGACAGCGCACATCATCTTGGGCTCAGGTCTGACGATCGCCGGTGCGGTGTTCTGCCTGACCTTCACCCGGCTCCCGTACTTCCAGAGCCTCGGCGTTCCGGCCGGCACTGGCGTTCTCGTCGCAGTGATCGCCGCGTTGTCACTGGCGCCTGCACTGCTCTGCATCGGCCGCCATTTCGGGCTGTTCGAACCCGCACGCCAGCTGCAGACCCGGGGCTGGCGGCGCATCGGTACGGCCATCGTGCGGTGGCCCGGACCTATCCTGGTGGTGACGGTCGCCGTGGCCCTCATCGGTCTGATCGCCCTGCCCGGGTACACGACCAGTTACGACGCTCGCCCGTACATGCCCGCCAGCGCGCCGGCCAACGTCGGTTATGCTGCCGCCGAACGCCACTTCTCGCAGGCTCGGCTCAATCCCGAACTGTTGATGATCGAAGCTGACCACGACCTGCGCAATTCCACCGACATGATCCTCTTGGAGCGCGTCGCCAAAGCGGTCTTCCACACCGACGGCATCGCGCAGGTGCAATCGATCACCCGGCCACTGGGCACGCCCCTGGACCACTCGTCGATACCGTTCCAGATCAGCGCCGGAAGCTCCGGGCAGATCAACAACCTGCCCTTTCAGCAGGCGCGCGGCGCCGACCTTCTCAAACAGGTCGACGTGATCAACCGGTCGATCGACATTCTGCGGCAACAGTATGCGCTGCAACAACAATCGGGCGCTGTCACCCACGAACAAGCCAAGGCATTTGCGGAGACTGTTGCTACGGCGCAGGACCTGCGCGACAAGATCGCCAACTTCGACGACTTCTTCCGGCCGCTGCGCAACTACTTCTATTGGGAGCCGCACTGCTTCGACATCCCGATCTGTGCCGCACTGCGGTCGGTATTCGACGCGCTCGATGGCATCGACGCGTTGACCGACCAACTGGGTGACGTCGCGGGGAGTATCGCGAAACTCGATGCGCTGCAACCGAAGTTGCTCGCGCTGATCCCGCCGCAGATCGCGAGCCAGCAGCAGAACCGAGACCTGACGATGACGAACTACGCCACCACCTCGGGTCTCAACGACCAGGCTGCCGCGGCGTTGCAGAACGCCACGGCGTTGGGCCAGGCATACGATGCGTCGAAAACCGATGATTCGTTCTACCTGCCGCCCGAGGCTTTCACCAACCCCGAATTTCAGCGTGGGCTAAGGCTTTTCCTGTCCCCAGACGGCAAGGCCGCCCGCATGATCATCACCCATGACGGCGATCCCGCCACCCCCGAAGGCATTTCGCACATCACGGCCATCAGACACGCAGCGCAGCAGGCAGTCAAGGGGACACCGTTGGGCGGCTCCAAGATTTACCTGGCCGGTACTGCGGCCACCTACAAGGACATCCAGGACGGCGCCAAGTACGACCTCATGATCGCCGGAATCGCCGCACTGAGTCTGATTCTGCTGGTGATGATGTTCATCACCCGAAGCATCGTCGCTGCCCTGGTCATTGTCGGCACCGTGGCGCTGTCGTTGGGCGCCTCCTTTGGGCTTTCGGTCCTGATCTGGCAGGACATCTTTGGTATCCAGCTGTTCTGGATCGTGTTGGCGCTGGCCGTCATCCTGCTCTTGGCGGTGGGTTCGGACTACAACTTGCTGCTCATCTCCCGGTTCAAAGAGGAGATCCACGCCGGCATCAACACTGGCATCATCCGGTCGATGGCGGGGTCCGGCGCGGTGGTGACGTCGGCGGGGCTGGTGTTCGCGGCGACCATGGCCTCGTTCGTGTTCGCCGACTTGCGGGTCCTTGGTCAGATCGGAACCACGATCGCCCTCGGTCTGCTGTTCGACACGCTGATCGTGCGGTCGTTCATGACGCCGTCCATCGCGGTGTTGCTCGGGCGGTGGTTCTGGTGGCCGCTGCGGGTGCGACCCCGGCCTGCCAGTCAGATGCTTCAGCCGTACGGATCCCGCCAGTCGGTGCGACAACTGCTGCTCTGGGAAGACGGCGATCCGGCCGTCACTGCATCAGGTTCAAGCTCGTCGAAGTGACGGTCGTCGAGAAGCGGATGCTGTTGGCCAGCAGTAACTTTCGATGATCGACTGCAACAGTGGGGGCTACGCCACCGGCATGGGAATCGTGGGCAGACGCTTTTTCAATCGTGCCACCCGGTGCAGCTGACCGAAGATGTTCAGCGAGGTCAACATGGGGATACCCCCGACGAAGGTGCGAAACGAGGGGTTGCCGCCGTGTACCTGGAGCTCGTAGAGGCAGCCGACCACGTAGAAGAAACCCATGGTGAAAAGGACTGCGGGTATCGCGTACGCGAGCGGTGATCCGGCATCGGACACCAGCTCCTTCGCGTAGTCGATCTCGTCTTGCGACATCGCTTCGCCTCTACGCAATTTGGCCAGCACGGCCTTGTGGGCGCCCACTTGTTCGCCCAACGCGGCGGGCGCTCGTCGCTCCAACCGGCCGACATATACAAACACGCAGGCGACGAAGGTCAGTGCCATCAAGGCGGCAAGAACCGTGAGGCCGCCCCACAAACCGATACCCAACATGCGGCTCCTTAGCTGCCGACCAAATGCCGCAACCTGCGTGAACCGCGGGAGTCCGCGCACCTCGCTGACGATGCCGGTAAATTCAGCACGTATGGAATTCTGCGTCCACTGAACTATAGCGCCAGAAGCGCCGATCGGTTCGGTTGTCGCGCTTAACGGGAGCGCCAACCGGCCACGCCGACCGCGATCATCCGGAGTTGTTTGCGCGCGACCTGCTTGACCTCCTCGAGCGCCTTCGCGTCGTTGGCGTCATCGAGGGATTCGGCAGTGGCGATCATGGCGTTGACGAACAGCCCGGCCAGGATGTTCAGGTCCTCACTGCTCCAGGCGGCGAGACCGGGGAGGCGGGCCAAGTCGATGGCCAGCTCTGAGGTGATCAGTCGGATTTCGGTGCGGATCGCGTAACGCAGGACGGTGACGCCGCTGTTGCGCTCCCGGCTGATGAAGCGCCAGTGTTCGGGCCGCTCGTTGACGCCGCTGATGAGGATGTCGACCGAGGAGTCGATGATGCGCTTGGGGTCGAGCTGGCCGGCGCGGCCACCGCGGAGCATCTCCCGCAGCGCGCGGAAGGACTCGTCGATCAGTACCAGCCCGAGGGCGTCCATCGTCTCGAAGTGCCGATAGAAGGCGGCGGGCACGATGCCGGCCTCGCGCGTGACTTCGCGCAGGCTGAGCGCGCTGAAGCTGTCCTCGTCGAGGAGCTTGAGGGCGGCCGCGATGATCGCGCGCCGGGTGGCTTCTTTGCGCTCATCACGAGAGAGGTTGTCCTGGACACGAGAGCTCGACGAGCGACTTGACCTGCGGTCGCGTGAACCAGGGGTACGACTGTTCACCGACGAAAGTTTACACAGCTGTATCGCAGCGCTGTTTGGAACGTTTGTGTTCGGCACATGCGTACGACTGTTCACTGTGTGATCCTAGCAACAACCTGCGATTAGAGCCTTGACGCGAACGCCGGAACTCAGTCACTGTGTACACATGTTCACTCAAATGTTGAGCCGCAAAATCCGAGGCTCCGCTCTGGTTGGCATCCTGACCGGACCGCACGGCGTCGATCGGTACTCCGAGGTCTTCGATCGCGCCTGGACTCTGGACGACGCCCGCGCCACGGTGGTCGCGGTCCGCCGGCAGACGCCGCGCAGCGTCACCCTCACCCTGCAGCCGAACGATGCCTGGCAGGGCTTCCGGGCCGGCCAGCACATCAACCTGACCGTCGAGGTCGACGGCCGCCGCCGCACCCGGTGCTACTCGCCGGCCAACGCCGAAGGCAGCCCGGTTATCGAGCTGACCATCGGCCTGCACGACGGCGGTTTGGTCTCCACCCACCTGTACCGCAACGCCCGGCCAGGCATGGTCGTCGGCCTGGACTCCGTCGGCGGCGATTTCGTCCTGCCGGCGCAGCGGCCCCGGCGCATCCTGCTGGTGTCCGGCGGCAGCGGCATCACGCCGGTGCTGTCGATGCTGCGCACCCTGCGCGAGGAGAACTTCGACGGCGAAATCGCCTTCATCCACTACGCCCGCAACCCGGAAGAGGCCGCCTACGCCACTGAGCTGGCCGCGACCCCGGGCGTCACGGTGCTGCACAGCTACACCCGATCGAATCGGGGCGAGCTGACCGGCTACTTCGGTCCGGACCACCTGGCCGCGGCGATGCCCAGCCCCGAGGCGGTATTCGTCTGCGGCCCGCCAGCCCTGGTCGACGCGGTCCGCGACCTGCTGCCGGGCGCCCAGTCCGAGAGCTTCGTGCCTCCGGTCATCGCGGTCCCGACCGACGCCTCCGGCGGCACCGTCGCCTTCACCGAAAGCGCCGTCGACATTGTCGATGACGGCCGGTCGATCCTGGAGCAGGCCGAGGCCGCCGGACTCAGCCCGAAGAACGGCTGCCGGATGGGCATCTGCCACACGTGCACCCGAAAGAAGATCAGCGGCCCGGTGAAGAACCTGATCACCGGCGCGGTTTCGACCGCCCCGGACGAGAGCATCGAAATCTGCGTGACCGCCCCATGCGGCGACGTCCAGATCGACCTGTAGACCACCCAGCCCACCCCGAACCTAAGGACATCACCATGGCTCAGCGCCCCGCCACCCTCACCCCGGAACAGTTCGACGCCTTCGGCCGTGAACTCGACGCCATCCGCGAGCGCAACGTCGCCGATCTCGGCGACCGCGACGCCGACTACATCCGCAACATCATCGCCATGCAGCGCAAGCTGGAAATCGGTGGCCGCGCGCTGCTGTTCCTGCCGCCGGCCTGGCCCATCGGCACGGTGATGCTCGGCCTGTCGAAAATCCTGGACAACATGGAGATCGGTCACAACGTCATGCACGGCCAGTACGACTGGATGGGCGACCCGGCGTTGCGCGGCCAGAACTTCGAATGGGACTCGGCCTGCCCGTCCAACCAGTGGCGGCACTCGCACAACTACATGCACCACACCTACACCAACATCGTCGATATGGACCGCGACATCGGCTATGGCGTCCTGCGGATGAGCGAGGACCAGAAGTGGAGCCCGTATTACCTGGGCAACCCGGTCTACGCGTTTCTGCTGATGGTGTTTTTCCAGTACGGCGTCGCGCTGCACGAACTGGAGACCGAGCGCATCCGTACCGGCGAAATCCGGCTGCGGGACAAGAAGGACATTCTCCGCGAGATGTGGGCCAAGGTGCGCAAGCAGACCGTCAAGGACTACGTGGCCTTCCCGCTGCTGGCCGGGCCTTTCGCGCCGTTCGTGTTCGCCGGCAATATGACCGCCAACCTCATGCGCAACGTGTGGTCGTACACGATCATCTTCTGCGGGCACTTCCCCGAGGGCACCCACGAGTTCACCATCGAGGAGACCAAGAGCGAGACCCGCGGCCAGTGGTACTACCGGCAGCTGCTGGGATCGGCCAACCTGACCGGCGGCGAGTGGTTCCACATCTTCATCGGCAACCTGTCGTTCCAGATCGAACACCACCTGTTCCCGGACATCCCGGCGCACCGCTACGCCGAAATCTCCGGTGAGGTCAAGGAAATCTGCCAGCGGTACGGCCTGCCGTACAACAGCGGCCCGATCCACAAGCAGTTCTTCTCGGTGGTCAAGAAGATCTGCCGGCTGGCCCTGCCGGACTCATGGCTGACAAAGGGGGCACCAGAAGGTGATCCGGTCAGCGAGGTCCCCGAGGTTCTCGAACCGGTCGCGGTCTCCTGATTCGATCAGCGTCCCGCACCTGCGACACGCCTGCCCGACCCGGCCGTACACCCAGAGTTGACGGCCGGGCCGGGTATCGCCCGTTGTGGTGCGATTCCACCGGTTTCTGTTCTGCCACAGCATGTCCCGGGCCCGCTGCGCCAGCCGCGGCGGGTCTTTGACGTTCTTGACCGGAGCGCCGGGGCGCCGGCCGACGATGAAACACAACTCATTGGCGTAGACGTTGCCGACGCCGGCCAGGTTGCGTTGATCGAGCAGGGCCTCGTGGAGTGGTCGCTCGGGGTCGGCGGTGAGGTTGGTTGCCGCCGTCTGCGGATCCCAGTCCGGGCCAAGCAGATCCGGGCCGAGGTGGCTGACGGGTGCTTGATCGCGATCGCGGGGGAGCACCTCGAGCGTGCCGAGGTCGATGCCGGCGGCCTGAACATCTGTTGTTTCCAGGATGATCCGAATCTTGTGTCCGGCGCGGCTGGGCTTGTTGACTGGGCTGACTTTCCAGCTGCCCTCCATCTTGAGATGGGAATGGATGCTGGCGTCGCCGATGCGGATGAACAGATGCTTGCCGCGGCTGATCACGTCGTCGACGGTCGCACCGGTGAGATCCGTTGTGGCGAAATTCGGGACTCGAATGTCGCACCGCGTCAACGTTTTCCCCTGCAGCGACTCGCGGAGGACCGCCGCGGTGTGCCAGACGGTGTCGCCTTCGGGCATGTCAGCCGCGGGCGATGTGGGTGTGTGCTTTGTCGAGCGCCCGCACCGCGTCGTCGGCGATCTTCTTGACCAGCACGTTGGCCATTTCGAGGTCGGCGATCAAGTCCAGGGCTTCGCCGGCCCAGATCGGTAGGTAGTCCATGTCCTGCTCGGCGACCTTGGTACGGAACTCCTGTTGTGCCAGGAGGTTCGCGTCGAGCTCGGCATCCCGGCCCTGCCAGTGATCGGTGAAGACGCTGCGCAGGGTACGGGCCGGATACTGGGCAGGCCAACGTGTTTCGGGCGGCCGGGTGGCAATGTCGATAGCCCGGCCGGTGGTGGTGTCGGCGGCGGTCGCCTTGAGCATCGCCTTCGCTTCGGCGGCGGTGAGCAGCGATTCGTGGGTGGCCTCGAACCGGGTGCCGATCATGGCGCCCGCTGCGCCAAGGGCGAGCGCCGCGGCCAGGCCACGGCCGTCGGCGATGCCGCCCGCGGCCAGCACCGGGGTGTCGTGTGCCAGGTCCACCACCGCAGGAACGAACGGCAGGGTGGAGCGACCACCATGGTGGCCGCCGGCCTCAATGCCCTGAGCCACCACGACGTCGACGCCGGCGTCGAGCGCCTGCTTTGCTTCGTCGAGGGTGTGTACCTGGGACATCAGGGGAATGTTCGCGTCGTGGACCGAGGCGGCGAACGGGGCCGGATCGCCGAACGACAACATGATGGCGGCGGGTTGTTGGGCGATCACCCAGTCGATGATGTCTTGGTTGACGGCCCAGGTGAGTAGGCCCACGCCCCAGGGCTTTTCGGCTCCTTGCCTGGCCAGCTCGCACTCGGTGGCCAGCATGGTGAGATCACCACGACCTCCGCCGATCAGGCCCAACCCGCCGCCCTCGGATACCGCCGCAGCAAGCCGCCCGCCGGATACGTCGCCCATCGGGGCCAGGACGATCGGATGTTCGATGCCGAACAGCTCGGTCAGCGGGGTGCGCAGGGCCATGACCTCACTCTATGGCTTGGCGATGAGCAGAGGTCGCACCTTGCTGCCGCGATGGTGGCTCGGCGCACGAAGCTACTGCGGCAGGGCCGACACCTGGTAGAACGCGATCTGCCAGCCGTGCTGTCCTCGGGTCATCACAACGCTGAGGTTGAGTGCGATGAGCGTGCCGTCGGGAAGCGTGAAATCCGCACGGAGGTAGCCGAGTACGACGTTCTCGGCGAGCCGGCGGGTCTCGTTGATCCGATACTCGACAGTCAGCCCGTGGGGTTGAGAGTCGTAGTAGTCGTACACACCTTGCCGGTTGACGCTGTAGGGGCGAAGCCCTTGGAAGATCGCGTCCTCGGTGAACACGTCGGCCACCCGCTGTGGTTGGTGGGCGTCAATGCCGGCCTTCCACTGGTCCAACACATGGCGCAGAACATCGACGTTCTGTTCAGTGCCCGGCACTTTGACCCCCGTCCACGTGCAGGATTTCACCCGTCACGAACCCTGCCTGTTCAAGGTATAGGACTGCATCGACGATGTCGCTGATGTCGCCCATGTGCCCGACCGGATGCAGAGCCGACAGGAATTCGTGCGTCGACGGGTCGTGCATCGGGGTGCGGATGGTGCCGAGTGCAACGGCGTTGGAACGGATGCCGCGCGTCGCGTACTCAATGGCCAGTGCCTTGGTGACCGCGTTGAGCCCGCCTTTGGTCAAGGAAGCCAGGGCGGACGGCACCTGGGAGTTGGCATGGTCGACCAGGCTGGTCGAGATGTTGACGACGTGGCCGCCCTCACCGTGGGCTTCGATAGCGGCGATCCCGGCGCGCGTGAGCTCGAAGAAGCCGCGCAGATTCACGCCGGTGATGGCGTCGAAGTCCTCGTCGGTGTATTCGGTGAACGGCTTGGAAATGAAGATGCCGGCGTTGTTGACCACGGTGTCCACCCGGCCGAACCGCTCGATGGCGGCGTCGACGACGTGTTGACCGACACCGGGCCGGGCGATGTCACCGGCCACCGTGGCGACCATCGGGTCGCTGCTCTCACTGATGTTGCGGGAGTTCGCCACGACGGCGTAATCCAATTTGCGGTAGCCGGCGACCAGTCCCTCGCCGATGCCCTGGGAAGCGCCGGTGATGATCGCGACGCGCGTGGTATTGCTCATGGTTGGAAGCCCTTTTCAGAGGTTGTTGCGGTCACCTCCATGTCAACACGGCGGGCGCGGATCGGCATGTCCTACCGGCGCGACGTGTTCGCTCCTTGCTGCGAGGTTGGGCCTACTAGGCTGCATGAGGTGGAACTGCGCCAGTTGCGCTATTTCGTCACCGTCGCCGAAGAACTGAACTTCGGCCGGGCGGCGGATCGCCTGCATATTGCCGGCCCGTCGTTGTCCCAGCAGATCAAGGCCCTTGAGCGGGATCTGAAGGTGCAGCTTTTCGACCGCGACCGTCGGTCGGTGGCGCTGACCGAGGCGGGTTCGGCGCTGCTGCCCGAGGCTCGTGCGCTGCTGGTGCAGGCAGACGAGTTACGCAGGCGAGCAATTGGTTTGGCAGCACCGGACCCGGTTCGGATGGGCTACGTCAAATGGTTACCCAGCGATTGGGCGCAGCGGGCCGCTGGTGTGGCTGCAGTGCGGATCGACACCTGGGTCATGCCATCACATACCCAGGCTGCCCGGGTCGCCGACGGCAGCCTCGACCTTGCGATCTGCTGGGTCGAGAAGGTCGATATGGATGAGCTGAATCTGGAGGCCCGACTGATCGGCGCGGACCGGCTCTACGCCTTGTGCACCGGTGACGATGACTCGCCGGTGGCGGCCAAGGACGTATTGGTGCTGGTTGACTCGGACGTGGGAAGTTGGTTGTCCTGGAACCGGTTCGGCGAGCAGTTCGCCGCCGACACCGGGGCCCGCGTCATGCGGACCGACGACGGCGGGGTCACCGGGCCGACGTTCTTCGAGCACATCCGCCAGTTGGGCCGCCCGGTACTCAACAATCCGAAGGGCCAAGATGCGCCGCAACCGCGAAATCTGTTGCGAAGAGCAGTGGTTGGGCCCACGCCGGTGTGGACGTGGTCGCTGGTCTACCGGCGCGGCGAGGCCAACCCGGCGATCCTTGCGCTCGTCGAGGCATTCACCCGCGACGTCGGGGACCTCGGCGTCCGCGATACCGATGTGTGGCTGCCCGCCGACGATCCGTATCGCGATCGCCAGGAGTCATGACTGCCTTTCTGGAGTGACCCTGACGAGAAGTGTGGTCAGGGCCGACAGCGGAACGGTGTCGAGCTGCGCCACGGTGGTGACGATCGCCGCGCGCAGAACTTCGTCGGCATACGGTGCCGCCAGGGCATCGAACTTCTCGACGGTGCGTGCCCAGTCGAACGACCGGCCCGGCGCGCCCTCGAAATCATCCTGCTCGCGCGACAGCCGGCGACCGTCCCGAAGAGTCATCGAGACCCGCGCCGGGGTCGCCTTCGGGTAGCGGTCGGTGAACGCCTGATCCGGACGAATACTGATGCGGCGTAGCAGGTCTTGGACATCTGCTCTCTGGATACGCTCAGTCTGGAGTTGATCCGGACCGACCTGCCCGTCGATGAGTGCCACGGCGAGCAGGTATTTGAGGTTGTAGTCGGCCTGTTCCTTGGTGCTCGGGTGCTCCTTGCTGCCGAATGTGCCGCCGCCGGCGATGTCGTAGGCGGTTTGAAACGTCTCGAGGTCCACGGCTGTGACGTCGTGATAGTCGACGCCGTGTTCGGCGCGTAACGCCAGGATGGTCTCGATCGGGGTTTGCCCATGGATCAGCGCGCTGAACTTTTTCAGGTAGGTGTGTTCGACCACGTCGAGGGTGGCGTTGTCGAGATGCAGATCGATCGGCTGGCCGAACAATTGCTCGAGACCATTGGGGCCGTCGATGATTCCGCGCGGTCCGGTGACGCCGCGCTGGGCCAGCGCAGTGGTGTAGACGGCACGCATCGCGGTGATGCCGGGGGAGATGCCCTTCCAATTCGACACCGGCTCGGAATGGATTGCCGCGAGCGACACGTTGTCCGCCACGGCCATCGCGAGCGCATTCGCGGTCTGCTCGGCGGTCAGGCCGAGCAGTTTGGCTGACCCGGCCGCGACCGACAGAGCGAGCTGCAGTGCGTGGTTGAGGCCGCGGCCCATCACCGGGACCGACGCGGAAAAGCGGGATTGCACCTCGTAGGCCAGCGCGAGGGCGAGCAGGAAGTCGGCGCCACTGGCGCCGACGCTTTCCGCGACGGAGAGCAACGCGCCGAAGTTGTCGGCGGGGTGGCAGAGGCCGCCCGGCGTCAGGTACGTATCGAGCAGATCCACATAGCGCACCGCGACCGAATTGAACAGCGCGGCCTGATCCACGGTGGTGCGGCCCCCGCCGATCAGTGATGCTTGAGGGCGTCCACCGGTGGCTTCGATCTGGTCCCGGATCTGGTGGACCGTTTCTCCGTCGAGGGCGGCGATCGCGCCACCAAGGCTGTCGAGAACGTTGCGCCGCAACAGCGTCAAGGCGTGATCCGGAATATGTGAATGATCCGCGGCGACCACGAACTCCGCCAAGCTATCCACCGCGAAGGATGTGTTGCTCATGAATGGTTCTCCTGTCCTGGAGCGCTGGGCGGACACATGCATGTGTCGTCAGGTTTCGCTGGCGTCAGTCAGGGCAACAGAGGCAGGTGCCACAGGGGCGCACCGGGTGCGAGGAACCAGAGCCGCGTTGCTGTCAGGCGGAAAATCCGGATTGCGCCGGTCATCATGATCATGGCCAGTGGCAACTCGACCAGGACGGCGGTCGCCAACGGCACCGCCAGGTCGTGTCCGAAGTCCGAAGTCATGATGTCGAACCAGGCGTCACAGACCAGCAGCACGCCGGTGGTGAACGCGGTGAGCAGCACCAGCTGGCGACGCAGCCAACCCAGCACCGCAGTCGTGGCCATGAAGGCGATGAGGAGGCCGTCGAAACCTATCCAGGTGGCAGGCCAGTTGTGTGCTGTGTAGTTGGGCGGAAGCGTGAATCCGAGGTAGGCGATCCACGGAATCAACACGATGCTGCTGCCCGTCATCAACGTCAATCGGATGCGCCGCATGCGGCGTGCCACAGCCGGGGGAAACACGTCATCCAGCGGGCGCTGCAGCCGCGTGATCAGATCGCGGCGTCCGGCAGGACTCATCGCCGCGATAGTGGCGTCCGACAACACCTCATCTGCATGCTCGGTCACGACTTCGATTCTGCTACTAAGCCGAGAGCCGTCCAAGGATGGCGACCGCCTCACGCTCCATGCGCTCGAGGAGGTGAGCGGCGCTGGGGTGGTCGCGGATGATGCCGACCCCTTCGCCGATGTGAACGTCGGCGGTGCCGAAGTCGGCGGCGTCGACAGCACCGCGGTAATCATGTTGAGCTGCAGTCAGATTAGCCCGCAAGGAGTCCTCGTTGCCATACCAGCGGCTGACGAAGTCATTGCGCAACGCACGGCCGCCGTATCCCTGCGGCCACGGGTGGCCGCGCACGATGTCGAACACCGTAGACCGCACCGTGTCGTCCGATCCTGACGCGAGGGCACGCTCGCGGGCGGCCGGGTTGACGGGCGACTCCTGCGCCGCCCACAGCCGTGATCCGACGAGGGCGCCGTCCGCGCCCAGCGAGAGCGCCGCTGCCAGCCCACGTCCGTCAGCCACGCCGCCGGCGGCCAGGACAAGCGTTTCTGGGGCCCGTTCGGCGACCAAGTCGGCAACCTCGGGAACCAAGGTGAAGGTGGATCGGACACCCTTGCCGTGCCCGCCCGCTTCGCCGCCTTGTGCCACCAGCACTTCGGCTCCGATGTCGATGCCGCGTCGTGCCTCTTCCAGATCGTTGACCTGATTGAGCAGCGGCACCTTCGCGGCATGTATGCGATCGGCGAACGGGGTGGGATCGCCGAACGAGAGCACCAGCGCTGCAGGGTCGTGGGCCAGCACCAGATCCAGCAATTCCGGCCGCTCGGCCAGTTTCCAAGCGATGAAGCCGACTCCGATGCGGGCGCCGCCGGCAACGGCGAACTGCGCGTTGAGCCAGGCGGGGTCGCCGTAGCCGGCGCCAAGGATTCCGAGGCCGCCCGCCTGAGTGACCGCCGCGGCCAGCCGGCCGTCGGCGAACTTGTCCATCGGGGCCAGCGCGATTGGCACCGATAGGCCGAACTTCGAGGTGAGCCGGGTGGCGATCATGCGGACCTCCTAGGTGGTGAGAGCTCCTCGCACGGAGTGCTTTTCATTTCATCAATTGGTTGGGTGCGCGGTCAGGATAGTTCGCCGGTGAGGAACTGTGCCCGCCCAGCACCGAAGGACCAATCGGCATCGCCGTTCTCCGTGATCGAAACGATGAGGTCGGTGGCGTCCAATCCGCAGTCTTGATGGAGGTTTTCGGCCAGCAGTTCGTAAAACCGCTGCTTCATTTCCTCGGTGCGGCGCCGGCTCGCCACCTGGATGATCACGAGCTTGTCGGACCGCTCGAATCCCAGTCCAGTGTCGAGCGCGACGACGTCGTCGGCGTCGCGGACGTCGACGATCTGGTAGCGGTCCCGTTCGGGGACGTCGAAAGCGTCCACTACGGCGCGATGCGCGCTGTCGAGCAGTCGACGTAGCTCTTCAGGAGACCGGCCCCGGACGACGGTGAAGTTCAGCAGTGGCATTGTTCGCTACCTTTCTTGTGCTCTGCAGCCTTCAACGTTGTTGAAGTACACCGTATTGCGATTGCGGCGTCAGGTGCCGCGACCTAGATCCTCGTAGCTGGGAGCTGTAACCTCCGACTGAGGCTCAGCGCAACCGCAGGCCACGCGGGGTGCGGGCGAAACCGGCGTCGCTGAGGGCCTGATGGACCGGTGAGTGACCGGAATTCGGGTCGAGGACGCCCGCGCCGTTGATCTTCTCGACGAGCAGCGACTGCAACCGCCCGGCGCTCACCAGGTCGGCCAACGCACCGGCGGCCGCGCGATGTTGTTCCGGGCTGGCATCGAACGCCAACAACGACTTGCCGCCGCGTTCCAGGAACCACACCAATTCACCGTCGACGAGCGCCACCAGCGCACCAGCTTTGCGGCCCGGGCGGTGCCCGGTATCGGCAACTTCCGGCCAGGGCAGTGCGATGCCGTATGGGTTCGCCGGGTCGGTGGCGGCCAGCACCACTGTGTGGTAATCGGGATGGTGCGGATCGATGCTGTCGAGGTAGCTGCGCAACCGGTCCACTGTGGATGCCACCGCAAACTGGGCGCCGCCAAGGGATTCCACGAAGTAGCCGCGCTGGCAGCGGCCGGCCTCCTCAAATGCGGTGAGCACTTTGTACAGTGTTGCGAAGCCACCGGGCAGACCGTCGGCGGCGCCTCGAGTGACAACGCCGTAGCGGTTCAGCAGCAGCTCAGCCTGAAAGTGCGCCCGTAGCGTCGACTCCGGTTCCGCTGGCGGCAACGCCGACCAGCGGCCGGCCACAGTGGGGTCGACGGTGCGAGCCTGCGGCCGGGCCACGCTGTAGCGGCTGAGCCGGGGTGGTCGCTGACGCTGCCGATGTGCTCCACCGGGTTTGCGCCCCGCGCTGCCGAGTACGGCTCGGACCGGCGCGAAGGTGTCGCCGGTGACCCAGCCGGCCCAGATCAGTTCCCACAGTGCCTGTTTGGCCTCGGCGCTGTCGTCGGGCGCCAATTGGCGGAAGAAGTAGGCGCCGCCAACTCCATCAGCCGAGCCGAGGGTGTCCATGATGCGGCGGTGGGTGTCGGTGAATTCGATCTCGGCGGCTGGCTGCATGGACAGCGGCGTGGTCTCGGCCCGGTGGAACACCACCCAGCCATCGCTGCCGGCGATCTGGCCGGCGCCGGACCAGGTGACCTCACCCGACGCCAGCAGTTCGTCGAGCATCGCCGGCTGGTAGTCCGACACCCGCTGACCGAACACCAGCGGTTCGACTGCCGAGGCCGGAATCGGCACGCCGGCAAGCTGTTCGATGACCGAGGCCAGGCCGTCGATGCCGCGAGCCTCGCCGAGCTGCTGCCAGGCCGGCAGGAACCGGGCATACGCGGCGGTGCTGACCGGTTCGATCTGAGCCCGCAGCGCGGCCAGAGACCGGCGACGCAGAATCTTCAGCACGGTGGCGTCGCACCACTGCTGGTCGGCGCTGTCGGGGACATCGGTGAACTCGCCGCGAATCAGTTTGCCGTCCAGCACCATCCGGCTCAGCGCATCGGCGGTGACCCGATGGCCGAGGCCGAAACGCGCTGCCGCCTGCGTCGTGGTGAACGGTCCGTTGGTCCGGGCGTAACGGCCGAGCAACTCGCCAAGTGGATCGGACACCGCGGCAGTGAAACTCGCGGGCACCCCGACCGGCACCGCCACACCGAGACCGTCTCGCAGCAGCCCCAGGTCCTCGACTGCCGCCCACCAGCTACGCCCCGCGAAGGTGACGGGTACGGCGCGTTTGGCCGCGCGCAGTGTCTCGCACCAGGCGCCGACATCGGTTGCGGTGCACCGCTGCTGGAGTTCGTCTGTGCTCAGCGGGCCGAGTAGGCGTAGCAGGTCCGCGATGCCCTCGGCGTCCCGGGCCGCGCGTTCTTCCGTCAGGTGCTGCAGCTGCCGGATGGTGGCGGCGATGACGTCCGGGTCCAGCAGCTCGCGCAGTTCCACCCGGCCCAGCAGCTCGGCCAGCAGCGTGGCGTCCAAAGACAGTGCGGCGGCCCGGCGTTCGGCCAGGGGGCTGTCGCCCTCGTACATGAACGCGCCGACGTAGCCGAACATCAGCGATGCGGCGAACGGGGACGGGGTGGCGGTCTGTACGTCGAGCACGCGAATTCGGCGCTGGGCGATGCGCCGCATCACCTCGGTGAGCATGGGGACGTCGTAGACGTCTTGGAGGCATTCGCGCACGGTCTCCAGCACGATCGGGAAATCCGGGTACTTGCGTGCGATGTCGAGCAGCTGGGCAGCACGTTGGCGCTGGTGCCACAGCGGGGAGCGCTTACCTGGATGGCGGCGGGGCAGTAGCAGTGCCCGCGCCGCGCATTCCCGGAAGCGGGAGGCGAACAGTGCCGACCCACCCACCTCCGCGGTGACGATCGGCTCGATCTCGTCGGCGTCGAACACGAAAATGTCTGCGCCGGGCGGGTTTTCGCCGGTATCGGGTAGCCGGAGCACGATGCCGTCGTCGGCGGCGGTGGGCTTCTCGTCGATGCCGTACCGTTCCATGATCCGCCGACCTACAGCCAGGGCCAGCGGTCCGTGCACTCGTAGCCCGTACGGGGAGTGCAGGACGATCCGCCAGTCGCCGAGCTCATCGCGGAACCGTTCCACCAGGAAGGTGGTGTCGGTGGGCACCGTGCCGGTGGCCTGGCGCTGCTCATCCAGCAGCTGCCACAGGTTATCGGTGGCGTAGTCGTTGAAACCCATTGTTGCGCAATGTTCATCGAACTCGGCGCGGGGCAGGCCGGCGAGTTTTCCGGTGAATGCGCCGATCGCCGCACCGAGCTCGGCGGGACGACCCACTGCGTCGCCGCGCCAGAACGGCAACCGGGCCGGTTGGCCGGGGGCGGGCAGTACCAATACCCGGTCGTGGGTGATCTCGGTGATCCGCCAGCTGGTCGCACCCAGGGAGATCACGTCGCCGGGCCGTGACTCGTACACCATCTCCTCGTCGAGTTCGCCGACCCGAGAGGGCTTTTCATCGCCGGTGGCCAGATACACGGTGAACATGCCGCGGTCCGGGATGGCGCCACCCGAGGTGACCGCCAGCCGTTGGGCGCCGGGCCGGGCGGTCAGCGTTCCGGTGTCACGGTCGTAGACCAGACGCGGCCGCAGTTCGGCGAATTCGGTCGACGGGTACTTGCCGGCCAGCAGATCCAGCGTGGCCTCGAAGGCGCTGCGCGGTAACGCGGCGAACGGTGCGCTCCGGCGGACCGCGTCGAACCAGCGGTCCGCGTCGAGCGGTTCCAGTGCGCCGGCGAATGCACGGGTTGAGGAAATCCGGCAGCACTTTTCCGAACTTGCTGGTGATGTTCAGGCGTTATCGCATCAACTACACTCGTCGAAGCTGGATTATCTCGG